>JAYTQR010000032.1:0-1848 GCA_043746615.1 Gammaproteobacteria bacterium | reverse complement strand
GCGCACTTGGGCGAATCGGAGCGGCAGTTGAGCGCGACTCGCGAGCGCGTACGCGAAAGGGAAGATCGGCGCGAGCGTGCGCAAAGCGAGGTCAACCGCCTGCATCGGGAACAGCTGGAGCGGCGCGCGGCGCTGGAAACGGCCGAGGCACGCACGCAGGATGCCGCGCGACACTTGGCTCAGCTCGAGTCGGCGCTCGCCGACTTGCGCACCGAACTGCAGCGTACCGAACTCGAATTGCGGGCGGCGCGCGCCCGCATGGCGCAGGCCATCGAGGCCTTGGCTGCGCTCGAACCGCGGCGCCTGGTGCTGGAGGCGCAAAGAGAGCGCTTACGCGCCGATTTGACGTCGGCTCGCGGCGCGGCCGAAGCCACACAGCAAGCCGCACGCGCCCTCGCCGTGCTGGTCGAGTCGCGCCGCTCCGCGCATGCATCGCTCGGCGCGACGCTGATGCGGCTCGAGAAGCAGCTCGAGGGCCTGCTGCAGCGGCGCGATGAACTCGCGGCGCAGCTCGCCGACGGGGACGCGCCGCTGCACGCAATGCAGGGCGAGCTCGAACAGGCGCTGCAGCAGCGCACACAGGTCGAGAATGAAATGCGGGCCGCGAGGCTAGCGGCGGACGGGCTCGAGGCGCAGCTGCGCGAACGCGACGAGGCACGCTCGTCCGCCGAACAGCGCGTCGAGGATGCGCGGCGCTCGCTGGAAGAGGCGCGTCTCGCGGCCGAGCAAGTGCGCGTACGGCGCGAGAGTATCGCAGAACAGTTCGCCGCGACCGCGTTCGTGTACGAGACGCTGGTCGCTTCGCTGACGCCGCCGGCGAACGTCGCCGCCTGGGAGTCCGCCCTGCAGGAGACGGCCCTGAAAATTGAACGCTTGGGCCAAGTGAACCTGGCGGCTATCGATGAATTCAAGGAACAGTCCGAACGCAAGGAATATCTGGATAAGCAATACCAGGATTTGACCGACGCGCTGGACACGTTGGAGACGGCGATGCGCAAGATCGACCGCGAAACGCGCACGCGTTTTCAGGATACGTTCGATCGTGTCAACGCCGGGCTCAAGGAGAAATTTCCACGCTTGTTCGGCGGCGGCCATGCGTATCTGGAATTGACCGGCGAGGATTCGTCGGCGGCGGGCGTATCGGTGATGGCCCGGCCGCCCGGCAAGCGCAACAGCACAATCAGCCAGCTGTCGGGAGGCGAGAAGGCATTGACTGCAGTCGCGCTGGTATTCGCGATTTTCGATCTCAATCCCGCGCCTTTTTGTCTGCTCGACGAGGTCGATGCCCCGCTCGACGAGAACAACGTAGGGCGCTTCTGCGAGATCGTGCGTGACATGTCGCAGAGCGTGCAATTCATATTCATCACGCACAACAAGAGCACGATGGAATTGGCCTCGCAACTTGTCGGCGTTACGATGAACGAGCCGGGTGTATCCCGCCTGGTGACGGTCGACGTCGACGAGGCCGTGCGCATGGCCGCAATGTGAGGAGTGGTCGCGCGTGGCCGAACTCCGTTGGATACTGTTGGGATTGGGCCTGCTACTGATCGCTGGCATCTGGTGGCGCGGCACGCGTAAATCCGGCCAAGCGCAAGACCACGCCGAATTGCGCGAGACCGCCGGCGACAACAAACCACCACCGTCACCACCGTCACCGCCGGCGCCTCACGGCTCAGCGCCGCAGTGGGGTGTGCCGCCGCTCGAGCCGCTCAGTATCAGGACGGCGGATTTCGACGATGTGCCGGTATTGGATCTGCCGATGCTGACCGAGTCCGCGGCCATGCATGAGGCCGCGCCCGCCGAAGCCGCAATGAGCGCGCATCCCGTGCTCGACGTATTCGACGAGCG
>JAYTQR010000031.1:0-2382 GCA_043746615.1 Gammaproteobacteria bacterium | reverse complement strand
GAGCGCTACAACATCATGCCGTCGATCGATCGATGGGTCGTTCGAACCGCGCTGGACCGCGTCGTGCACCGCAACGGCTCCGGCGTCAAGCCGTATACGATCGCCGTGAATCTGTCCGGCAATTCGCTCAACGACGAGCGCTTTCTCGAATACTTGATCGCGCAGCTGTCCGGCGCCAATCTGGCGGCCGGGGCGATTTGTTTCGAGATCACCGAGACCGCGGCGATCGCCAATCTCGACAACGTCGTGTATTTCATGCGCGAGCTGAAGACGCGCGGTTGTTATTTTTCGCTCGACGATTTCGGCAGCGGCTTGTCCTCGTTCATGTACCTGAAGACGTTGCCGGTCGATTATCTGAAGATCGACGGCCAGTTCATCGAGAACGTGACGCGCGATCCGGTGGATCGCAGCATGGTCGAGGCGATCAGCCACGTCGGCAAGGCGATGGGCATTCACACGATCGCCGAGCGCGTCGAATCGAAGGAAACCTTGGCCGAACTCGGCCGCCTCGGCATCGGCTTCGCGCAGGGCTTTCACATCGCCAAGCCGCGCTCGATCGCCGGGTTCCCGTATTTGTCCGTTCCTTGACCGGCGCTACGGTTTAGGCGGCGCTTGCAAGATCCCGCGGCGCAACTGATCGCGCTCCATGCTGACGAACAGCGCGCGGAAATTGCCCTGGCCGAAGCCGTCGTCGCCGCGGCGGTCGATGATCTCGAAGAAGATCGGACCGATCAAAGTCTGCGTGAATATCTGCAATAGGTAGCGGCGGTTCTTGCCATCGAGCAATATTCCACGCTTGCGCAGTTCCGCGAGCGGTTGCCCATGGCCGGGCAAACGTTCCTCGAGCATCTCGTAATACGCGTCCGGCGGCGGCGACATGAACGGCAGCCGGTTGGCGTGCAGCCGGTCCCAGGTGCCGAGGATGTCGTCGGTGCGCAATGCCACGTGCTGTATGCCCTCGCCGTGATACTGCTCGATGAATTCCTGGATCTGGTCGAGTTGGCCGCCGCCGGCCTCGAACTTCGATTCGTTGATCGGAATGCGGATCTTGCCGCACGGCGCCGACAGAGCGCGGCTGGTCAAGCCGGTATATTCACCGGTGATATCGAAATATTGCTGCTCGCGAAAATTGAACACGCGATGGTAGAAGTCATAGAAATAATCCATGCGGCCTTTGGCGACATTGTGCGTCAAATGATCGATGTCGACGAGGCCGACACCGCTCGGTCGGTGGTCGGCGCCACTCTCGAAGCGAAAATCGATGTCGTAGATCGTCGGACTCGTATACCGGTCGACGAGATAAATCAGACTGCCGCCGATCCCCTCGATCGCCGGAATATTCAATTCCATCGGACCGATCGTGCCTTTGACCTCGTGCGCGCCGGCGGCGAGGGCGGCGCGCAACGCTTGCGCCGCGTCCTTGACGCGAAAGGCCATTGCGCAGGCGCTCGGGCCGTGTTCGCGCGCGAAGCGCTGCGCGAGGCTGTTCGGCTCCGCATTGACGATGAAATTGATGCTGCCCTGGCGATACAGCGAGACGTCTTTGGAGCGGTGCCGCGCGACGCGGCTGAAGCCCATCGATTCGAACAACGCGCCGAGGGCCGCGGTGTCGGGCGCCGTGTACTCGACGAACTCGAAGCCGTCGGTGCCGAGCGGATTTTCCCATAGATCACCCGGCTGCTGCGCTGGCTGCTGCTGCGGGCCTTGCGCGCCGGATGCCGGCGCCGCGGTGGTCGTCATGTCGGCTTGCCTTGATCGAACGGCGGAACGATCATCGTAGGGAGGCGTAGTCGCAGCTGTCAATAGGAGTGCGGACGCGGCCGGCCGGCGGCGGCGCAGGAGCGCAACAGCCGGCCGCCTTAAGCCAGCAAGTGCGCCAGCGGCAGCCGCGTGGATCTCTTCACGGTATCCAGCACGACGCTGGACTGCAGATCGCGCAAGTTAGGTATCCGTACGAGTTTCTTCAGCACCACGCTGCTCAGTGATTCGAGGTCCGTGGCATATACCTGCAAAATAAAATCGTACGAACCCGTGATGGCATAACAGTTCGTGACTTCGTCCAGCAGTGCGATTTCGCGTTCGAACCGGGCGACGGTTTCATCGGTGTGCTCGGTGAGCTTGACTTGTACGACGGCCAGTATGCCGAGCCCGATCGCGTGCGGATTGAGGACCGCGGCGTAGCTGTCGATGACGCCGTTGGTTTCCATCACCTTGATGCGGCGGGCGCAGGGAGTGGGCGACAATCCGATCGATTCGGCGAGTTTGATCACCGCCATTCGCCCGTCGTGCTGCAACGCGGCCAGGATGCGCGCATCAAAGCGGTCAATATTCATATTTCTCGTCCTAATGCCAAATAATTAGCGAATATCACTAATAATCGTA
>JAYTQR010000030.1:0-7949 GCA_043746615.1 Gammaproteobacteria bacterium | reverse complement strand
GTCAACCACGCGAGAATGTTGGTTTGCAGCGAGGTCGCGCCGGTCATGAACGGCGAAGCCTGCGCGTACGCGAACTGCGGCGTGCCTATTACGAGTATGGTGATCAGACCGGTCGCAAACGCGCTGCGCCGCGCGCATTGCAATTGGGTGGATGAATCGAACATGCTGAAACTCCTTATTTTTGGAGAATGCGATGGGTCGATGCAAGAGGGTATATCTCGGAATTTACGCCTCCGTCTCGAGCGCGCCGAGGTCGCGCTCGTCGCGCCGCGCCAGCTCCTCGCGCTTTGCGCGTCCCGGCGCGCCGAACTTGAAGCTTTGGATGACGAAGGAATGATCGTATTGCTTCTCGCCGTCGCGGTCGGTCCAATTGTTCGCCCGAATTTGCGCGTGCACGATCAGTTGATCGCCCTTGCGTGCATTCTTGGCGATCACTTCGCCGAGCGTTTCGAACGCCACGAACCAGACGCTGGTCGCTGCCTCGCGCACCTTGCCGTCCTCGTCCTTGCCGGCGTAGTCGTTGCCGACCAGACATATCCTCGTGTATGAAACGTCGCCTTTGACGGCGAGTTCCGGATTCTTAGCGAGATTGCCCACTGCGATGACCGTGAAACTGTTCATTGACGTTCTCCTCGATGGCTGTGTCGACTCTGACCGTAACGCGAATTGCGTGGGACCAGTCTGCGAGGGCGGCGGCGCCGTGAAAACGCGCTAAAGCTGCGAATTCGTCCAGAAAGACCGAAACCGATCGGCGCGTGGTTTTCGATTACACTGCGCGGTCCACAGTTCGCGGCAGACCCACAATGCACCTGACGGACCCCGACATCGCTCCCGACACAGTCGCGTTGCGGGTGCGCAATTTGCGCAAGCGCTACGGTGCGGTCGAGGCGCTCAACGACGTGTCGTTCGAAGTCGCACGCGGCGAGATCGTCGGCTTGTTGGGACCGAACGGCGCAGGCAAGACGACGACGATCAATATGCTCCTGGGTTTGCTGGAGCCGACGGGCGGCGAGGTGCGGATCGGCCAAATTCAATTGGCGAAGGAGCGGCGTCTCGCTCTGTCCAGAACGAATTTCGCGGCCGTATACGCGGCGTTGCCAGGCAATCTGACGGTGACGGAGAACTTGCGATTCTTCGGTCTGCTGTACGGCGTGACGGCGCTGCGCGCGCGGGTCGAGGAATTAATCGCGGAATTCGATTTGGCGCATTTGCGCAAGACGAAATGCGGTTTGTTGTCCTCGGGAGAACAGACGCGCGCGGCGCTCGCCAAAGCGCTGCTGAACCGGCCGCAACTATTGCTGCTGGATGAGCCGACCGCATCGCTCGATCCTTCCGCGGCGCAGATCATCCGGCAAAAGATCAGGAGTCTCGCGACGGACCGGCGCTGCGGCATCCTTTGGACCTCGCACAACATGCTGGAGGTCGAAGCGGTTTGCGATCGCGTGCTGTTGTTGTCGCACGGCAAGATCCTGCTGGCCGGGGACCCGCGCGACTTGCCGCGCGAGCACGGTGCCGCGACGCTGGAGGAATTGTTCATCCGCGTCGCGCGCGAGCCCCTGGCGGCGCCGGCGGAGATGCCGCGATGAAGCTGCGGCCGATCGCCGGCATCGTACTGCGTCAAGTGTATTTATTGCGCGGCAGCCCGGTGCGCCTGTTTCCGATGATCACCTGGGTCGCAATCGACATCGTGCTGTGGGGGTTCATCACCCGCTACCTCAACTCGGTCAGCGGCAGCGGCATGAATTTCGTGCCGACCTTGCTCGGCGCCGTGCTGATGTGGGATTTCTGCACACGAATCATGCAGGGCGTCACCACGGCCTTCCTCGAAGACGTCTGGTCGCGAAATTTCCTGAATCTGTTCGCCTCGCCGTTGTCGATTTCCGAGTACGTCGCCGGACTCGTACTGACGAGCGTGCTGACCAGCAGCCTCGGCCTCGCCGTCATGCTGTTGTTGGCGACGGCGGTGTTCGGCTTGCATTTTCTGGCGATGGGCGCGGTGCTCGGCGCTTTTCTACTGGTGCTGTTCGTCTTCGGCGTGACGCTGGGGATTTTTGGCAGTGCGATCGTCCTGCGCCACGGACCTGCTTCCGAGTGGCTGTTGTGGCCGCTGCCGGCCGTGCTCGCGCCTTTCGCCGCGGTATTCTATCCGCTCGCGACACTGCCGCAGTGGATGCAGCGGCTCGCGCAGTGTGTGCCGCCTTCGTACGTATTCGAAGGGATGCGCAGCGTGCTCGCTGGACAGCCGGCGTCGTCCGGCCTATTGCTGCGCGGCGCGGCGATCGCACTGGTCGAATTGCTGCTCGCCGCGTACTTCTACGGCCGTGTCTACCGGCGCGCGGTGCGCACCGGGCTGCTTGCCCGCTACAGCGCCGAGAGTGCCAGTTGATCCGGCCGCGCCGCGCGAACGGCGCCGCGGGAGCGCCAGGCGATGGCATCCGTCAAGGATATAAAGGCGCGATGCCGGCGGCGTTCGCCTTGGCCCGCGCGTGCGTGCGCGGCAACACTTTGAGTGCTTCGGCGAGCCCGGCGCCGTTCCACGCGCCGCCGGCGTAGCACGCGCGGTCCAGCGCGCCGAGGCTTGCATCGAGCTGCGGATCCCCGAGACGCTTCGCGAACGCGGTGAGCCCGCTAGGCGCCGGACCCGGCCATGCCGATGCCGCCCACGCGAGCAGCCAGCGGTGCGCCGCCGGTGCATCGTTGCGGCGGCAGGCATCGTGAAATTGACGCCGTGCGCGCGCGGCATCGACGGGTGCGCTCGCCGCATTCGGCGCATTGCTTCGGCCCTGCGCAAGGGCCGCCGCCGCCGCGGCGCGGCCGCCAGCGGCCATGTTGTGCCGACCCGCGTCCGCGTCCGGTGCAGGAATAGCGCTAGGTGTGCGCAGCCGCGACAACCGCCAGGCGATCAGCGTTGCGAGCCACAGCAACCCGAGCGCGGCGCTGATGAGGACCCAACGTCCATCGCTGCCGCGTAATCCGCGCAGGGCCGGCGCTGGCGGCGATAGCGCCGACCTGGCCGCAGCCGACGCCGGCGCGCGCGGTGCGGCCGGGGCCGCGGATAACGCCGCGGCGGCAGCGGCAGCGCCGACCGCGGGCAATATGTCGAGCCGCTGGGCCGGCAAATCCACCTCGCGCGCCCGATCAGATTTCGTATCCCACCACGACAGATGCAATGCCGGCACGACCACCCGGCCAGCGCGATCGGCGATCAGCGCGATGCTCTGATCACGGCTGCCGGTGACCGATTCGGCGCCGAACACATTGTGCAGTTTGGCCTGATCCGGATACGCTTTGATTCCGGGCGGCAGCGATAGCATCGACGATAAATCCGGCAACTGCGCGGCGGTCAATCCGTCGGCCTGCAGATGCAGGTCCAGACTGATCGGATCCCCCGCATGGACGTGTTGCCCATCCGACTGCCACCGACTGGTCAAACGGAGGTTCGCGGCCGGCAGCCACGGGCCGGCACCGGCGGCCGCCGGCCGCGGACGCACATCCAGGAAGATCGGATGACCGCGCACGCGGATCGGCTTCGTACCGGTCATCGTGCCGTTCGCTGCACCGAAGAAATTCGCAAACGGATCGCTGCTGAACGGAGTGTTGCGCAGGCGGACCGGGATTTGACCCGCCAGCACCGCCCCCGCTACGCGCAATTCGCCGCTCTTCTGCGGGAACATCAGGTAATTGCGCGTGACGACATCGTATTGCTGGCCGTTGCGTATCTCCGTATGGTGTTGATCGCCGCCGTCTAGCTGCACCAAGACGTCGTTGCTGGCGGGGAAAACCAGGCTCGCCTGATACAACTCCACACTCGAATAAACGCTGACCGCAACGCTGACCGCCGCCTGCACGTACGGATTTCTCTGATCGACGGTGGTGGTCAGAAACACCTCGCCTGCCGGCGTGGCGCCTTGCGCCGGCTTGCCGCCGCCGGCGCCGCTCACGGTCAATGTCAGCGCAGGGCTCGTCTCGCCGCCCCACGCTATCGGCGCGATAGCCAAACGGCCGACGTGTTTCGGCGACAGGACGATTTGCGCTTGCGTTTGCGACGACATACTGCCGTCGATGATTTGCACATTGCTGCTGCGGCTGACCGACAGCACATCGAAATCTTGTTTCAAGGGCGCCAGGTCCGGCTGGGCATCGGTTTGACCGTCACGAGTCAGCGTCAATTGCACCGTATCGCTGCGACCGATCTGCGAGTTGTCGAGCGCAGCGCGGACCGCGGCGTGCGCTGCCGCCCCGACCGAAAACAACACCAGCACGGCGGCTGCGCGCAGTAGGCTCATGGTTGCGCGGCCTGCTCTTTCAGCAGATGCTCGATCATGAATTTCCGCCGCAGCAGACCCGACGGATCATCGGGTATCCAACGCAGCCACTGATCGAGCGCCATCGTCCGCTCTGATGGCGGGCGGCGCGGTGCGGCCGGCGCTTGCCTGTCGGCGGACCGATCGAGCGGGGCCGAATGGAGCGCGGCGGCCGCGTCACGCTTCGCCTCGGCCGCGTTGACATCGCCGTTGGCGTTCTGCGCCGCGTTTGTCGCCAGCTGCTGCGCCGCTTGTTGCGTTCGAGCTCGGGTAGCCGCTGAGGATCGGGCCTGCGGTGCCGCCTGAGGCTGGTATTGGGCTTGTTGCGAACGGTGCGGCGCCTGAGAGTGCGCTCCGCTCTGTGGGGATTGACCGGGCCGTTGATTCTGCGGACCTGCCTGCTGCGAACCTTGACTTTGACCCTGACCTTGCTGTCGACCCTGACCTTGCTGTCGACCATGGCCTTGCTGTTGACCCTGACCTTGCTGTTGACCCTGACCCTTCTTGGCGGATCCTTGGCCATGGCCGTTCTTGCCTTGCGCGTTATTGCCAGGCGATTTCTGCGACTGCAGTTGCCGCGCAACCAAGTCGCGGTTATGGCGAGCGTCCCGATACAAGCCGGAGCGCGGCGGTGCGCGCTTCAACGCCGCAGCGTACGCCGCCAATGCCGCCGGCAATGCGCCGGCGCGGGCCAGCGCATTGCCGCGGTTGTACTCGGACAGTGGATCGGCGAACGGCTGCAGTCGTTTCGCGGCCTGTCGAATTGTCCCGCCTCGATCTGCGCGTAGGCTTTGCGCTGCGGGTCCGTGAACAGCGGTATGGCAGCGGCGGGATGACCGGCATCGAGCAAGGCCTGCGCGCGTTGATCCGGGCGCGACCATAAGTCCGGCCAACTCGTGCCGTAGGCGTTCAGGCTCGCACCGGCGAGGATCAATAGCAGCAGGCGCCCCTTCATAACCAACCCCGGCGCGCCAACAAGGCGGCGAGCAGCAACAGCACCGGCACGAGCCAAAATCCTTCGTTGCGCCAGGTGTCGATGCGCAGCCGCGTCGCTACGCTGTATTGATCGAGCCGATTGTCGTGTTCGGCGTGCAGCGTCGCGATCAACGCCCCGACGGCGTCGATGGACCAGTAACGGCCGCCGCCCGTAGCACTGAGACGATTCAGCAAATCCACGGGCAACTTCGCGACGACGATATGCCCCGCCGCGTCGCGGACGAAGCCGCCGCTGCCGTCCGGTTCCGGTGCGCCGCTCGTGGTGCCGACGCCGACGACGTCGACCTCGGCGCCTTGGCTTTGCAGATGCTGCGCCGCTGCCAGCGCTTGAGTCGGATCGTCAAAACCGTCGGTAAGCACGATGACCTTGCCATCGCGGCTGGCCGCCTGATTCAACAACGAGGCGGCTTGATCGAGCGCCGGTGCGAGCTCGTGTCCGTGCTCCGGCATGATGCTGGGTGTCAGCGGCTGCAGCAGCGCCCTGATCGTCGCGACATCGCTCGTCAGCGGCACGACGACATGATCCTCGCCGGCGAAGACGATCAAGGCGACGCGCGCATCCTGCGCGGCGCGCAACAGATCTTCGATCGCGTAATGCGCGCGCGTCGTGCGATCGGGCGTCAAATCCTGGGCGCCCATCGACGGCGACAGATCCAGCAAAATGACCCAATCGGCGGGTGCGCGAAACGCCACGCTCGCGACACGCTGCCACGTGGGTCCCGCGAGCGCGAGTGCCGCCACCGCCCACCCAATTCCGATCAGCACCCACGGTGAACTCTTGCGGTTGCCGTCCTGCAAACGCAACGCGGACAAGAGGGCGGGCTCGACGACTTGTGCCCAGCTACCGGTGCGCCGTTGTCGCCATAGGAACCATCCGGCCGCGGCCAGCAACGGCGGTATCGTGAAAAGCCACGCTGGGTGCAGGAAATGCAGGGCGTTGAGATCGCTCAGGTCCATCCGCGCGCTCCCAACACCGCCGCGGGAATGCTCAACATGAGCGCCGCCGCGAGCGGATAGAAAAACCATTCGGCGGTCGGCCGCAGCCATTGCTTGCGGCCGGCGGCCGGCTCGATCGCATCGATCCGCCGATAGACCCGCTCCAGCGCGTTGGCATCGGTGGCGCGGAAATACTCTCCACCGGTGATTTTCGCGATCGCCCTCAGCGTAGTCTCGTCGAGATCATTGTTGCCGCCGAGACCGAAAAGCCCGCCGCCGGCCGCGCCGACGCCGATCGTGTAGATCCGCAAACCGACTTGTTTCGCAAAGCGCGCGGCCTGCAACGGATCGAGGCTGCCGGCATTGCTTTGCCCGTCCGTCAGCAGAATCAACACGGTGTGATGCGAGGCGGCGGCGTGGCCCGCAGGGTTCGCGTCGCGCAGCCGCTTGATCGCCAAGCCGATTGCATCGCCGATCGCGGTCTCGGTGCCCGCGACGCCGACGACCGCGTCGTCGAGGAACCGATGCACGGTCTGCAGATCGGCCGTGACCGGTGCTTGGAGGTACGGCTGCGTTCCGAACAGGATCAAACCGACTTGATCACCGCTCCGCCCGTCGATGAAACGCCCCGCGACCTGCTGGACCACTTGCAGGCGGCTCGCGCTGTTGGCCATGTCCTCGGTCGCCATGGATCCGGAGACATCGACCGCAAGAAGGATTCGCCGCCCGGACGTGGGCGCCGGCACCGGCTCGCCCAACCATTGCGGACGCATCGCCGCCAAAATCAGCAAGACCCACAGCAGCGCAAACAGTCCACGGCGCAGCGCGCCGCCCGCCGTCAACGCCGACAGGTTGGCGGTGATCGCGGCCGCAAATGGCAGGAATAGCGCCGCGCCGCCGGGCTGTGCGGCGCGGCGCAGCCGGTAATGCAGCCAGGGCAATGGCAACAACACCGCCATCCACGGCCACGCCAGATGAATCACGACGGCGGCTCCCGCCGCGGCCGCGCGCGCCGCAGAAAATGCTCCGCGGCCATGAACCACGCGTCGCGATCCTCATGGCGGTCATCGGGCAGTGTGCCGCCGAAGCATGCGCGCAGCAGCGATTGGCCGATCGCGCCGTTGAGCCGATCGCCGCCGCGGGCAGCGAGGAAGCGCAGCCAGGCGTCGCCGTGCAGGCGCGCGACGCCATCGCGGCCGAATACCGCGAGCGCGTAGCGGCGCAACAGATTCTGGATCGCGCGAGCGTTGAGCACGACGTCGGGCTCGTTGGCGCGAATGCGCCGCAATTCGCCTAGCGCCGTGCGGCGCAGCCGGCGGCGCGGATAGCGCGACCAGACGATCGCGCCGGCGACGATCAACAAAACGGTTGCGCCCAGAGCCCACCAGCCGGGCGCGGGCGGCCACCAGCCCGGCGGTGCGGGCGGCAGTTCAGGCGCTAACTGCGTCAGCCAATTCGCGTTCATGCCGCAATCTGCGGCGCCCGCAGCGACGGCTCGAGCGCCTGCTCCAATGAACTGCCGGTGTCCAGCCGGATCGGTTGCGTGCGCAGCCGCCTGGCCAGGGTCTCGACGCGCGCGGCACGGTCCCGCCAGGCCGCGAGCCACTGCCGCCGCGACTCCGCGCCGTCCAATGCCCACAAGCGCCCGGGTATGCCGCCGCGGTATTTGCCGTCGGGCAAACCGTCCTGCTCCAACGCGTCGGTGATCCAGTA
>JAYTQR010000029.1:0-3213 GCA_043746615.1 Gammaproteobacteria bacterium | reverse complement strand
AGCAGCGCGGTACGCGCCTGTAGTTCTTCGCGCGCACTCGCGAGCGCAGCCGACAACAGCGCCGTATCGATCGGCATATTCACAAAAGCGGCAATTTGACGATGCTTCAACGGCAACTGCCACGCGTCCGCGCGAGCCGCGACGTCCAGCGCGACGAGCGCCAATCGCGGCGAGTGCCGCTGCAGGTGCGATAGCCCGGCCACGCGGTCCAATTGATCGCGGGCGTCCCAGAGAATGATCGCAGCAGCGCCGGCGCGCACGGTGGCGTGCAGTTCGTCGATCGAATCGACCTGCGTCAGCGCGAATTCCTGATCCAATCCGGTGCCGAGCTGCGCCCACAGCGTGTCATCGTCGGTCACCAGAAACACCGGCACCTTATCGGCCGACCGCGGGCGTGGGGTCTGGCAATCGGCTTCGGCCGTGTCGGCTTGACTTTTTCGTGCTAAGTGCGCCAATTTTGCCGTCCCTCATTCGCTGTGCCGCCTCGAGCATCCGGGCGAGCGTCGCAGCCGGTGAGGGGGATCCTCGCGGCCGCGTCGCGGCAACACTCGATAGCGTTATGGAAAGCGACGGATCTTGAGAGGGCCTGGATCACAATTTACTTCCGGCAATGCGGCGGATGCTTCCGGCAACGCGAATATTGTTAAATTTGTGAGCCAGTACGCACAGCCGCTGCACGGCTCTGCCGATGCCGCCCGGCGCTGCCGAGCTGCCGCGATGCGAGGTTAGATGGCAAGCAAAATTTCGCCGCGGCAACCCCAGCCGGAACCGCGCACCGAACTGTCGATGCGCGCGCTGCTGCTCGGGATATTGGTTACGTTGCTGTTCACCGCGGCTAACGTATATTTCGGTCTGAAGGCCGGACTCACTTTTGCCACGTCGATCCCGGCCGCCGTCATCTCGATGGCGATCCTGCGCGCGTTCAAAGGGTCGACGGTCCAAGAGAACAATATCGTGCAGACAGTCGCATCGGCCGCCGGAACGCTGTCTGCAATCATTTTCGTGCTGCCCGGATTGGTCATGATCGGCTGGTGGAACGGTTTTCCGTACGGTGTCTCGTTCACGATCTGCGTATTGGGCGGGGTGCTCGGCGTGATGTATTCGATCCCACTGCGCCGTGCGCTCGTGACCAATTCCAATCTGCCCTACCCCGAAGGCGTCGCGTGCGCGCAAGTTCTCACCGTCGGTGGCCGCGGTGCAGGCGCGGGCGGCACGGCCGCGGCGGCGGCCAACCGCGCGGGCTTCCGGGCCATCCTCGTCGGTGCGGCGGCCTCGGCGGCCTTTGCCGTGATCGCCGCGACGCGCATATTCGCGAGCGACATCGCGCAATACCTGCGTGTCGGGCGGCACAACGGCGCGACCGGATTCGATTTCAATTTGTCGTTTGCATTGTTCGCGGTCGGTCATTTGGTCGGATTGTGGGTGGGCATCGCGATCCTGGCCGGAGTCGCCATCGCCTGGCTCGGCGCCGTGCCGTACCTGTCGAATCTGCACCCGCTCGCAGGCGTGGCCGCCGACGTTGCACAATCGGTGTGGAGCCAGCAAGTGCGTTTCGTCGGTGCCGGTGCGATCGGCGCCGCTGCGCTCTGGACGCTGATCACGCTGGTGAAACCCGTGGCCGCCGGTTTGCGTTCGGCGATCGTTGCCGCGCGCCTGCGCAGGGGCGGCCGCGCCGACGTTCTGCCGCGGACCGAACGGGACATCCCGATCGGCATTGTCGCGGCGGTCACCGTGCTCTGCCTGCTGCCCCTCGGCTGGCTGTTGAGTTCATTGAGCTCGGCGAGTGGCTTGTCGAGCGTGGCGGCAGTACTCGCCCTCGGCGGCGTCGCCTATATCGCGCTGATGAGTTTTTTCGTCGCGGCGGTGTGCGGCTATATGGCCGGGTTGATCGGCGCCTCGAACAGCCCGTTGTCGGGCGTCGGTATTTTGGTCGTCATCGGCGCCGCGCTGTTGCTCGCGCTCGGCGTCAAACCGTGGTTGCCGGCCGCCGCGCAGCCGGCGCTGGTCGCCTTTGCGTTGTTCGTGACGGCCGTGGTGTTCGCCGCAGCGACGATTTCGAACGACAATCTGCAAGATCTGAAGACCGGACAGCTCGTCGATGCCACCCCATGGCGGCAGCAGGTCGCGTTGCTCGTCGGCGTGGTCGCGGGCGCCGCGATCATTCCGCCGGTGCTTAATTTGCTGAATCACGCCTACGGCTTCGCCGGCACGCGCGGTGTCGATCCCTCGCGCGCATTGGCGGCGCCACAGGCAGCGTTGATCTCTTCGCTCGCACAGGGTGTCATTGAAGGCAACCTCGACTGGCAGTTGATCGGCGCCGGCGTGCTGATCGGCGCCATAATGATCGTGCTGGACGAAACCTTGAAGCGGCGTACTCCGGCGCAATTGCCGCCCCTCGCGGTGGGGCTCGGCATCTACCTGCCGACCTCGACGACGTTGATGGTCGTCCTCGGCGCGATCGCCGGATGGCTCTTCGAGCGGCACGCCGAGCGTCGTACCGACCCTGCTGGACGCAAGCAATCGGGCGTCCTGCTCGCCTCCGGCATGATCGTTGGCGAAAGCCTGGTCGGCGTGTTGATTGCGGCCGGCGTGGTAATTTCCGGCCGGCCGGCGCCGCTCGCTGTGGTCGGCGACGGCTTTGCCGGCGCCGCCGCGTGGCTGGGGGGTGCGGCGTTCGTGATTTCGATTTGGACGCTGTATGCACGGCTAAATAGCGCCGGGGGCGAGTAGCCGCCGCCGAAATGGTTAGCATCGCGCGAACGCTCCCTGCATAATGCCAGGGGCAGACTCGTAATCAAAGTCAGGGATCGGCGCCCAAAATGCTGCATCGGCGACGCAATGACTGCGGTGTACTGCCGCCCGGACGCATCCTATCCTTGCTGAATGAATTGTTCGACCTACTTGCCGGCGCGACCGATGCGCTTCGGGGCCGGATCTTTCACGTCGCCGGCGACGGCCTGATGGCGGGATTCGGCATCGACGTCGGCATCCATTTGGGCGAAGTGGCCGTGGGATTCATCGGCCCGCCGGACCGTCAAGCCGCGACGATGGTCGGCGCTACCGTCAACGTCGCGGCGCGGCTCTGTGGGCACGCACGCGCCGGCGAAGTGCTATTTTCCGCGGCAATCGCGGCCGCGCTGGACATCGATCATTCGCAGCACGCGCGGCAGACGCTGTCGCGGTTGCTGCGATTCGCGTTGCGAGGCCGCAGTG
>JAYTQR010000028.1:0-1561 GCA_043746615.1 Gammaproteobacteria bacterium | reverse complement strand
ACCAGGGGATATGGCCTGTGCAGCCTTTCGGACTGTTCGGCGGTCGTGACGACCTCGTGAGGACGCCAGCCGAATCGTTTGAAGTAATCGAACCAGTCGGCCACCTGAAACAAGAACGGCGCCGCGGCCAGGCGCTTCTCCCAGGCGCGCGGCATCGGCCGCTTGCCGGCGTTGTCGAAATCCATGATCCAATGCCGAAAGGGAGAGATCGCCAGGATGTCACTCGCCAGAGCGGCCGCGTCGATATTGGAGAAATAGGGAATCACCCCCTCGGCAAGCAGCAGCGTGTTTTTGGTCTGCGGCGCCAGCGCTGCAAAAAAACCGTTGCGGGCCTCGCGGTCCAAAAGATTCATCGGCACGCGCTCGACGCGGCACGCAGGTGCGTGCGTGCGCAGTGCGGAATCTTTCGCTTCGATGATTTGCGGGAAGTCGATCTCGATCCAGCGCAGGGCTGCCGGCAGCGGCAAACGGTAGGGCCGCGTATCGAACCCGGCGCCCAAATTGACGACGCAATCGATTCCCGCCGTCACCGCGCGCGCCAACAGCGCATCGATCGCCGAGGTGCGCAACGCAATGCTCCATGCGACCAGCGCCGAGCGCGGCATGGATGCCGTGATCTTGCGGCCGCGTTCCCCGGCGAGCAGCGCTGACAGCGGATCGTGAAACACGGCGTCGGCGCGCGCCGTTTCCTCTCCCCGCAGGTTCGCGACCCAGAGAGCGGTATCGGCAACGCTTGCAATCTCGCCTGAGTCGGTCGCGGACATCGGACCTCTTTGTACCGCAAAGGCGCGGGGTGTCAAGGCTGGGGGCGGGGTCGAGCCTGGGGTCGATTTTGGAGTGAAATCGAACCGCGCGGTGTTCCACCCCCACCGAGTATGTCCACGGATATCGCGCCTACGCGCTGTTCGCGATCGCGGGCGTTCACGCGCTCGCGGCTCTGTGGCACCTTTTTGTACGGCGCGACGGCGTGCTCAAGCGCATGTGGCCGCAGCGCCGCGCAGCGCCGCGCGCCTGAGGCCGCGCGGCGAATTCGGCAACATCAGCCGATCGGCGTGCCGGCCGCAGGGCTGCCCTCGACTTGGATCTGAAGCTTCACCTCCTGTTTGAAGCCGTATTTATCGCCGAAATTGACCCCGAAGTCGCTGCGGTTGAACATGGCGGAAGCGTCCGCTCCGCACACTTCCTTCTTGCTCATGGGATTGGGCTTGCACAAAAACGAGTTGATCGTCAGGGTCACCGGCTTGCTCACGCCGTGCATGTTCAAGGTGCCCTGGGCTTCGGCCGGCGACTCGCCGTTGAATTTCGTGAACTTGCCGCTGAAGGTCGCAGTGGGATATTTGGCGACGTCGAAAATCTCCGCCGACTTGGCGTGTTCGTTCAATTTCGGCATGCCGAAATCGATGGAATTCATCTCCACCGTCACGTCGATGGTGCCGGATTTCGCGGCCTTGTCATACACGACTTTGCCTGCGCTCGCGTTGAATTTGCCGCGCCATACCGACAATCCGCCCATGTGGTCCGCTTCGAAGCTTGGATAGGTGTGCGACGGGTCGAGGACGTA
>JAYTQR010000027.1:0-8865 GCA_043746615.1 Gammaproteobacteria bacterium | reverse complement strand
CAGCGCCGGGCCGACCTCCTCCGCCGCCGCGCCGATCAGCTGCCAGCGGTCGGCGCTGGGCGGCGCGTTACCATCGTGCGCGTCGCGCCAATGCTCGAGATGCTTGTGGGCATTCTCGATCATGACGATTGCGGCATCGACCATCGCGCCGATCGCGATCGCGATCCCGCTCAGCGACATGATGTTTGCGGTCACGCCTTGCAGATGCATGACGATGAAGGCGGCGAGTACGCCGAGCGGCAAGGTCAGCACGGCGACCAGTGATGAGCGCAAGTGCCACAGGAACAGCACGCAGACCAGGGCGATGACGATGAATTCCTCGAGCAACTTGTCGCGTAAATTGTCGACCGAGGCGTCGATCAGCTGCGAACGATCATAAGTCGGCACGATCTCGACGCCCGGCGGCAGGCTGCGCTCGAGTTCTTGGAGTTTCGCCTTCACCGCTTCGATGGCCGTGCGCGCATTCTTGCCCGAGCGCAAGATGATCACGCCGCCCGCGACCTCGCCTTGCCCGTCGAGCTCGGCGATGCCGCGGCGCAAGGTGGGTCCGCGTCGTATGGCCGCGATATCGCGCAACAACACGGGCACGCCATTGGCGCTCGTGATGACGGGCACCGCGCCGAAATCACTCTCGCTATGCAGATAGCCGACGCTGCGCACCATCAGCTCCGCCTCACCCTGTTCGATCACCGACCCGCCGCTCGCACCGTTGGCGCTGCGGATCGCCGCGATCAGCTGCGCGATGGTTATATTATGGGCCGCGAGCTTCGCGGGGTCCGGCACGATCTGCCATGCGCGCTCCATGCCGCCGAGCGAGGCGACCTCGGCGATGTCCGGGACTGTCTTCAGTTGATAGCGCAAAAACCAGTCCTGCAGGCTGCGAAGCTGGCCGAGGTCGTGTCCGCCGCTAGGGTCGATCAGCGCGTATTCGTAGATCCAGCCGAGGCCAGTGGCATCGGGACCGAGCGTCGGGTTGACATCCGGCGGCAACTCCGCACGCGCCTCGCTCAGATACTCCAGCACACGCGAGCGCGCCCAGTACAGATCGGTGTTGTCCTCGAACAGCACGTAAACATACGAGTCGCCGAAAAACGAATAACCGCGCACGGTCTTGGCGCCGGGGACCGACTGCATCGTCGTCGCGAGCGGATACGTCAACTGGTCTTCGACGATTTGCGGCGATTGTCCCGGCCAGCTCGTACGGATGATCACTTCGGTATCGGACAGGTCCGGGAATGCATCGATGGGCGTGTGCACGATCGACCATAGCCCGGCGAGCGCCAACACCAGTGCGCCGACCAGAACACTGACCCGATGCGCGATCGACCAGCGGATCAAGGCGGCGATCATAAGCGCCCGAGCGCACCCGACAGGTTGGCCTCGGAATCGATCAGGAACTGACCGGACACCACGATCCGCTCACCGCCCTGCAAGCCGTGCAGAATCGCAGTGTAGCCGCCGGCTGATCGGCCGACCTGAACCGCGACCGCGCGGAAATGTCCGGCACCGTCGGTGACGATAATTCTGGCCGCATTTCCAGTGGCGATCAAGGACTCATCCGGCACGACCGGTACTGCGGTGCCGACCGCGGGATGCAAGGTGACCGTCGCGAACATGCCTGGTGCGAGCCTGCGCGCGGGATTGTCGAGTACGATTCGCGCACGTTGCGTGCGGCTGACCGCATCGACCTGCGGCAGGAGTTGCTCGACCCGTCCATGGAAAACGCGCCCGGGCTCGGCGTCGACCATCGCCGTGACCGGCGTGCCGGCGATGACGCCGGCGACTTCGGCTTGCGGCAAGTCGGCCTCCACCCAAACGGTAGCAAGCCCGTTCAAAGTCATTAGCGTCTGGCCGGCATTGACGCGCTGACCCTCGCGAACCTCGACCGTCGCGACGATGCCCGCCCGCGGCGCGCGCAGCGTGACCGTGAACACCGCACCGCGACTATGCACTGCCGCGCGAATATCGCTCTCGGTCAAACCGAGGACCCGGAGCCGTGCGCGTGCCGCGGCGCGCAAGGCCAGTGCGGCGGGTGAATGCGCATGGCGCAGCGCCTTGTATTCATCGACGGCGCTGTTCCAAGCGGGAGCGAGCAGCTCGGCGAGCGGCTGGCCGGCGCGCACGACCGTGAACGGCGCACGCACGTCGAGCCGCTGCACGATGCCGTCGGCGCGCGCGCTGACCGTGCGGGCAGCGCGCAGATCCCAGCTCAGCGTCGCGGGCACGCGCAGATCCCGCGCCAGGACGCGTCGGGCGACGATGGCCGTGCGGACACCGAGGTTGTCGACGGTGCGCGGATCGATGCGCACAACGGCGCCGGCCGTGCCGTGATCGGCGAACTTCGGCACCATCCGCATACCCATCGGCGAGAACCCTGGATGATCGAAATGTTGCAGCGGGACCATCGGGTCGTACCAATACTGCACTTTTTTGACCGGGCGCGCAGAGCCGCGAGCCGCCGCACTCAGTCCGGCGGGGTGCGACGCGTGGCGGCCCCCGAGGTAGCCGACTGCGAGCAGCACGAGGGCCGCAAGCGCTGCTCCTAGGGTCATCCGTAAGCGCTTCATGGCGTCTGCTCCGTTGACGGCACGAGGTAAGCAAGCGCCGCCCACTGCTGCGCCCGCGCGGCGAGCGCGTCCGCATAGCTCAGGCGCAATTGAATTTCGTCGCGCCGCGCCTCGAGCCAGGGCTGCAGCTTCCCGCCGCCGCGATAGGCCGCCAGAGCCGTGCGTGTCCGGTCGCGCGCGAGCGGCAGCAGCGTGTCGCGATCGCGGTCGATTTGCCGCCCCCAGCCTTGCCAAGCGGCGACGGTGCCGGCGACGGCCTCTTGTTGCGCGCGGCGTGCGTCCTCATGTGCCGCCTGCACCGCGCGCCACGCGGCGTGCTCGGCGCTGATGTCGGGGTCTTGGCGGTTGCGGGTGAACAGCGGCAGACTGACGCCGACTTCGACCATGACCATGTCGGAAAGCCCCGGCGCTCGATACCCGTACGAAACCGCAACACTCCAATTCGGATGCTTGGCCGCACGTGCTTCGGCCAGCGCAGCGTCGGCCACTTGTTCGCGTGCCCGCCAGACTTGCATCGGCGCCTGCCGGTCGACCAAGCGCTCTATCACCGCGGGATTCAACGGCAGCTGCGCGAAATCCGGCGCGGCCGCCAGCGGTGGAACCGAATCGCCGAGCCAGCGTTGCAGGCTTGCTTGCGCGGCGTTGAGCGCGGCATCGTTCGCATCCAGGCGATTATCGAGCGTCAGGCGCTCAGCCTGCGCGGCCAGCGCATCGGTCGCGCTACCATCGCCGCCGCGCAGACGCCCCTTGGCGATATCGACCGCGAGGACGCTCTCATCCCGCAGTGCCAAAAGCAGCGTGCGCTGTTGCCGTTGCGCCCACACGCCGATCCACGCATCCGCGATGCGCACCTGCGCGCTCTGCACGCTCGCGACGCGATCCGCCGTCGCCGCCTCGATATTGGCGTCTGCTAGGCGCCGCTCGGCAGCGCGCGAGGCCTGCGAGGGGATTGCTTGTGTGATGCCGACCGCGCGCATGGTCATCGGATCGGCACGCAAGCTAAAGGCGCCGGGGTGGGTAACCGGATAGTTGGTGAGGCCGAGCGTCAGCGACGGATCCGGCAGACGGCCGGCTCGGTCCGCCTCCTCGCGCATCGCATCGACGTCGTCGCCGCGGGCCATGACGAGCGGCGCACTCGCGACGCCGCGGCGGACGGCGGCCGGTAGCGTCAAGGGCGCGTCGGCCCCTCGTGCCGCCAGTGCCGGCGCCGCACTGAAGAACAAAAGCAGCAGCGGGGCGCAAACGCTGCGGGCGAATGGGCTAAAACACATGGCGACTCACTCCAGAGATCCAGCAAAACCGTCCGCGCGTGCACGCGCAGCGCGGTACCTCGATCGATGTCGAGGCGCGCTAGATCAGCAGTGAGCAGAACAACAGGGCATGCGACCTCGGTGGAGGGCGCAGCGGATAGCGAGATGCGATCGCGGCGTGGACTGGCCGTTGGGGGTGGACCGCGGAAATTGCGAGCGGCAGCGCGACCCATGGGCTCGCCGGCGCGTTCAACGCATGCGCATCGCTCGGTGCCGATGCCTGCGCCGTGCAATGGCTGACGCAGCTTCGCTGATCTGTGCCGCCTGGCTGCGAGGTTTCGTTCGACGGCATCGTCATCGCGCAGCCAATCATCGGCGCAGGTCCTGCGCAGACCTGTGCCGCGATCGCCAGCTGCTGCGTCAGCAAGCACAACAGCAGACCGGCCAGGCACTGAACGTGGCGGCGGCGATGGAACAGGGAGCGGCTGCGCATAGTGCGGCATTTTAACACAATGGTTACCGAACACCGATGCGCAGCTCGTTGCACCGCGGGCAGGCCGAGCGGCAGCGCCTTCAAATATGCGCGGCCCGCAGCCGCAGCGCGTTGCCGATGACCGAAACGGAACTCAAACTCATTGCGGCGGCCGCGATGCTCGGACTGAGAAGTAATCCGAATGCGGGGTACAACGCGCCCGCAGCGAGCGGTATGCCGACGGCGTTGTAAACGAAGGCCAGAAGCAAATTCTGCCGGATATTCCGCATCGTCGCCCGACTCAACGCCCGGGCTCGTACAATTCCGGCGAGGTCCCCCTTGACCAAGGTGATGCCGGCACTTTGCATCGCGACATCGGTTCCCGTGCCCATTGCGATGCCGACATCGGCCTGCGCAAGCGCCGGCGCGTCATTGACGCCATCGCCGGCCATCGCGACCACTCGGCCCTCGCCGCGCAATCGCCGTACGACGGCGTACTTTTGCTCGGGCAGCACTTCGGCTTCCACAGCGTCGATGCCGAGTTTGGCGGCAACGACTTGCGCCGTGGTGCGGTTATCGCCGGTCAACATGATGATTCGCACGCCCTCGCGCCTCAGGTTTGCAAGTGCCGCCGGCGTAGTCGACTTGATCGGATCGGCGACCGCGATGAGGCCGGCCGGCCGATCATCGGCTGCCACGAATATCACAGTTGCACCGTCTCGCCGCAAGGCATCTGCGCGCGTCGCGAGTTCGGCGCTCTTAATGCCGAGATCGCTCAGCAGATTGGCGTTGCCCACGGCGACGCGCCGGCCGGATATCTCGCCGGCGACCCCCTTGCCGGTGATCGAGCCGAAATTCGTGACATCGTGGAGCGCGACACCGCGCTCTTTGGCGCAGGCGACGATAGCGGCGGCGAGCGGATGTAGGCTGGAGCGCTCCAAGCTCGCGCCCAGCGCGAGCACGCTGCCATCGTCGAAACCGGCCGCCGGCACGATGGCCACCACGCGGGGTTTTCCCTCGGTCAAGGTGCCGGTCTTGTCAACGACCAGGGTATCGACTTTCTCAAAGCGCTCGAGGGCTTCCGCATTCTTGATCAGGACGCCGGCGGCCGCGCCCTTGCCGACACCCACCATAATGGACATCGGGGTCGCAAGTCCGAGTGCACAGGGACAAGCAATGATCAGCACCGACACCGCCGCAACCACCGCATAGGCGAGGGCCGGAGGCGGACCCCAGATCAGCCACGTGGTAAATGCCATAGCGGCGGCGGCGATCACGGCCGGCACGAACCAGGCAGAGACGAGGTCGGCGAGTCGCTGAATCGGAGCGCGGCTGCGCTGCGCTTCCGCAACCATCTGCACTATTCTAGACAACAGCATCTCGGCGCCGATCTTCTCGGCCGTTATCGTCAGCGCCCCAGTGCCGTTAATCGTGCCGCCGATCACCGTGGCGCCCACGGTTTTCGTAACCGGCAGCGATTCGCCGGTCAGCATCGATTCGTCGACCGCGCTCTGGCCATCCGCCACCGATCCGTCGACAGGCACCGCTTCTCCGGGCCGTACACGCAGATGATCTCCGACCTGAACTCGATCCAGAGATATTTCCTCGTCAGTGCCATCGCCGTGCAGACGCCGCGCGTTCTTCGGCGTGAGATTCATCAGCGCGCGGATCGCGCTGCCAGTTTGCTCGCGCGCGCGCAGCTCCAACACCTGACCCAGCAGCACGAGAACCGTGATCACGGCGGCCGCTTCATAATAAACCGGAATCAGACCGCCTTCCTGCCGCAGTCCCGCCGGGAACAGGCCGGGCGCGAATGTCGCCACGAGGCTGTACAGATAGGTCGATGCCACGCCGAGGCCTATCAAGCTGAACATGTTCAGCGAGCGGTTCTGCACGGACACCCACGCGCGCTCGAAGAACGGCCAGCCGGCCCACAGCACGATCGGCGTACCGCATGCAAACTGGATCCACATCGACACGGCCGGAGGCACAACGGCGCGCAGATTCAGGCCGCGGATATGCCCGCCCATCTCCAACACCAGTATCGGTGCGGCGAATACAGCGCCGATTACCATGCGGCGCGTCATGTCGCGCAGCTCGGGATTGGCTGCGCCGGGCGCCGCGACGCCGACTGGCTCCAGCGCCATGCCGCAGAGCGGACAAGCGCCGGGCGCGTTGCGCCGAATCTGCGCATGCATCGGACAGGTGTACACGATGCCTGCAACGGCCGTACCGTGGGCCGGATCCAGGGTTTGCGCGGACGGCGGTAGTTTCACGCGTCTCATGGTTCACCGCTGCCGATCTGTGCGCGGCGCTTTACCACATACTCATCCAGCGCCTCTTGTATCGCGGGATCCATCACCGGCTGCTGATACTCCCGCAGCGCCCTGATCCAGATCTCGGTCGCCCGCTGCGTCGCGTCCTTGCCGCCACCGAGCCGCCAGGTCTCGTAATTCTGCCAGTTCGAGACCAGCGGTTGATAGAATGCATGTTCGTAGCGCTGCAGCGTGTGCGGCTCGCCAAAAAAATGGCCTCCGGCCCTGACGCCCTTGATCGCCTCGAAGCCGAGCTCCTGATCGTCGACGATGATCGGCTTCAGAAACTCGATCATCATTTGCAGCATCTCGACGTCCAGCACGAGTTTCTCGAATGACGCGGTCAGTCCGCCCTCCTGCCACCCCGCGGCGTGATAAACGAGATTGCCATGTCCGAGAATCGCGCCCCACAGCGACATCTCGGTCTCATAAGCGCCCTGGGCGTCGGCAGCGTTCGAGGCGCTGGCATTGGAGGTCCGGTACGGGAGCCGACAGCGGCGCGCGAGCTGCCCGCTCGCGATATTCGCCTTGGCGTTTTCCGGCGTCCCGAACGCCGGCGCGCCCGAGCGCATGTCCACGTTCGAGGTGAATGCGCCGTACATCACCGGTGTGCCGGGTCGGATCAGCTGCGTGAGGACGACGCCGAACAGCGCCTCGGCGTGCTGCTGCGCGAGCGCGGCGGCGAGCGACACCGGGGCCATCGCGCCCATTAACGTGAACGGCGTGATCACCACCGCTTGGCCGTGTTCGGCCATCGCGATCAGGCCCTCGGTCATGGCTTGATCGAACCGACGCGGACTATTCACCGAGATGATGGTGATGACGCCGGGACTCGGCGCGATCTCGGCGAGGCTCATACCGCGCGCGATCGCCATCATCCGAATGCCGTCGAGCGCCCTGCCGGCGCCGATCGCCGTACAATGAAACACCTGGTCGGAATAGAGGAGATTCGCGCGGTAAGTGTCCAGATGACGTGTCGTGGCCGGCAGCTCGACCGGTGCACAGACCTGATTGCCGATCAAATGAATCGCGTTGAAGAACTGCGCGAGGCGGATGAAATCGCAATAGTCCCGGTAATTACCCGCGCGGCGGCCGCGCTCGCAGTCATGCACATTGGGCGGACCGGCGACCAGGCCGAAGTGGATGTGGTTGCCGCCGAGAATCAGCCGCTTATCCGCGTTGCGCGGCGTCAGCACGAATGCGGCCGGCGCCGTCGCGAGCGCCTTGGCGACCAGGCCGCGATCGAGGCGCACGGTGCTCGTCGCGACATCGACGTCGGCATGGGCGTCCTTGAATATCGCGAGCGCCCGCGGCGACAGCACCTCGACGCCGAGCTCCTCGAGGATGCGGATCGAGGTTTCGTGGATGGCCTCGACTTGATCCGAGGACAGCACCTCCATGGGCGCATAGGGATTGTGGACCTCTTGCCACGGCAGTTGCGGGATCCCGCTGCCGCCGAGCCGGCGGCCGCGGCCGCCCTGCCGATGCCGATGCACGTTCATAGGCGGCGCGTGCCGACCTCAATGTCCCGCGGCTGCACGCTGCGGCGTGAGGCTGCTGACCGATGCGAACAGTAAATCGCGAAAATCGACGTCCGTGCGTTGCGCTTCGTGGTTGGCGGTCGGAACGACCTGCGCGAGCATCACGGCGACGATCCCGGTGCGCGGACTGACGAGCCAATGCGTATCGAAATATCCGCCCCATTCATAATCACCCAAAAATCCCGCTTGCGGCGCGTGCCGCGTATCGATTTCGACGCCGACGCCGAGGCCATAGCCGAGTCCGACCGAGTCCGAACCCCAGAACTGCTCCTCGGCGTCTTTTGGTACGTGATTCTCGGTCATCAGCGCGACCGTGACCGGCGATAGATATTGATGCCCATCGAGGCTGCCGCCGTTCGCGAGCATCTGCGCGAAGCGCAGATAGTCGCCCGCAGTCGAAATCAGGCCGCCGCCGCCGGACGGCCAGCGCCGGGTGTCGCTGGGATCGTCCACCCGCCTCGCGTGAACGGCTTGCAGGCCGCCCGCGCCGTCGTGACGATAAGGCGTCGCTAACAAGGCTTCGTCGCCATCCTGCAGATAAAATCCGGTCGCGTGCATTTGCAAGGGCACGAACAATCGTTGGCTCAGAAATTGCGCGAACGGCATGCCGGCCACGACCTCGACCAGACGGCCGAGGACGTCGTACGAATAGCTATAGCGCCAAGCCGTGCCGGGCTGAAAAAACAACGGCATGCCGGCGATCCGGCGCACGTTGTCGGC
>JAYTQR010000026.1:0-8629 GCA_043746615.1 Gammaproteobacteria bacterium | reverse complement strand
CCCGCTCCGCATGCCCTGGCGGTCATGCTGCAGGGGCGGTTCGAGTCGGCTTTCAAAGGCAAGCCGTCACCGCTCGAGGCCGCGACACCCGCACCGCAACCCGCGATCAGCGGCGTGATCGGTCATTCGCCGGACGACGCGCGCCTGATCCTGATCGGTTCGAGTGCGATGTTCGACGACGAGGTCAGCAATCTGATCAGTCAGACTTTGGGCACTCGCTATTTGAAGGCGCAGCAATTCGCGCAAAACCTCGTCGACTGGTCGCTCGAGGATCAGGGGCTGCTTGGCATACGCAGCCGCGACCGCTTTGCCCGCACCTTGATGCCGATGAGCCGCCAGACCGAAGAGTTCTGGGAATATCTGAATTACGCCCTGGCACTCGGCGCACTGGCGCTGATTTGGGCGCTGACCAGGCGGCGGCGGCGGCGGCTGGCCGCGCGTCATCTAGCATTGTTGACCGAGGTCTGAGTCATGCAACGTTGGATACCGGTATTGGCGGTGATTTTCTGCGTGCAGCTGCTCGTCGCCGGCGCGATGGCGTTGCGTCGCGACGCGTTGGCGACGCGCCTGCCGAATTCGCCGCTCGTGACGGTGCCGCTGAACAGCGCCGACCGCATCCTCATCGAGACGCGAGCCGCCGCCGGACAGCCGGCAAACGCGGCACGGGTCGAATTGCGCAAGACGAACGGCGCCTGGGTAGTGCACAGCGACTTCGACATGCCGGCCGACGGCGCGAAACTCGCGCAATTGCTGACCGAATTGACGTCGCTGCGGCGCGGTCTGCCGATCGGCGACACGCAGTCCGCGCTCGCTCGCTTCAAGGTCGGCGAGGATGATTTCGCACGGCGCGTGACCTTGAGCGAACACGGTAAGACGCTGGCGACGCTGTACTTCGGCGAATCGGCGGGGCTGCGCAAGACCGACGCGCGCGCCGGCCGGGATCGGGCCGTGTACACCGTCGATCTGCCAATATACGCACTGCCGACCGCGGCCGGCAGTTGGTTCAACGGTGATTTGCTGCAGATGCCAGAGGGCAAAATGTCCGAGATCGACATCAGCAATGCGCACCGCGACCACTTGACTCTCACGCGCCCAATCGTCGCCGGCAAAGTCGCGGGCCCCTGGCAGGCGCCAGGCAAAGCCGCCGACAAGACAGTGGACGAGGCCCAAGTCGCCGTGCTCACCGGTGCGATCGGCGCTGTGCATGTCGACCAAGTATTGGGCACCGCCCCGCAAGCCGATTGGCAATTGAATCAACCCTTGCTCGCGTTGACGATCAAGGATACCGACGGTAAGGCGGTAACATGGAGCCTATCGAAACCCAAGAGCGGCGATTTCGACGTGCTGAAAAGCTCGGCGCGGCCGTGGTATTTTTCGCTGACCGCGGCACAGGCGAAACCATTTCTCGACGCCGGTGCATCCGGCGCCTTGCTCGCGCACGTTAAAGCGACGGCGAAAGGCCGCCAACCGGCGAATTCGCCGCACGCCAAAGCGGCAATGCCGCCGAAAGTCGCCGGTTCCCGCCGGTGAGCCGCGCACGGCCCAAAAAAATAGCGAATTGAACCGATTGACGTAAAATGACGCACATTGCAGCCTGACGCTGCTTGGCCGGACCCTGTCAGGCCAGAAAAGCAAAAGATCGGGCGCGAGGCGCCGACAACCGTCGTGCGCCGGCGGAAGCGGGGAACATTCACATGATCAAATCGATCCTGTACGTGGGGGTATTGCTCGCGGCCGTATGGCTCGCGGCCTGCAGCGGCTCGAGCACGCAGACCTCGGCCGTCAATCCGGCGACGACGCGCGGCGCGCTCGTCGAGAATCCGCCGCTGCGCATCGCCTCGCTCGACGCGGCGACGCTGCAAGCAGATCTTGCCGGCACTGCGTCGGGCGCGCAACTGCTGCAGGCGACCGGCAACCCGGCCTGCGGTGTGGATTTTTATTACCTCAAGTTCTGGACGGTCGGCGGCGCGAATGAGTCCACCGAGTCCTCCGGCGCATTGATGGTGCCGACCGGCAGTGCAGCGGCCTGCTCCGGTCCCCGGCCGATCGTGTTGTACGCGCACGGCACGCAAACGAACCAGGCGGCCAATATCGCCGACATCACCAATCCGGGGAACTCGGAAGGCGCGCTGATCGCCGCGATGTTTGCCGCGCAAGGCTACATCGTCGTCGCGCCGAATTACGCCGGCTACGACATCTCCACGCTCGGCTACCACCCCTACTTGAATGCGACGCAACAGTCGGAGGAGATGATCGATATTCTCGCGGCGGCGAAATCGGCGCTACCGAATACCCTGGCGACGGCGAGCAGCGACAACGGCAAGTTATTCGTCACCGGCTACTCCCAGGGCGGCTACGTGGCAATGGCGACGCAGCGGGCGTTGATCGCGGCCGGCACCACCGTCACGGCAGCGGCGCCGATGTCGGGACCCTATGCGCTCGAAGCGTTCGGCGATGCGATTTTCTTCGGTAGCGTCGATTTGGGATCGACCGTCTTCGCGCCGCTGGTGGCGACGAGTTATCAGCATGAATATGCCAATATCTACACTGCCACGACCGATATTTTTGCGCCGACGTTTGCGAGCGGCATCGACACCCTGCTGCCGTCGACGACGCCGATCGGGACGATCTTCGCCGACGGTCTGCTGCCGGAAACGGCGCTGTTCGACAACACGACGCCGATCGTCACGGTGCCGAATAATCCGCAGTTATCCGCACAGTTGACCGCGGCTCTCGCGCTGCCGAGCGACCCGAACAATCCACTCACCCCCCTGTTCGATGTTGGTTTCGGCCCGAATTTCTTGATCAACAACGATTACCGGGTCAGCTACGCGCTGGACGCGGCGGCCGATCCCGACGGCGCGCTGCCGCCGTCGGCCCTACCCGGTGCGCCGCTCGCAGCCGTGCCGCCGACGCAAACCTTGCGTCTGGCGTTCTACAAGAACGATATGCGCAACGGCAACTGGGCGCCGAATTCACCGACGCTGTTGTGCGGCGGCGATCAGGATCCGACGGTGTACTTCAGCGTCAATACCGGCACGATGGCGGCGTTCTGGAGTGCGCTGGTGACCGCCGGCGAGGTGAGCATACTCGACCTCAATGGCACTCCAGCCGGCCCCTTCGCAGCGATCCAGGCCGGCTTCCAACAATCCGAGCAAGCCCAACTCGCCTACTACGAGTCGCCGGCCGGCGGGAGCAATTCCCTGCAGGGCGCGGAACTACTGCTCGTCGAGGGCTATCACGTCGCGGTGGCGCCGTTCTGCAGCCTCGCCGCCCGCGCGTTCTTCAGCCAATTTTAAAGGAAGGCCATGAACAAATTTAACCGCCTCCCAGGCAATGCCGCGATGTTCGCGACCCTCGCGCTGCTGGCTGGCACGGCGCCGGCCCACGCGGACGACCTCTACAGCAACAGTGTGCGGCTGGGCGCTTACTTCGTGTTCTATCACGTCAAGGCCGATGACATCACCGGGCCGTACGTACCGCCCGGCGTCAACATCAAGGTCAAGGATTTGCAGACGCTGTACGCCGCCTACGTGCGGCGACTGTCGTCGCGCTTCGACTTGGAGTTCGCGTTCGGCTTGCCGCCGGTCACGAAGACCTACGGCCGCGGACCGGCGACACTCGGTTCCGTGCCGTACAACGGCGTCGAAATTTCCACCGCGCGCTGGTTCGCTCCTACGGTCCTGTTCAACTACAAGTTCCTCAGCGAGAACTCGGCATTTCGTCCCTACATCGGCGTCGGCTTCAATTACACCAATTTCTACGACCGCAACTCGACCGCGGGCGGCGATGCGGCGAGCGGCGGACCGACGAAACTCTCCCTGACTCCCTCGTGGGGACCCGCCGCGACCGTCGGCTTGTCGTACCGAATCGCCGCGCACTGGAGCGTGTATGCGTCGTACTCGCTCTCGCGGGTCAAGACGAAGCTGAGCGCCGACACGGCCGGCGTGATCCGCACGACCCGCATCAGCTTCGGGCCGCAGGCCTTGGTGGTGTCGGCGGGCTACTCGTTCTGAGGCGGTGGTGAGTGCCGGGAGCGTCGGCGCGACGCGCAGCAACGGCGTTTGCGCGATTGTCATCACCCATCATCCTGATGCGAATTTTCCGTCGCGGCTGGCGCAGATCGCGCCCCAGGTCGGTGCGATCGTCATCGTCGACAACGGCTCGGCGGACGGCGCACTGTCGATGCTGCGCGAACTCGCGCTGGATCCTGCGGTCACGTTGGTGGTCAATCGCGGCAATTTCGGCATCGCGCGCGCGCTCAACATCGGCGTCGAGCGTGCGGCGACCGCGGGATTTGGTACGGCGGTGTTGTTCGACCAGGACAGTGCCGCCAACGCAGATCAGGTTGCCGTGCTGATTTCAGTTCGCGGCTCCATGCCGAACCCCGAGCGCATCGCGGTGGTCGGCTGCGGTTTTGACGGGCGGCAGCCGCCGGCGCGCGCGCCAAGAGCCGCCCTGCCCCGCGGCGACACCTGGGAAGAAGTCGAATCGGTCATCACGTCCGGCTCCTTGCTGAGCATCGGCGCCTACGCGGACATCGGTCTGTTCCGTGACGAGTTTTTCATCGACTACGTCGACATCGAGTTTTGTCTGCGCGCACGCGCCCGTGGCTATCGCGTGATCAAGACGCGCCAGGCGCTGATGGCGCACGCAATCGGCGCGCCGACCCGCCACCGCACGCTGTGGACGACGAAATGGACGACGAACCATTGTGCGGATCGCCGCTACTATATTGCCAGGAACGATACGGTGCTGCTGCGCGAATATGGCCGCTACCCCGGCTCCGGCTGGCTGCTCAAGAGCCTGCAGCGCCGTCTGCGGACCTGTAAGCGCATCTTGCTCTACGAGAGCCAAAAAATCGACAAATTGATCGCCGTGTGCAGCGGCTGGTGGGACGGAGTTCACAACAGAATGGGGCCGCGGCGGCGCGATCCGGCCGAAGTGTGACAATGTGCCTGGCAACGCTGGCCGGTTCGACCGCAGGATCAACGCTCATCGCTCGGGTGTGACCTTGGTAAGGCTGCCGCTGAGCCAGGCCGCATCCAAGGCGTGCCTTTGGAGTGAGACTACGGACACCGTACTGGAAACGCTGGCGACCAAACTGAAGAGCGCGCACGTGATCGTGCATGCGCCCTCCGTGTATGCCGAGCGCATTCTGCCGGCACCGCCGCGCGACGCGGCGGCCGACATCGAATCGCTGACGCGCCAGTTCCTGCGGCGCATGATCCGTGTCAAGCCGGAGCCGCAGATCTTGAATCGCGTAAGACCGCGACGGGACGCGCCGCTGTTGCCGTACAGAATCATGGTCTGCCCGCTGGCGGCCCCGACTCCGGCGGACGGCCTGCTCGCGGCGCTGCGTCCGCACTCGGCGGAGCCTTACGCAGAGGAGGATCTGGCGGCCATGGCGGCGGCCGCGCCGCAATTGCAGCGCCGTCTGCAGGGTCGCGTCGACGCCGGCACAGGCTTGCTCAGTTGGCCGTCGTTCGAGAGAGAAATGTCGTGGCGCCAGCCGTTGGCCGGCGACGCCTGCGTCGTCTACGCCAATCTCGACCAGGTGCACGCGATCAACGAATTGGCGGGGTTTGCCGCGGGCGATCGCGTGATCCGCCAGGTCGGCCGCCTGTGGCAAACGCGTTTGGCGGTGATGCAGTGCGTCGCGACACATGTCTCCGGCGACCGTTACGCGGCCGTCCTGTTCGATCAGACGTTGAATCAGGCGCGCAATTGGGCCGAGGAGGTGCGCGCAGCGATCGAGCAAGTGACCGTGGACGATCAAGGGACGCAAGTCACGGCCAGCCTCGGTATCGTCGCGCTGCCGCGTGCCACGTCATTTCAGCACGCGCTCGCCGCCGCCGAAACCGCCTGCCGCGTCGCCAAGGACCGCGGCCGCAATCGCGTGGAGATCTACGATCGCGGCGATCACACGATGATCCGGCGCCATGCGGCCGTGCGCGAGTCGCGCGAAATCGTCGATGCATTGGAAAACGACCGGTTGATCCTGCATGCCCAGCCGATCGTTGCTCTGGCGCCCATGGCCCGGCCTCACCATTACGAGATTCTGGTGCGCGTGCAGGATGAAGACGGCACCTACCGCTCGCTTTCCGGCTACCTGGAGGCGGCCGAACGCTACCAGGTGCTCGAGCGTTTGGACCGCTGGGTGATCGAGCGCGCGGTGCAAACGCTAGCGCCGGTGGCGGCCGGCCTGCGCAAACTCGGCGCGAGTTTCGCGGTCAACCTCACCGGACAATCCTTGAGCCAACCCGCGTTCGCGGACTTCGTGCGCACGACCATCAAAGAGCACGATCTTCCCGGGGGGCTGTTGGATTTCGAATTGACCGAGAACGCGGCGGTACGCAACGTCGCGGCGACGCGGCGGTTCATCGCCCGCATGGCCGACATCGGCTCGCGCGTCGCGCTCGACGACTTCGGCACCGGCGTCTCTTCGCTCGTGCATTTGAAGGATCTGAACGTGTTCCAGATCAAGATCGACGGCAAATTCGTCAGCGACGTGCTGTCGAACGCGCGCTCGCGCGCAGTGATTCGCGCCCTCGTGCAAATCGCCGACGACCTCGGCATGGAGACCGTCGCCGAATTCGTCGAGTCCGCGCAGATCGCGGCGAGCGTCCGCGACCTCGGCGTGCACTACGCCCAAGGATATTTTTATGATCGGGCGCAATTGCTGAGCGCGACGCTCGCGGAGCTGCTCGCCTCCTCGTTCCTTGCCGCGCCCGAGGCGCTGCCGATCGGTTAATGCTTTTGTGCGCCGGCCGCATCGGCGCCGCGGCCGTGGCGCCAAAGCCGCCCGAGGCGCGGCAGCAGCACACGCAACGGACGCAGCGTCGGGTAGAACGTCAGCAGCCGCAGGACGACGCGCAGCAGCCGCCGCGGGCGCTTTAAAAGCAGCAACCCGGTAGCGGCGGACAACAGCACGCGAATCCACGGCGCGCGGCTCAACGCGACGATGCGATCGGCAAAGCCGAGGCGCCGCGCGAGCGCGCCTGCCTCGGCGCCGATCTCCGCCCTCAAGCGCGCGCTGCGCGCGAGCAGCAGGGCGTGCCGCGCGCCGAGCCGTTCGCTGTGCGCCGTCACGGCAAATCGCGGCCCAGAGCCGCGCCGTCCAGTTTGAGCTCGGCGGCGGTCGCCGACAAAAAACGCGGGCGCTGCCGCAGACGCGCACGAACGACGAGCGCCGCGACGAGCGCAAACAGCGCGAACGCCGCGGTGACGAGACCTGCGGCGAGCAGCCGGTGGCCGTCCCAAAAGGCGATGACGACCACCAGGGCGAGCAGCAGGACGGTCATTGATGCGAAGAAAATGGCCGCGATGGCCCACAGCAACAGCCCGGTGGCATAGTCGATCTGCGCCTCGATCTCGACCGAGACGAGCTCGAGTCGTGTATGCGTGAGTTCGATCAGATTCCCGCACAGCCGCCGCAGCGATGCGAATAACCCTGCCTCCGGAAGACCGTCCGCCACGAGCTAACGGCGTCCGAGCAAAACGCCGACCACAACGCCGACCGCAGCGGCGATGCCGACCGACTGCCACGGGTTGTCGTGCACGTATTGCGTCGCGTCGTCGGCGATGGCTTTCGCCCTCTGCAGCAGATCGCGCTCCAACTCCGCCAAGCGTTTGCGGGCGTTGTCAAGCGATGCGCTGGTCTTGTGCCGCGCGCTACGCGCATGTTCGCTGACATCGCCGGCCGTCGCAGCAACGAGCGCTTCGGCATCGATGACGACCGCGCGCAGGTCATCGATCAGCGTGCGGGTGTTTTCATCAGTCATGACTGCACCTCCTGCTATGGTTCCAATTGCACCGTCGTGCCTTATGGTAACTCCGTCTGTTCGACAATGTATCATTCGGCCAAGCAGGCCCTCGCCGCGGGAACTCCCGCGCCGGAAACTGCCGCGGCTCAACGCCGCGTCGCAGCCTCGGCCTGCAACAATTGCAGCCCGACGGCGTGGCCGCGCTGAAAGCCTTTCCAGACCGTGATGTCGCCCGTGTCGGGACTGTAGGCGTCATACGGCAAATGGCGCGTCGCCGGCCAAACTCCTTGTGAGGATTCGGGCACGCGGACATTCAAATAGGCTGCCCGAGAGGTGTCGCCTTTGACGTACAGGTCGAGGAAGGCGGTGATGAAATGCGCGTCGATCGCATTTATACGCTCCTTGCTCCAAACCGGATCTTGGAACCAGTCCTGATCCCAGAGCCGGTGGCGCATCGCCTCGGGCGCCGGATTCAAGCCGATCGAATGGCCGCCCTGCTCGAACGTCAACAGATAGCGATGAGCGCCGGTCGCCTGGTCAAACATGGCGCGCGCACCGCCTTGGTAGCTCAATGTTTGATCATGATCTCCCTGGATCAGCAGCAATGGCGCCGTGATCGCCGCGATCCCGTCTCGGCCCCAGACGTTCCACGGCGCACCGCCCGCGGGCGCAATGGCGACGACCGCGCGCAACCCTTGCACCTTGACGTCGGCCTGGCGCGCGCCGCCGCGCGCATACGGCAGCAATAGACCGCCCGGCACGGATTTGACGAACGCGCTGTCGGGGTCGAGCACCGCGCCGGCCGACGTGAGCACGCCGTAACCGCCCATCGAGTAGCCGATCAGCGCCGTGCGGGTCGGGTC
>JAYTQR010000025.1:0-2239 GCA_043746615.1 Gammaproteobacteria bacterium | reverse complement strand
GCGGCCGCGTCGCCCGCGAGCACCCGGGCACGCCGCAACGCATCGATCAACTCGCGGCGCGCCGCGCCGTCGGTCCCAGGCAGCGCCGCCGTGAAACTGTGTACGGCGGCGGCTGGATCGTCGGCGCGCAGTGCGGCATAGCCCTGCAGCCGCAGTGCGGCCGCGGATCCTGGGAAATAGGCCGTCAAGCGGTCGGCCACCTGCCGCGCGCCATGAATGTCCTCTGCATCGCCAATACCCAGTGTTAGCGCGCCGAAAGCAGCCTCGACGCCGCCCGGAGCGCGGATGATGATCTTGCGGTAATAGGCCGCCGATTGCGCAATTTCATCCAAGGATAGTGCGGCGGTCGCCGCGGCGCGCAGCGCATCGATGCCACGCGGATCGGTGTCTATCCAGCGCTGTGCCAGGCTCAACTCGAGCGCCGGCTGCAGCGAATCGGCGGCCACCTGCACCGCGCGCGGCAGCAAGCCGGGATCGGCCTGGGCCGCGGCAGCGTATTCTAGCGACCCGGTCCGTGGTTCGTGCCGCGCAAGAGCTATCTCGGCGATGACCGTATAAAATGTCGCGGACGCAGCAGGCGGCGGCGAGCCGGCCCTGGGCCCGGGCGTGGTGCATGCGGCCAGTGCGATCAGGCAACTTCCGACTGCTGGGCGCGCGCAATTTGAGATCGATGACACGACCGCACTATAGCGAAATGGTACCGTTGACGCCGCAGATTCCGGCTTGATCTGGCGGTCTTTGATCCACGAGAATCCTAGACAGGCGGAAAAGCAAGCGCTGCTATGTCAATCAAAATACTCGGCATCAACCACAAGACCGCACCGTTCGCGCTGCGTGAGAAAATGGCGTTCAGCGAGGACCGCTTGCTCGCGGCGCTGCGCACGCTCAAGGGTGAAAGCGGCGTCGCCGAGGCCGTCATCGTCTCCACCTGCAATAGAACCGAGTTGTATTGGGCGGGCGCAGCGACCAGTCCAGAAATGACTCAATGGCTCGAACGGCACCATGCGCCGAACCTCGATTTGGCGTCGAGCCTTTACGTTCACCAGGAGGCCGGCGCGGTCGAGCATGCCTTCGCGGTGGCCGCGGGACTCGACTCGATGGTGCTCGGCGAGGCGCAGATTCTCGGTCAATTGAAGGATGCCTATCGCATCGCGCAGGAAGCGGGCAGTACGGGATCTGCGCTGAACAAGCTCTTTCAAGCGGCGTTTTCCGTGGCCAAACGGGTCCGCACCGAGACACGCATCGGCGCCAATGCGGTGTCGATCGCGTCGGCGGCGGTGGCGCTGGCACGGCGCGTCTATTCGGATTTGGGCTCGCGCAGCGTCTTGTTGATCGGTGCCGGAGAAATGATCGGGCTCGCCGCGCGGCACCTGGCTGCTCAGGGCGTGCACCACATGGTCATCGCCAATCGCAGCCTCGCACGCGCGCAGACGCTCGCCGCCGAAGTCAAGGCCTACGCCGTCGGACTCGACGACATCGCCAGAGAATTGACGCAGGCGGACATCGTCATCAGTTGCACCGCGAGCCCGTTGCCGATCATCACGAAGAGTCTGGCGGAGGCGGCCGTACGGGCGCGGCGGCACCGGCCGATCTTCATGGTCGACTTGGCCGTACCGCGCGATATCGAACCACAAGTGGCGGACCTCGAGGACGTCTACCTCTTTTCGATCGATGACCTGCAGCAGCAGGTCGACGAATATCGTCAGCTGCGCGAGGTCGCTGCCGATGGCGCACGGCAGGTTATTGAGGAGGAAGTGGCGCGCTTCCTGGCCGAATCGCGCGCCAAAGACGCCGGTCCGGCGATCCGCGCCATGCGCGCGCAAGCCGATACGATCCGCCAACAGACCGTCGCGCAAGCGCGGCGCATGCTCGTCGCGGGCCGGCCCGCCGAGGAAGTCGTTGATTACCTGGCCAATACCCTGACGAGCCGGCTTCTGCACACGCCGACGCAGGCTCTGCGCCAAGCCGCCGAATCTGCCGATGCTGCGCTGAGCGAGGCGCTGACGCGCGTGCTCGTCGACGATCGCCAGCGGAATTGAGGCCGCGGGCCGCTATAATCCGCGGCCATGAAAGACTCCATCCGGCGCAAACTCGAAAGGCTCGACGAGCGCTTCGAAGAAATCAGCCGCCTGTTGTCGGACCCGGGCGTGATCGCGCGCCAAAGTCAATTTCGCGACCTGTCGATGGAATATGCGAAATTGTCCCCGCTGATCGACCGCTATCGGCAATTCGTTGCGCT
>JAYTQR010000024.1:0-14199 GCA_043746615.1 Gammaproteobacteria bacterium | reverse complement strand
GCCTCCTGTGCTATGTCTTCGGCTTCGCTCGCATCGTGCACGTATCTCATGATCAACTTCAGCACCTTGTGCTGGTAGCGCAAGACCAACAAATCGAATGCCGCGCGCTCGCCGCGCTGGACCCGCTCGACCAGCTTGAGATCGCTGTCCTCGACGCTCATTGGCGGTCCCGGGGTGCCGGGCCCGCATCCAACCCTGTCGCAATAGACCGACGTCCCCGACAAAAGTTCGCAGATCTTGGCATATGGCCGCTGGTAAACGTGAGGTCGCGCACAGGCGGGATTCTAACAGCCGCCGCCGCCGCCATTATCGATCAACGGCCGGTCCGCCCACGGTAATTCGCTCGATCAGCGCCGCCAACTCGGCCGTCGGTGGGCGCAGCCGGCCGAAGCAATAGGCGTAGAGGAGCGGGTCTTGGCTGTCCAGCAGGGCTCTGAACGCAGCTTGATGCTCGGCGCTGGCGCCGCAAAATTGTTCGTCCACATAGCGGCGCAGCAGCACATCGAGTTCGCCCAGACCGCGGCGGCAGCGCCAGCGCAGCTTGCCGAGCTCTTCGGGTTCGACGCGCGCCATCGACGCCGCCCGTCAGTGACCGCGCCGGGCCAGCATTTGTTTGATCGCGCCGATCGCCCGGGCCGGATTCAGATCCTTCGGGCAGGCTTCGGTGCAATTCATGATCGTGTGGCAGCGGTACAGGCGGAACGGATCCTGAAGCTCGTCGAGCCGCTCGCCGGTCGCCTCATCGCGGCTGTCGACGATCCATCGGTAGGCGGCGAGCAGCGCGGCGGGTCCTAAGTAGCGGTCGCTGTTCCACCAATAGCTCGGGCAGCTGGTCGAACAACAAGCGCACAGAATGCACGCGGACGGCCGATCCACCTTTTCCTGATCCAGCTTGGATTGCAGGCGCTCGCGGTCCGGCGGCGCCGGCGTGCGCGTCTGCAGCCAGGGTTTGATCGAGGCGTACTGCGCGTAGAACTCAGTCAAATCCGCCACCAGATCCTTGATGACCGGCAGGTGCGGCAGCGGATAGATCTTCACGGTCGAGTTGCCGTCGGCGCAGGGGCTGATGCAGGCGAGGCCGTTCTTGCCGTCGATATTCATCGCGCAAGACCCGCAAATGCCCTCGCGGCACGAGCGCCGGAACGTCAGCGTCGTATCGATCTCGTTCTTGATCTTGATCAGCGCGTCGAGCACCATCGGCCCGCAGGCATCGATGTCCATCTCGTAGGTATCGAGGCGCGGATTTTCCGGCAGGTCCGGGTCGTAGCGGTAAATCTTGAATACCCGCACGTTGCGCACCCCGGCCGGCGCCTTGAACACGCGTCCGTCCTGGCGAATCTTCGAATTGGCGGGCAGAGAGAATTCAGCCATCGATGCCCCTCCTCAATACGATCGTGCCTGCGGCGGAATCGACTGCACGTCGTCCGTCAAGGGTTGCAAATGCACCTGGCGGTAGTCGAAGCGCGTCGCGCCGTGCGGGTCGACCCAGCACAAACTGTGTTTCAGCCACTGCTGATCGTCGCGGTTCGGAAAGTCCTCGCGCGCATGCGCGCCGCGGCTCTCCGTGCGATTCGCCGCCGAATGCATCGTCGCAACCGCCTGCCCCAGGAGGTTGTCGAGCTCCAAGGTCTCCATCAGGTCGGTGTTCCACACGAGCGACCGGTCGGTCACCTTGACCTCGGCGAAGGCGGCGAACACTTCGCTCAAACCGCGCTTGCCCTCTTCGAGCGTGCGCGCGGTGCGAAACACCGCGGCATCGCGTTGCATCGTGCGCTGCAGGGACAGGCGCACGGCCGCGGTGCCGAGCGCGCCGTTCGCGTGGCGCAATTGGTCGAGCCGCGCCACCGCCGCATCGCCGGCGCCGGCCGCGAACGGCCGGTGCGCCGCCCCGGCCGTCATCGTACGCACGCAATGTCTGGCCGCGGCGCGCCCAAAGACGACCAGATCCAGCAGCGAGTTGGAGCCCAAGCGGTTAGCGCCGTGCACCGACACGCAAGCCGCCTCGCCGAGCGCCATCAGGCCCGGCACGAGCCGTTCGGCGCCGCCGGCGCCCACGGTGAGGACTTCGCCGTTGACGTTGCAAGGAATGCCGCCCATGTTGTAGTGAACCGTCGGCAGCACCGGTATCGGCTCGCGATTAACATCGACGCCGGCGAAAATTCTCGCGGTCTCGGCGATTCCCGGCAGCCGTTCCTTGATGACGGCCGGACCCAAATGTTCCAGATGCAAGTGGATGTGGTCCTTGTGCTCGCCGACGCCGCGCCCCTCGTGGATTTCGATCGTCATGGAGCGGCTGACGACGTCGCGCGACGCCAAATCCTTGGCATTCGGCGCGTAGCGCTCCATGAAGCGCTCGCCGGCGGCGTTCGTCAGGTAGGCGCCCTCGCCGCGCGAGCCCTCCGTGATCAGGCAGCCGGCGCCGTAAATTCCGGTGGGGTGAAACTGCACGAACTCCATGTCCTGCAGCGGCAGCCCGGCGCGCAGCACCATGCCGCCGCCGTCGCCGGTACAGGTGTGCGCGGACGTGCACGAAAACCACGCGCGGCCGTACCCGCCGGTCGCCAAAATCACCTGGTGCGCGCGAAAGCGGTGCAGACTGCCGTCGGCCATGTCGAGGGCGATCACGCCGCGGCACTCGCCGTTCTCCATGATCAAGTCCAGGACGAAGTATTCGACGAAGAACGCCGCGCCGTGCTTCAGTGCTTGCTGATACAAGGTGTGCAGCAGCGCATGGCCGGTGCGGTCGGCGGCGGCGCAGGTGCGCTGCGCGATGCCCGCGCCGAAGTGGGTCGTCATGCCGCCGAAGGGCCGCTGATAGATGCGCCCATCCTCGGTGCGCGAGAACGGTACGCCGTAATGCTCCAATTCGATGACAGCATCCGCCGCCTCCTTGCACATGAACTCGATCGCGTCCTGGTCGCCGAGCCAATCCGATCCTTTGACGGTGTCATACATGTGCCAGCGCCAATCGTCCTCGCCCATGTTGCCGAGCGCCGCGGAGATCCCGCCTTGCGCCGCGACCGTGTGGCTGCGCGTCGGGAACACCTTGGTCAGGCAGGCGGTACTGAGACCGGACTCGGCCAGACCGAAGGTCGCCCGCAGCCCCGAGCCCCCCGCGCCGACGACGACCACATCGTAGCCGTGATCCGTCATGGGATAAACGCTCACGAGGCCGCGGTCCCGATGCCGATGTGCAGGATCGCCAACAGGCCGGCGCCGCCCGCGAGCACGTGCAGGAAGCGCAGCGCGATCAGGCTCAAGAGCTTCGCGCCCGGCGCGTGCACGTAGTCTTCGACGACGACTTTCGTTCCCAGGTACGAGTGGTAGGCCAACACCACGATCAGCAAGGAGGCAAGCAGCACGCTGACCGGCCGCGCCAACCAGGCGCGCGCCACCGCGTAGTCCAAGCTGCGCAACGCCAACAACGACAACAGAAACCACAGCGCGAGCGGGATCAGCGCCAGCGCGCTGACGCGTTGCGCCCGCCAGTGGCCGGTGCCGGACTTGGCCGACCCCATCCCCAATGCCCGCCCGAGCGGAGTGCGTAGACTCATGATGGCTTGTTCACGAATGCAGTCGATGCCAAACCAGCGTGCCGACGAGCGCGGTGAGCGCAACGGCGCCGCCTGCGGCGAGCCAGCCGCTCGCATGACGCGTGCGGCGTTCGAACCCATAGCCAACGTCCCAGAGCAAATGCCGGACGCCGTTGAGCAAATGAAAAAAGAACGCAAAAGCCGCGCCGCACAGCGCGCTCAGCCCGAGCGGACCTGCGAAGAGGCCGAGCGCGGCGGCGTAGCCGCCGGCGCCGCCGGCCAGCGCAACGAGCCAGTAGACCAGCGCCAGCAAACCCAAGGACAACAACAGGCCGGTGAAGCGATGCAGTACCGACAGCGTATTGCCGATCTGCCAGCGATACACCTGCAGATGGGGAGAAAGTGGCCGACCGCGAGCGGGCATGAGCTGTCCTTTGGAGCGTATTATTCCGGGGATGCGCGCCGTCAAAAATCGATGCAGCGGCCGCGCAACTCCCAGTCGCCATAGCGCGTCGGATCCGGTCCGTCGCGCCCGCCCCGCTCGCGGGCCGCGGCCGGCGCAGGCGGCCGGTCCGCCGGCACCGCTGCCGCGGCGCCGCCCGTGGCCGCAGGGTGCGCCGCGCCGGCCGCAGCTGCGGCATGGGTGGCAAGGTGCTGATTGCATTTCACGGCGTAAAGTTTGCCAGAAAACCGTCGCACAAACTCAGATTCATGCCGGGCAATTCAGCAGGCGGCGGGGTTGACATCGCAGCCGCACTGGCCTTTTGATAGGGCCATGAACTCAACGGCGACGCCGATCGACAGTCATTCCGGGCGGCTGTTCCACTTGAGCGTGCTGCGGGTCGCGGGCGCCGGCCGGTTCGACTTTCTGCAGGGACAGATCTCCAACGACACGCGCCGCCTCGCGGCCGGCCGGCCGTTGCTCGCCGCTTGCTCGAATGTGCAGGGCCGCGTCGCGGCGGTCCTGCACCTGTTGCCGCACTCCACCGGCATCCTCGGCATCTTACCGACGGAATTGCTGCCGCCGACGCTCGAGCGGCTGCGCAAGTTCGTGTTGCGCGCCAAGGTGACGATCGAAGATGCGGGCGGCGAGTTCAGCGTCGCGGGTCATCATGGCGCGGCGGCCCTGCACGCTGCGCGGCTGCAAGTTCCCGATCCGGCCCAAGGCTACCTCGAGACCGACGGCGTCGGGGTCGGCCGCATCGGCGCGAGTTCGGAGCGGTTCTGGATCGTCGGCGCCGCGGCGCGGCTCGCAGCCCTCGGTCTCGGCGGCGATGTCCTCGAGGCGGAGCGGATCGAATGCGCCTGGCGGCTCGCGGACATCCGCGCCGGACTGCCGCAAATATACGCGGCAACCCGCGAGATGTTCGTCGCGCAGATGCTGAATCTCGATCTCGTCGACGGCATCAGCTTCAACAAGGGCTGCTATACCGGCCAGGAGATCATCGCGCGCGCGCAGCACCTCGGCCGCATCAAGCGCCGGCTGACGCGTCTCGCGCTGCGCGCCGGCGATTTCAGCATCGGCGGCACGATCCGGCTCGGCGACGGCCGCGCCGGCCGCTTGACTGAACTTGCGCGTAGCGGCGACGGTTTCGAGGCCCTGGCCGTCGTCAACCTGGACGCGGATGCACAGGACCTCGCCGATGCCGCCGGTTCCGCGCCGGGCGGCGCCCTCGCGCATGATCCCGCGGCGGCGGACGAACTGCCGCTGCCCTACCGGCGATAGGCCGCCGCGCTCAGGTCTCGGGACGCATGTGCGGGAACAGCAGCACGTCGCGTATCGACGGCGCATCGGTGAAAAACATTACCAGCCGGTCGATGCCGACGCCCAATCCGCCGGCGGGCGGCATCCCATATTCCAGCGCGCGCACGTAATCCGCGTCGTAATACATCGCTTCCTCGTCGCCCGCGTTCTTGCGCTCGGCCTGCTCCTTGAAGCGCTGCGCCTGATCCTCGGCGTCGTTCAGTTCCGAGAAGCCGTTGGCGTATTCCCTGCCGCCGATGAACAATTCGAACCGGTCCGTGATGAACGGATCCGCATCGTTGCGCCGCGCGAGCGGCGACACCTCGGCCGGATACGCATAGGCGAACGTCGGCTGCAACAGCGTCTGCTCGCCGGTTTTTTCGAAAATCTGGATCTGCAGCTTGCCCGCGCCGTCGCCCTCCTTGACCGGAATTTTCAGCTGCTCGCAGACCCGGCGCAGGTATGTGGCGTCGCGCAGCGACATCGGATCGAGGTCGGCGTTGTTCGCGAGCAGGATCTCCTCGATCGTCGAGCGCGCGAACGGCTGCGTCAAATCGTATTCTTGCCCCTGGTAGAGGACGCGGCGCGAGCCGAGCAGGGTGTCGGCGAGGCCTTGGAACATCTTCTCGACGATGCCCATGATGTCCGTGTAGTCGGCGTACGCCTGGTACAGCTCGAGCATCGTGAACTCGGGGTTGTGCTGCGTGGAGAGGCCCTCGTTGCGAAAATTACGGTTGATCTCATAGACCCGCTCGAACCCGCCCACGGTTAGGCGCTTCAGGTACAGTTCGGGCGCGATGCGCAGGTACATCTGCAGGTCGAGCGCGTTGTGATGGGTCCTGAACGGCCGCGCGGCTGCGCCGCCCGGTATCGGCTGCAGCATCGGCGTCTCGACCTCGAGAAAGCCGGAAGCGTCGAGAAAATCGCGCAGGTAGCGCGTAATGCGCGAGCGCGTCTCGAAAACACGCCGGCTGTCCGCGTTCATGATCAAATCGACGTAGCGCCGGCGGTAGCGCAGTTCCGTGTCGGCTATTCCATGCCATTTGTCGGGCAGCGGTCGCAACGACTTGGTCAGCAGGCGCACGCTCTGCGCCCGCACCGACAACTCGCCGGTCTGCGTGCGGAACAGCGTTCCCGCCGCTCCGATCACATCGCCGACATCCCAGGTCTTGAATTCCTCGTAGAGCGCGCCGAGCGCCTGCTGCTGCAGAAAAATCTGGATGCTGCCGCTGCAATCCTCGATGTTGATGAAACTCGCCTTGCCCATGACCCGCTTCGCGCGCATGCGCCCCGCAATACTCACGTGGATGTGGTCCGCCTCGAGGGTCTCGGCGGCTCTGGCGCCGTACGCCGTCGCCAGGTGTCCCGCGAGCGCGTTGCGGCGGAAGTCGTTCGGAAACGCATTGCCGCGTTCGCGCAAGCGCGCGAGCTTCGCGCGCCGTTCTGCAATCAAATGATTCTCGTCGGTTTGGGGCGCGTCGCGTTCGGTCATAATCCCTGCTTTAGGCTCGCCTGCATGAACACATCGAGCGCACCGTCGAGCACCGCCGTGGTATTGCCGATTTCCACGCCGGTGCGCAGATCCTTGATGCGCGACTGATCGAGGACGTAGCTGCGGATTTGATTGCCCCAGCTGACGTCGGATTTAGAGTCTTCCAGCACTTTCGCCGCGGCGTTGCGCTTGTTGAACTCGAGCTCGTAGAGTTTCGCCTTCAACATCTTCATCGCCGTCGAGCGGTTCTTGTGCTGGCTGCGCTCGCTCTGACAGGCGACGACGATGCCGCTCGGCACGTGCGTGATGCGCACCGCCGATTCGGTCTTGTTGACGTGCTGGCCGCCCGCGCCGCTCGAGCGGTAGACGTCGGTGCGCAGATCCGTAGGATCGATGTCGATGTCGATGTCCTCGTCGACTTCCGGCGAGACGAATACGGAGGCAAACGAGGTATGACGGCGGTTGCCCGAGTCGAACGGCGACTTGCGCACCAGGCGGTGCACCCCGGTTTCCGTGCGCAGCCAGCCATAGGCATAGTCGCCGATCATGCTGATGGTCGCGCCCTTGATGCCGGCCACCTCGCCATCGCTCTGATCGATGATCTGCGCCTCGAAGCCGTGCGCATCCGCCCACTTGAGGTACATGCGCAGCAGCATCTGCGCCCAATCCTGCGCCTCGGTGCCGCCGGCGCCGGCCTGTATATCGAGAAACGCATTGTGCGCATCCATCTTGCCGGGAAACATCCGCGCGAACTCGAGCCGTTCTACCTGGACTTTCAGCCGGTTCGCATCCGCTTCGATCTCGCCGGCCGCAGGCGCGTCGTTGTCGGCCGCGGCGAGCTCGAGCAGTTCGCCCGCATCGTGAAGTCCGCTCGACAACTGATCCAATCCGCCGACGACTTGTTCGAGTTTGGCCCGCTCGCGCCCGAGTTCCTGCGCGCGGTCGGGGCTGTTCCAGATTCCGGGCTGTGCTAATTCGCGCGCGACTTCCTGCAGGCGTTCGCGCTTGTTGTCGTAATCAAAGATACCCCCTCAAGGACTGCGTGCGTTCCTCGAGATCTTTGATGAACCGTTTGATCTGATTGATTTCCATAGCGCGGAATCCTAGCACAAAGGCGCTGACGGCCCGAGGTGCCGGCAATTGAGCTGCAGCCGCTCGCGGCGGCCGTATGCGTTGACCTGCAGGCGGTACGCGGCCGCGATGCGCGCGCCGGGCGACGGCGCCGCGACCGGCGCCGCGCCGTCCAAGTAGCCGAACGCGATCGCCTCCAGCACCTCGGCCGCGCCGGCCTCGGCCGCGCCGAGCGCGGCAGGCCGCAGCTTCAGCCGCAGATGCCGCCCGCCGACGATGCGCGACTCGAGCACGGTGAATTCGCCGTCGAACACCGGTTCCGGGAAACCTTGCCCCCACGGGCCGCCGGCGGCGAGCGCGCGGGCGGTGTCCAAGGACAACTCCGCGGGCTCGAGCGGACCGTCCGAATAGATCACCTCGGCGAGCATTTCCGCATCCGCGCGCGCGGCGACTTCCGCGGCGAAAGCGGCGCGAAACGCCGGCAGATTCTCCATCGCCAGGCTGAGGCCGGCCGCCATCGCGTGGCCGCCGAACTTGGCGATCAGTCCGGGATGGCTCGCGGCGATGCTGTAGAGCGCATCGCGTATGTGCACGCCCGCGATCGAGCGCGCCGACCCGCGCAGCGAACCGTCCTCGGCGCGCGCAAAGGCGATCACCGGCCGGTGCAGCCGATCCTTGATGCGGCCCGCGACGAGTCCGACGACGCCCTGGTGCCAGGTCTCCTCGTACAGGCACAGGCCGATCGACTCGGCGCCGTCCGCGCGCGGATGGATCGCCGCCGCGATGTCGATCGCCTCGAGTTGCATGCGCTGCTCGATCGAGCGGCGCTCGGCATTGAGTTTCGATAATTGCGCGGCGAGGCGCGCCGCGGCGACTCGATCATCGGCCAGCAGACAGTTGATGCCGACGCTCATATCGGTCAGCCGTCCCGCGGCGTTCAGCCGCGGCGCCACCGCAAATCCCAAGTCCGCGGCGCAGATTTGCGCGGCGCGGCGCCCGGCGTCTTGGAGCAGTGCGCCGATGCCAGGCACGCAGCGGCCGGCGCGGATCCGCCGCAGACCTTGCGCGACGAGGATGCGATTGTTCCGATCCAACGGCACGACGTCGGCCACCGTGCCGAGCGCGACCAGATCGAGCAGATCGGCCGGATTGAAATCGCGCTGCTCGAGGAGTTGGGCCAGAGCCGCGACGACGTAGAACGCGACGCCGACGCCGGCGAGCGCGGAACTGCCGAACGTCGACGACGGCAAATTCGGGTTGACGATCACCTCCGCCCGCGGCAGCACGGAGCCAGGCAGATGGTGGTCCGTGACCAGCACCGCGATACCGAGTGCGTGCGCGCGCTCCGCGCCCTCGATGCTGGAGATGCCGTTGTCGACGGTCACGATCAGCGTCGGCCGCCGCGCGGCGCCCAAATCGACGATTTCCGGCGTCAGTCCGTAGCCGAAGCGGAAGCGATTCGGCACCAGGAAATCGACGTGCGCGAATCGCAGCGCGCGCAGCGCACGCACCAGCAACGCGCTGCTGGTGGCGCCGTCGGCGTCGAAATCACCGACGACGAGCACCCTGCCGGCGCCGCGATGCGCGGCGAGCAGGCGCGCAGCCGCCTCGGCGCCGGCGAGCGAGCTGACCGGCAGCAAACCCCGCAGCGAAAGATCGAGATCCTCGTCGCGCGACAAGCCGCGCGCCGCGTAGACCCGCCGCAGCACCGGGTGCAGCGCGGCGGCGAAGGTTCCCGCCGCCGCGCGATCGCGGCGCCGTATGGCGATGCCGGTCATGCGAAATACTCCCACCACGGCCGCGGCCGCCGCCACAGGCGCCACTTGAACCGCGCATCGACTGCGTGGCAGCGCCGGCCCGCGCTCAAGCTCAGGCACCGCAAGCGGCCGGCGGCGAGTTCAGCGGCAGGCGGCCACAGCCAGTGCGCCTCGGCCGCAGGCCAGCCGTCCGTACCGGGTGGCGAGGACAGCACGACGACCCCGGATCGCGAACCGTGCCCCGCGGTCGTGTGCAGCGCCACTGCGTGCGTTGCCGCTGCACGCGCCGCGGTCGCGGCAGCAGGCCACGCGCCGAACAAGGCATCGTCGCCGGCCGTCCAGCCATCGATCGCCGGCAGCCGCTGCACCACGGCGCCGCCGCCCCAAAGCCACAAGCCGCTCACCGGCGGACTGCCGCCGGTCGCGCCGGGGCGATTGAGCGCATGGTCGAACAGCCACATTTCGATTTCACTGCCGAGCCGCCGCAGACCGTTAGCGTCGGCACCGACCGCCTGAAACGGACCGATATCGAGACCCAAAGCTTCTTGCGGATCATGCGTGTCGGCGACGAGGGCGCGATCGAAGACCATGATCAGCGCGCCGCCGCCGGCGATCAACCGCTGCCCGCCGCCGGCGAACCGGCGATTGAAATCCGCTGCAAGTTGCGCGGCCTGCGCGGCCTCGAAACGCAAGATCCCCTGCGGCGCCAGATGCACGCTCGTCATCGCCGCTTCGTAGTGCACCGGAGTTGCGAGATACGCGCAGGCGCCGTCGCCCGGCCCGCGCGCCGCAAACAAGGCGGCGGCGCCCGGCGCCGGCGGCGGCGCGCCGTCCGGCGCGATCAGGCGAAACGCATCGCCGCGCCAATCGGTGGCCGTGGAGCTGCCGCCGGCGCGCGCGAGCAGCCGCTCGAGCAGCGGTGCGCGCACGAGCGGCGCCACGGGCGACGGTAAACGCAGATAGATCGAGGGCAGCGGGCGCTTCATGGCGAGATTCGCTATCTTAAGCGCATGCGCTTCACTCAGGACTCCACGTCGGGCAGCAACGTGATCCGTGGCTATGCGCCCGGCGAATTTCGCATCAATGAGCAGCGGATCCAAGGCGCGGTGATCCTCAGCGCGACCGAGATCGCCGCCGAACCCGGCTTGCGCGATTTGGCCGATCTTGCCGCGGTCCACGTCGCGAGAATTCTGGCCATGGAGCCTGAGGTCGTACTGCTCGGCACCGGCCCGCGTCAACAATTTCCTCGGGTGTCGTTCGGCGCCGAATTCTTGCGGGTCGGCATCGGTTTCGAAGTCATGGACAGCGGCGCCGCCTGTCGGACCTTCAACGTCCTGGTGGCGGAAAACCGCCGCGCGGTGGCGGTCTTATTGCCGTGAAGTGCGTGAGAAAATGGCAGGGCGCGTACTCGAAAACACCGGAATCGAAGATCGGATCTCGTCCACTCGTATGACAAACTAATGCATAAAGTGGTTTATGAGAAATATTATTCTTCTTATTGATCTTATTACTTTTTTATCCCCCCCATCAGTTCCAGTGTAATTTTTCCGCGCCCCGCCAGTAGATGACAACCGGCGACGCAGAGTTAAACACACGGATGCAAACCTCGCAAGATCGCCGGCATCGCGGCGGAAAACTATTATATATGATAATGATCATCAAGTTACAAATCTATTGGAGAATTCGCTTTGCATCAGGCAGATACGGCAGCGCATCGACGCTATGGCCGTCCAGCCGGATTTCGAAATACAGGGTCGGCGTTCGCCGCAAGCCCTCACCCATGCTAGCGATCGGTTGACCCGTCGCAACCTGTTCGTTGTCATGCACCAGCACGTCTTGGTTATAGCCATAGGCGGACAATAGCGCCGCACTGTGCTTGATGATCACGAGTTTGCCAAAGCCGCGAATGCCGCTGCCGGTGTAGACGACGCGGCCGGCCGCGGCGGCGCGCACATCTTGACCGAGCTTGCCGATGATCAGCAGAGCGCCGTTTTGCAGCCGCCGCGGTGCACCGATCCGCGCGGTAGGCCAAGCCCACTGCAACGATGCATCCTCGCGTTCACCCGCAGCCGATGCGACTGGTGCGGCTGGTGCGGACGCGTGCGCCGCCGGCAGCGCGCGGCGCGGCGGGCGGCTCGGCGCGCCGTGTCCGGTATCGATCGGGTGCAGCCACAACCACTGCCCGACCTGCAGGCGATAATCCGGGCCGATATGGTTCCATGCGGCTAATTCGCGATAATCGACGTCATTGCGCCAAGCGATGTCGTACAGCGTGTCGTCCGCTCGCACGACATAATACGCCGGCGCGCGCACCTCGCCGGCGCAGCCGCCGAGCAGAGCGCAGCACAATCCGGCGACACCGAACGATCGAACCACGCGCACCGCGCTAGCGCTGCAATCCCGATAGCAAAGGCACGAAGCTCACCGCGCCGAGGAAATGCGCGTCGATCCGCGTCTCGAGTTTCGTGTAGCGCATCAACTCCTGGCGCCCATCCGGTCCGACCGGCGCGATCAATCGGCCGCGCAGGCCGAGTTGTTCGAACAAGGCGACGGGCACGGCGTGCGGCGCTGCGGTCACCAAGATCGCATCGAAAGGCGCGCGCGCAGCCCAGCCGACGTTGCCATCGTCGTGGCGAAAATGCACGTTGCGGATCTTCAATTCGCGCAGCGTACGGCGCGCCCGGCCGACGAGCGCCCCGATGCGTTCGATCGTATAAATATGCTCGACCAGCGGCGCGAGTACCGCCGTCTGATAGCCGCAGCCGGTGCCGATCTCCAATACCGTGCGCACCGGCCCGGTCGCGAATAGCTCGGCCGTCATGCGGGCGACGACATAGGGCTGCGAAATCGTTTGCCCGAAACCGATCGGCAACGCCGTGTCTTCATAGGCCCGGCTCGCCAAGGCCTCGTCGACGAACAGGTGCCGCGGCACGTTGCGTATGCGGTCGAGCACGCGTTGATCGGCGATGCCGTGTTCCTGCAAACGTTGCACCAAGCGTTCCCGCGTACGCGCCGAAGTCATGCCGATGCCGGCCACGCGCGACCCTGCCATGAAGCTACTCAACCTGCGGCCGGCTAATCAAGCTGCAGCCAGCGCGCGATTTCGGCAAGCGCCGCATGCCGCGTCAAATCGATTTGCAGCGGCGTGATCGATGCGTACCCCGCGGCGACGGCGTGAAAATCCGTGCCCGGCCCAGCGTCCTGACCGGAACCTGCCGATCCGACCCAATAGACGTCGCGACCGCGCGGATCCTGGGCGCGCACGACCGGTTCGCTGCGATGCCGGTTGCCGAGCCGCGTGACGCGCAGGCCGCGCAGGCCGCCGTCCGGCAGATCCGGCACATTGATGTTCAGGATCACCGAGCTTTGCAGGGGCTGCTCCGCCAGGCGCCCGACGATGCGCGCCGCGACCTGCGCCGCGCTCGCGAAATTGCGCGGGCTGTCCTGCTCGACGCACAGCGACACGGCAATCGCCGGCAAGCCGAGAAAGCGGCCTTCCATTGCCGCGGCGACCGTGCCGGAGTAGAGCACGTCATCGCCGAGATTGGCGCCGTCATTGACGCCGGAGACGACGAGATCGTGCTCGTAGGAAAACAAACCGGACACCGCCATGTGCACGCAGTCGGTCGGCGTGCCGTTGACGCAATATGCATTGAGGTCGTATTTCGTCGCGCGCAGCGGCGCATCGAGCGTCAGCGAGTTGCTCGCACCGCTGCGATTGCGGTCAGGCGCGACGACCGTGACTTCCCCGTGCGGCAGGACCGCCGCCTTGAGCGCGGCCAATCCCTCGGCGCGATAACCGTCGTCGTTCGAAAGTAGTATTTTCACCGGATTAACGAGTCTGCCCCTGGGCGGCGCAGGTGGCGCGCCGCGCCGTGCAGACTATACTGTAACCTCGAAAACGCCGATAGCCGATCGAGCCGCAAAAACCATGGCAACACAGCGTCGCGCCGGCAAAGACGGCGGAATCGACCAGAATCCCGCCGCCGCCGACGCCGCGGCGTTCCGCGCGGCGATGCGCGATGTGCGGCCGTTGCCGCAAGCTACGGCGCCGAGCGCAGCGGGCCGGCCGGCCGGCGCGCCGCAGCCGCGCACGCGACGCAAACCGCCGCCGTCCACGCCGATCGAAGACCTCGATCGGCAAATGCCGCTGATCAGCGCGGGCGCCTCGCCCGGCGAGCAGTTGTCGTTTCGCCGGGCGGGCGTACGCGATCGCCAATTGCGCCGGCTGCGCCGCGGCCTCTATCCGATCGAAGCCGAACTCGATCTGCACGGTCTCGATCAGGCGCGCGCGCGCGAATTGCTCGCGGCCTTTCTGGGCGCCAGCCGCGACGTCGGCCGCTGCTGCGTCAGAATCATCCACGGCAAAGGCATGCGCTCGGGCGCCCGCGGCGCGGTCCTCAAGGCCGCGGTCGACGAGTGGCTGCGCCGCCATGTGGACGTATTGGCGTTCACGTCCGCGCGGCCGATCGACGGTGGAACCGGAGCCGTTTATGTGCTGTTGCGCGCCTAGAGGTCGAGCAAAACGCAAGCGAGCGCCGCGAGACCCTCGCCGCGGCCGATGAATCCCAGCCGCTCGGCCGTCGTCGCCTTGATGTTGAC
>JAYTQR010000023.1:0-5631 GCA_043746615.1 Gammaproteobacteria bacterium | reverse complement strand
ATCGCGATCTCCTTCAAGCTGTGCCGGTAGGCGACCTTCTCGACGAACGGGATCAAGATGTGAAAACCCGCTTGCAGCGTGCGGCTGTATTTACCCAGGTATTCAATGACGAATGCGCTTTGTTGCGGCACGACGGTCGCCGTTTTCGCCAACATGATGACGACGATGACCGCCAGCGCGATGACCAAGTAGCTGAGCGAACTGTCCACGGGATACTCCTGTGTTGGGAAATCGAACTGCCGCGCCCGGCGTCAATCCTCGCCGTGCAGAACGAGCGTGAGCCCGTCCACGCGGGCAATGCGCGCGTGAGCGCCGGCGGAAATTGGCGCGCTGCCGCCGTTGACGGCGCTCCAGGAGCTGCCACGGTACTCGATACGGCAGGATTCCCCCGGTGCTAGCGGCGTCGGCACGAGAATCTGCTCGCCGGCCGGCCCGCCCATCACGCGCGGCAGGTTGCGGCGCATGCGCTCATAGATGCGCCGGCGAAACGTCAGCATCGTGAATATCGACAGCGAGAGAAATATCAGCCACTGGAGCCAATCGGCCAGCGCAAAGCCGGCGCGCATCAACGCGCCGACGACGAACGCGGACGCGCCGACGAATACCAGATAGAACTGAGCGTCGACGAAAGCCATCTCGGAGCCCAACAAGACGGCGCCGACGGCGATCCATGCCCACCAGTTCATCGTTCTCTCTCCGCGGGCATGCGTCTCAGCGCTTCATTGCGTCGAAAAAGTCCGTGTTTGTCTTGGTGTCCTTCATCTTGTCGAGCAGGAATTCGATCGCGGCCAATTCGTCCATCGGATGCAGCAGCTTGCGCAGTATCCACATCTTCGACAACTCCGCCGGATCGGTGATGAGCTCTTCCTTGCGCGTGCCGGAACGATTGATGTTGATCGAGGGGAACGTGCGCTTCTCGGCAATGCGGCGGTCCAGATGAATCTCGGAATTGCCGGTGCCCTTGAATTCCTCGAAGATGACATCGTCCATTTTCGAGCCGGTATCCACCAGCGCAGTCGCCAGTATCGTCAGACTGCCGCCCTCCTCGATGTTGCGCGCGGCGCCGAAGAAACGCTTCGGTCGCTGCAGCGCATTCGCGTCGACGCCGCCGGTCAGCACCTTGCCGGAGCTCGGCACTACCGTGTTGTAGGCGCGTGCGAGCCGCGTGATCGAATCCAAAAGAATCACGACATCTTTCTTGTGTTCGACCAAGCGCTTGGCCTTTTCGATGACCATTTCCGCCACTTGCACGTGGCGGCTCGCGGGCTCATCGAACGTCGAGGACACGACTTCGCCCTTGACCGTGCGCGCCATCTCGGTCACTTCCTCGGGCCGCTCATCGATCAGCAGCACGATCAAATAGCATTCCGGATGATTCGCGGTGATCGCCGTAGCGATGTTCTGCAGCAGCATCGTCTTGCCCGCCTTCGGCGGCGAGACGATCAAGCCGCGCTGGCCCTTGCCGATCGGCGCGACCAGGTCGATCGCGCGTGCCGTCAGATCCTCGGTAGAACCGTTGCCGCGCTCGAGCTTCAGGCGCTCGGTCGGATGCAATGGAGTCAGGTTCTCGAACAAAACCTTGCCGCGCGAACTCTCGGGCGAATCGAAATTGATTTCGCCGACTTTCAGCAGTGCGAAATAGCGCTCGCCATCCTTCGGCGGCCGGATCAACCCGGAAATCGAGTCGCCGGTGCGCAGATTGAAGCGCCGGATCTGGCTAGGACTGACGTAGATGTCGTCGGGGCCGGCCAGATAACTGGAGTCGGAGGAGCGCAGGAACCCGAAGCCGTCCTGCAGAATCTCCAGCACGCCGTCCCCGTAAATGTCCTCGCCTTTGCGGGCGTGCGCCTTCAGCACACCGAAGATGATGTCTTGCTTGCGCGAGCGGCCCATGTTCTCGAGACCCATCGTCTCGGCGAGCTTGACCAAATCGCTGATGGGACGCTTCTTCAGTTCGGTTAGATTCATCGAACTGCGGCTGCGCGCGAGATCCGTCGGTGCAATGATTTCTAAATCATCGCCGCCCTCCGGCAGATCGCCGTAGTCTTCGAGCTGCGGGCGCCCGCCGTTGGTGTTGCCGTTGCGGTTGTCGTTGCGCTGCCGGTTGGAGCGATTTGACCGCCCGCCGCCGCCCTGACCGCCGCCCTGACCGCCGCCTTGTCCGCCGCCTTGTCCGCCGCCGCGGGACTGATTGCCCAAGTAGCCCCTCACAGGTTGCTGTCCAGGAATGCGGCGAGCTGCGATTTGGTCACCGCGCCGACTTTTTGAGCCTCGACGGTGCCGTTCTTGAACAGGATAAGCGTCGGAATCCCGCGAATGTTGAATTTCGGCGGCGTCGCCGGATTCTCATCGATGTTGAGCTTAGCGATGCGAATCTTGTCTTTATACTGCTCGGCGATCTCATCGAGGATCGGTGCGATCATTTTGCAAGGTCCGCACCATTCCGCCCAGAAATCGAGCAGCACGGGCCTATCGGACTTCAGCACGTCCTTGTCGAACGTGGCGTCGCTGGTGTGGACGATACTTGGATTACTCACTGCGGACAGTCCTCCTTTGGGAGATGCATTCGGGTTAAGCGGCGTTATTTGTCGAAAAGGGAGGTCCAGAACCCGCGCGAAGTGACGATGCGCGGCCGTTCGGGCACAATACAGCGGCTTTAGCGGTGTTGATTACCTTAACAGGTTACCGGTGATACGGTTGACGGGAGCGGATAGACCTGCTCCGTATTGGTCGTATTGTGAACCGGTCGCCTACCATTTTGCAAGTTCTTGCAGTTAACAAAGCGAAAATGTCAGACGCCCATCTCAGTCAGCTCACCTTCGATTCCCTGCACATCCCCGACCCCGTGAAGAAGGGCATCGCCGAACTAGGCTACACCCGGTGTACGCCGATTCAAGCGCAGACGCTGCCTGAGGCGCTCGCCGGCCGCGATGTCGCCGGCCAGGCGCAGACGGGGACCGGCAAGACCGCCGCGTTCCTGGTCGCCCTGTTCAACCGCCTGGACGTCGAACCAGCGTCGCCGAAGCGGCCGAAGAACGCGCCGCGCGCGATCGTCATCGCGCCGACCCGCGAACTGGCGGTGCAAATTCATTCGGATGCCGAAGGCATCGGCAAATACACCGGACTGAAGCTCGCGATCGTGTTCGGCGGCGTGGATTACGAGAAGCAGCGCCGCGTGCTCGAAGAAGGCGTTGATGTGCTGATCGGCACGCCCGGACGCATCATCGATTATTTCAAGCAGCATGTTTTCGATCTACGTTATATCCAGGTCGCCGTACTGGACGAGGCGGATCGGATGTTCGATTTGGGGTTCATCAAGGACATCCGTTTCATCCTGCGCCGGCTGCCGCACCCAACCGTGCGTCTGAACATGCTCTTTTCGGCGACGCTGTCGCATCGGGTCATGGAACTCGCATATGAACACATGAACAATCCGCTGCTGATACGGATTGAGCCGGACAAGGTGACCGTCGATAGCGTGCGCCAGGTGCTGTATTTCCCGTCGACCGAAGAGAAGGTGCCGCTGTTGATGGGGCTATTGCGGCGTATCGACGCGCGCCGCACGATGGTTTTCGTCAATACACGCCGCGTCGCCGAGGTGCTCGAACGCACGCTGACCGCGAACGGCTTCATCGCCCAGGCCTTGTCGGGCGACGTGCCGCAAACCAAGCGCCTGAAAATGATGCGCGACTTTCACAACGGCGATGTCGCCGTGTTGATCGCAACCGACGTCGCCTCGCGCGGCTTGCACATTGCGGACGTCAGTCACGTGTTTAACTATGATCTGCCGAACGACGCCGAGGACTATGTGCATCGCATCGGCCGCACGGCACGCGCCGGCGCCGAGGGCGACGCAATCAGCTTCGGCTGCGAGGAATATGCGATTTCCCTGCCGGATATCGAGCGTTTTATCGGCCATCAAATTCCGCGCGCCGCAATCAACGCCGAGGATCTCGCGGCCGTGACGCAGCCGCCGCCGGCCGCATGGCGCGAGCGAGCGCCCCGGCATGGCGGCACTCGCGGCGGCGGCCGTCCCGGCGCCGGGCGTCCGGGCGGCGCACGCCCGAGTAGCGGTCGCGGCGGCGGCAGGCCGGGCGGTCCGAGCCGCCGCGCCGGCCCGGCGGCGCCGAGATCCCAGGTCGTGCAAGGGCACGCGCCGGCGGCGGCAGCGCCCGCGGCCGGTCGGACTACCGTCGAGACGGCCGGCGGCGCCGATCCGGCGGCCGCGCCCGCGCGCAAACGCCGGCGGCGTCAGCGCGGCGGCGGCAACGGCGTCCCGCCGGCTACCGGCGCCTAGAGAAGTTCGTCGACGCCGTCGACGGCGGTAAAGCCTTGCAAATCGTTCGGCGGCCGGCTCGAGTCCGGACAACGCACTGCGCGCAGCCAACCAATCCCGAAGCGGCGCGCGCTGTGGAGCACCGCCAGACTGTCGTCGACGAACAGCGTGCGACGCGGCTCGAACGGTTCTTGCCGTTGCAGCCGCGGCCAAAATCCCGGATCCTCTTTCGGGGCCCCGAAACGATGCGAGGAGTAGCTGGCGTCGAAATGCTGGCGCAGCGCGAGCTGCGAGTCCTTGATCGCGAGCGTGTCCGGATGCGCGTTCGTGAGCAGCACGCGGTGCTTGCCGCTGTCGCGCAGCTTGCGCAAGAATTGCTCTGCGCCCGGTAGATAGCGGACTTGCGCGCGCACCGCGCGCTTGATCGCGCGAACATCGAGACCCAATTCGCGCGACCAATGGTCGATGCAATACCAGTCGATCGTGCCGAATACGGCGCGAAATTTCGGCGCCAAAATGCTCCGTGATTCAGCGGGCTCCAGATTGTGCAGCTCGGCGTAACGGCGCGGAATGAGCTCCTGCCAGAACCAGTTGTCGAACGACAGATCGAGCAGCGTGCCGTCCATGTCGAGGAACACGTTGTCGATGGCCGACCAGTCGACTGCTGCGGACCGCTGCATGCCGGTATGATAGCAAGCGATGCGAGACTTACCCGCGTTAGCCGCCGGCTTGATGCCGATCGTCGCCGAGGCCGGCGCGGCGATCATGCGTATCTATGCTGTGCCCATTTCGGTCGAGCGCAAATCGGACGATTCGCCGTTGACGCTCGCGGACTTGGACTCGCAGCGCATCATCGTCGCGGGCCTCGCGGCGCTGACTCCCGGCGTACCGATTCTCGCCGAGGAATCCGTGCAGGCGCCGTGGGAAGAGCGGCGCAACTGGTCCGAGGTATGGATCGTCGATCCGCTCGACGGCACGCGCGAATTCGTCAAGCGCAACGGCGAGTTCACGGTCAACATCGCTTTGGTAGTGGAGCACGAGACTGTGCTCGGCGTGGTGGCAGCGCCGGCGCTGGGATTGGTTTATTGGGGTGCCGCCGGGGTCGGCGCGTTCCGCGCGCACGGCGGCGGGGCGCCGGCCGTGATCCATGTGTCGCCAGCGCATGCGCCGATTCGCGTCGTCGGCAGCCGCTCGCACGCCAGCGTGCGTACCGACGCGTACCTCGGCAAACTCGGCGGCTATGCGACAACCGGAGTCGGCAGTTCGCTGAAGTTCTGTCTGATTGCCGAAGGCAATGCCGATCTATATCCGCGATTCGGCGCTACTTCGGAGTGGGATACGGCCGCGGGACAGGC
>JAYTQR010000022.1:0-21878 GCA_043746615.1 Gammaproteobacteria bacterium | reverse complement strand
CACGCCTTGGTCTTTATCTGCTTTTAGGCAACAGCGCTACCAAAGAAAGGTGTCGAATATGCCGCCATGCAGGGCGATTGCGCTGAACGCGATGATGTTTACGCTGAGTTCAGATCTGCTCTACGCGCAGACTCTCGCCGCCGCTTCGGGCGCATCGGCCGGACTCGATGAGATCATTGTGACGGGCTCGCGCCAATCCGGGATCAGGGCGGCCGACAGCGCGGCTCCGCTTCAGATCATCAGCGCCGAAGCACTCAAGGCTGCCTCAAGCAATCCCGATCTTTTGTCGGCGTTAGCACAGATCGTGCCTTCTTTGGTGATGCAGGCCTTTGGCAACGACCTGGCCGGCGAAACGTTGCAGGCGAAATTGCGGGGTCTGAGTCCCAACGATGTATTGGTGCTGATCAATGGCAAACGGCGCCATACCACGGCAAACCTCGAGGTCGATCTGGGCGACCCCTATCAGGGAGGCGCCGGTGTCGACTTTAATTTTATTCCCATCGATGCGATTGATCACATTGAAGTGCTGACCGATGGCGCTGCCGCGCAGTACGGTACCGATGCCATCGCGGGCGTCATCAATATCATCCTCAAGAAGAACTTGTCGGGTGGCAGCATCACCGGTACCTATGGCAATTACATGGATGGGGGCGGCAACACCGGCGATATTTCGGTAAACGCCGGTTTCGAGCCCATTGAAAATAGTTACCTCAATCTGACCGCTGAAGTGCATCACCACGGCGACAGCAATCGCGGTGCAATCGACCCGCGGGTGCTCAATGCGGCCAGTTCCGGCAAATATCCGAATTCGAACGTCGTCAACGCAGCCAATTATCCGTACTTGAACGGCCAAGAGGGCGATGCCGCGTACGAACTCAAGATATTTTCGCTGAACGCCGGTTTCGATTTTGCCAATGGGCAAGAGTTTTATGCCATTGGCACTTATGGGGACAAGCGAGCCGCTGCCTATCAAAATTACCGCACGCCCAGCAAGGTCTCGTATACCGATCCGACGACCGGGATCACCACCTACCCGTTTCCCTTTGGTTTCGACCCGCAGGAGTCCACGCACGAAACCGATTACTCCATCACCGGCGGCGTCAAGGGCGTCATCGCTCATTGGCATTGGGATTTGAGCAGCACCTACGGCGCGGATAGGCCCGACATCTACACGCTGAATTCCGCTAACAAAGGTGTCTACGGCACGACCGGTGTTCCCACGCCATCGAATTATTACGACGGCTATTTACAGACGACGCAATGGTCGTCGACTCTCGACTTTAATCGCGACTTCGACGTCGGCCTCGCAACCCCGTTGAACGTGGCCTTTGGCGCCGAATACCGACGGGACACCTATGGAATCGGCGCGGGCGTTCCGATCTCCTACATCGATGGCGGTGCACAATCCTACCCCGGCTTCACGCCGACCGATGCGGGTGTGCATGAGCGGCGAAATCGAGCGGTTTACATCGATCTCGCCGCCAAGCCGATCGACCAACTGCGGCTCGATGCCGCTTTACGTTACGAGCACTACAGCGATTTCGGCAGTGCGACCGTAGGCAAACTCACGGCGCGCTATGATTTCACGCCGCAGTTGGCAGTTCGCGGTACGGCGAGCAACGGTTTCCGCGCGCCGACGCTCGCCGAAGAGTATTACTCGGCCACCAACGTGACATCGAACACCGCATTCGTTCAATTGCCTCCCAATTCGCCCGGCGGAAAGTTGTTGGGCCTGGGCAGCGGGCTGCAGGCTGAACACTCCGTCAACTTAAGCTTAGGCTTGGTGTGGCGTCCGACGCCGGGGATCAACGCGACGCTGGATATCTATCAGATCAGCATCGCCAACCGCATCGTCGGCACCGGCGACTTGTACGGCACGATCAACGGGATCCCGCAGACGTCGGCGGCGGCCGTCAATGCCGCGATCGCTGCGAATGGTAATAGTCTCGATCCGGATGTCGTGGCAAACGGCACAACCGGCGTCGCGATCTTCGCCAACGGCATCGATACCCGCACGCATGGGGCGGATTTGCTGGTCAATTTTCCGACCGATCATGCCGTCGGCCACGTCAACTGGTCGGTTGGCGCCGAGTACAACGAGACTCAGATCACGAAGATCCCGGGCACGCCGGCCCAGCTGACCGGGTTGTCGCTATATAACTCAACCGCGCTCTCTGATGTCACCACCGCGAGCCCGAAATATGTGGTCGACTTGGCTGCTCTGTGGACATCGGACCAGGCATCGATCAATTTGACGGAAAAACTCTATGGACCCTCGTCCGAATGGGAAAACGACGATGCCGACAATCCGAATAACAGACCCGCGTATTTCAAGACGGACATCGGCGTGACGCCGATCACGAATCTCGACCTCGGCTATCAACTCACGGGCAACCTTAGAATCGGTGGCGGGGCGCTCAATCTGTTCGACCGCTATCCGAACAAGCTCAACGGCGTTTTGCGATCCCATTACGACAATCCCGTATACAATGACAACTTGGGCGTGCAGCAGTACCCGTCCTTCGCTCCGATCGGCATCGACGGTGGGTTTTACTTCGTGAGGGCTACGTTCACCTTCTGAACCGCCCACGGGCGCGCCGATATTTACCGGTCAGAAACGCGCTGGCATCGATGGAAGTCAAGGCGAGGATTGCACGGTGACAATCAACATTCGCTTTCGCGTGGATTTCGCCAATCGATGCTCCATTGGTCCCGGTAAGATTTCGCTACTCGAGGCAATCGGTAATTCCGGCTCATTGTCGCAGGCTGCCAGAGATTTGCGCATGAGCTACAGGCGCGCCTGGCTACTGGCGGCGAGCATGAACGATTCCTTTCAAGAGCCGGTGACACGCGCTGCGACCGGAGGCAAGCGTGGGGGCGGCATGGTGCTGACGAAGTTTGGAAAAACCGTCGTTAAAACCTATCGAGAGTTTGAATTGGACATTCTTAAGCGAGCGTCCGTTCGCATGCGCACGCTGTCTCGCTACGCGGTCAAAAGCGACCAACAGCGCGTCCCGACCCGGCCGCTCAAACCAGGCCCTTAGCGCATTATTTCAGCGCCGGCGCACGCCGGCCACCCCTTAAGGGTCTGCTCGACGCTGTGCGCGCACGCGGCACAAGGTAATGCCGGTGACAGCGAGCGTAATCACGGTTATTTTGCCGATGCTTGCTTCACGGTGGCTGGATAGCCCGCATCTTTGGTCGCCTCGGTCAAGTTCCGCACGTTGGTTTTGGCGTCATCGAAGGTGACCAGCACTTCGCGCTTCGCAAGATCGACGTCGGTCTTGCTGACCCCATCGACCCTGGCAAGTGCTTTCTTCACGGTGATCGGGCAGGCGGCGCAGGTCATGCCCGGCACGGCGAGCCAGACCGACTGCACGGTGGCCCACGCGGGGACGGCGACAACGGCGAGGGCGAAACAGGCAAACAATTTCTTCATCGCGATCTCCTGCTCAGTAGAACAACGGGAGGACATAGGGGAAACCCAGCGCGACTATGATCAGTGCCGCGACTACCCAGAAAATGACTTTATACGTACGCTGCGTCGACGGCACGGCACAGGCCGTTCCCGCCTTGCAGTCCACGGCCGGGCGGTAGATGCGCCGATAGGCGAAGAACATGGCCACGAGCGCCGCTGCGATGAATAGAGGGCGATACGGCTCGAGCCGGGTGAGATTACCGATCCACGCCCCGCTGAATCCGAGCGCGACCAAGACCAAGGGTCCCAAGCAGCACGTGGAGGCAAGGATGGCCGCGACCCCGCCGGCTGCGAGCGCGCCGCGAACACTCTTGGGTTCCGACCTGCGAATTCTCCTTCCGGGTGCCGCACTCATGCCGTAAGGTTACTGCCGTAGTGGTGTACGGAGTCAAGCGCTGTGCGGAACGTCATGAAAAATCTAACAATAGGGGTCTTCGCCGCGGCGGCGAGGGTCAACGTGGAGACGATTCGGTTCTATCAGCGCAAGGGCTTGTTGCCGGAGCCGCACAAGCCGCACGGCAGCATTCGGCGCTATTGCGCGGCCGATGTGCAGCGGGTGCGATTCGTAAAATCGGCGCAGCGGTTGGGTTTCAGCCTGGACGAGATCGCCGAGCTGCTGCGCTTGGAGGATGGCGCCCACTGTAAAGAAGCGGGCACGCTGGCCGAACACAAACTCAAGGACGTACGCGAGAAACTGGCGGATCTGAGGCGGATGGAAGCTGCGCTGTCCGTGCTGGTTCGTTCTTGCCGTGCGACCAAGGGGAACGTTTCGTGTCCGCTTATTGCCGCGTTGTACTCCCTCTAAGCCATGCCATCTCGGTACAGCGTGCCCTTGCAGACGCCGCCGGCCGGCGGCGACCGCTCAGCATTTCTTTGGGTTTGCATGGGCAGTTCCTTTGGGGCGTTGCCGATGATTATCGAGGCGGTCGCGCCGCGGTCGGGCCGAAAGTCGAGTCTGCGGCGCGGTGACGGCCGATTGGATGAAGGGAGCGCATATATACTTGCAGTACTCATGCAAAGACACCATGGATCGCTTCACCATATCGCTCGACAAGAATCTCGCAGCGGCTTTTGATGAATTGATCAAACAAAGAGGATATGCGACGCGCAGTGAAGCGGTCCGGGATATATTGCGGTGGCATTTGCAACATAGCCGTGAACGGAGCGATGCAAAAGGCTCATGCATCGCGAATTTGTCCTATGTCTACAACCATCACGAGCGCGAACTGGCCGAGCGCCTGACCCATATTCAGCACGAGGACCACGATTTGACCATTTCCACGATGCACGCCCACCTCGACCATGCCCAGTGTATCGAGACCGTTCTGTTGCAAGGGGCGGTACAACGGGTGCGCCAGTTCGCCGAGGAAGTCATCGCGGAGCGGGGCGTGCGCCACGGGCACTTCCACCTGGTCAGCGTCGAATTAGGCAAGTGAGCATAGTCTAAGGCGGATCCGCGCATCGGCACTTGAAGCCGCGCCATTAGCAGGTCCCATGCCGCCGCAGGATAGTGCGGCAAATGGGGGGCTGGGGAGCGTTGCCGGCGCCACGAAGACTCCCTCCACAGCAATTTCCACCACACGAAACGGCAGCGACAGCAGCCAGAGGCAAGGCCACAGAGCGAGGGCCAGTAGCGCCAGCGTCCAACACAGCACGAAGAGCACGAGCCACAACAAGAACTTCAGCATTGATCGCTGCTCAGCGCGCGCACCCTGCGGCCGAACATAGTTAGCCTCCGCACGCCCCGCCGCCGAGAGTACCGCCGCGGACATGGCGTGATCTCTGGGTACGCTAGCGCTCATTTCGCCTGAGCATTCTGCTATGTTGACGCCACGGATACATGAGCCGCTGCCGGGAGCTTGTATGAAACCAGTCAAGACGTCGCGATGGGCCGAGTTGTGCACCGCCGCATCGTTGCTGCTCACGGCTTGCGGCGGCGGCAACGGTAATGCGAACATGCCCGACGCCGCCGCACCAATCATCACCGCGGAGCCCTCTCCACAGAGCGGCACCACGCATACCGCAACCGATGTCGTCACCTACAAAGATGATCTGAATCGCAGCGGCCAAAACCTTACCGAATCGACGCTAACGCCGGCCAACGTCAACTCGTCGAGCTTCGGACTGCTGCGCGTCCTGTCGGTGGACGGTAAGGTCGATGCGCAACCGCTGTACCTGTCACAGTATTCTCTGGGCGCAGCCACTCATAACGTCGTGTTCGTTGCGACCGAACACGATTCCGTCTATGCCTTCGATGCGGACACGGGGACGCAGCTGTGGCACGTTTCGCTGCTCGGGTCGGGCGAAGCGCCCAGCGGCGCTCACAACTGCGGCCAAGTGATTCCGCAAATCGGCGTCACCTCCACGCCCGTGATCGATCGTCATGCCGGTGCGCACGGCACGATGTACGTCATTGCGATGTCCGAGGACCCCGCATCGAATTATCATCAGCGCCTGCATGCGCTGGACCTTGCGACCGGTGCTGAACTGCTCGGCGGGCCGACGGAAATAACGGCAACCTATGCCACCGCCGGCGGCGGCGAGACGACATTTGACCCCGGGCAATACGAGGAGCGGGCCGCGTTGCTGCTGATGCACGGCACGATCTATACCAGCTGGACTTCGCACTGCGACCAGCACCCGTATAGCGGCTGGATCATTGCCTATTCGCAAAGCGCGCTGGCGCGCACGGCTATCCTCAATGTCGGCCCGAACAGCGGCGGCGGCGGACCCGCGATCTGGATGAGCGGCGGCGGTCCGGCTGCCGACTCCGCCGGCAATATTTATTTAATAACGGGCAACGGCGCGTTCGAGACGACCCTCGACGGCAATGGATTCCCATCCAAGCAGGATTACGGCAATTCCTTTCTGAAGATCTCGACCGCCTCCGGCGGGTTGAGCGTGACGGATTACTTCACGGTATCGAATGAAGTCGCCGAGTCCGCCGTGGACATGGATCTCGGATCGGGCGGCGCGCTGCTGCTGCCGGACATGACGGATGCGTCCAACACCGTTCGGCATCTGGTAATCGGTGCGGGAAAGGACGGCAATATTTATCTCGTCGATCGCGATTCGATGGGCAAATTCAACGCATCGACGAATGCGATCTGGCAGCAACTGAGCGGTGTCGTGCCGTTTGGCGTCTTTGCGACGCCCGCCTACTTCAACGGCGCCGTCTACTACGGAGCGCAAAACGCGCCGCTGAAAGCGTTCAAATTTGCAAACGCCAAACTCACCGCTACGCCTCAGTCGCAGAGCGAAACGCGGTTTTCCTATCCAGGCACGGCGCCCAGCGTGTCGGCGAACGGCACCGCGAGCGGAATCGTTTGGGCGTCCGAAAATAACGATCCGGCGGTGCTGCATGCATACGATGCGGCCAATCTTGCGCATGAGCTGTACAACAGCAACCAAGCGGCGAACAATCGCGATCATTTCGGCGCCGGCAATAAATTCATCACGCCGATGGTGGCCGACGGCAAGGTGTTCGTCGGCACCACGACGGGTATCGGCATTTTTGGTCTGTTGCATTGACCCTGAGCGCGCGAGATGCGCCCACCGGACGCGCAGACTCGCTCTCGAGCCAGAGCGAGGCGCGCCCATAGGTTGGGACTTCATGGCGGCGGACAAACATGATTACACTATGGCAGTGGCAGGTCCGTCCATCATGGATTCGGGGAGTGCATGGCCGTGAATACACAAAGCGTCGCTGCGAACCCGGTGATTTCCGGCGTGGCCAAGACCGCGCCTGTGGAGACGGTGAAATGCCGCCGGCTGATCTACCGGCACACGCTGCCGATCCGCATCATGCACTGGATCAATGTGATCGTCCTGCCGCTGATGTTCCTCAGCGGCATGCAGATCTTCAATGCGCACCCGAAACTGTACTGGGGCAATCGCTCCGATCCGGGTACGGCGATTTTGGCACTGGGTGCGCGCGAGGATCAGGCCGGCAATCCGATCGGCGTTACCCGCATCGGCCGGCACGAATTCATCACCACCGGCGTGCTGGGTGTTTCCAACGACAGAGACGGCACGCCGGACGAACGCGGCTTTCCGTCCTGGCTCACGCTGCCCGGTACGACCTGGCTCGCGATGGGGCGGCGCTGGCACTTTTTCTTTGCCTGGATTTTCGTGCTCAACGGCTTGTGCTACATCGCTTACTCGCTGGTCCGCAAACACCTGCAGCGGGATCTGTGGCCGACGCCGGCCGACTGGCGCGGAATCGGCCGATCCATCCTCGATCACCTGCGCTTCAAGCATCCCCACGGCGAGCAGGCGTTGCGCTACAACATCCTGCAGAAGCTCGCCTACCTGATCGTGGTGTTCGTGTTCGGCGTGGGCATCGTGCTGATGGGGCTGGCGATGTCGCCGCGGATGGACGCCGTGCTCAATCCGCTGGTGGCGGCGGTCGGCGGCCGGCAGTCGGCGCGGACGATCCACTTCATCGTTGCCTGGGCCTTCGTCGCGTTCGTGTTGATTCACGTGATAGAGGTGCTGATCAGCGGCGCATTCAACCAGCTGCGGGGCATGATCACCGGTTATTATGGGATCGACGTCGTCGAACCAGCCGCGGCCGCGATATCTACGCAGGCGCACGGCCATGAGTGACCGTCGATCGTTCCTGCGCATTGCGATCGTCGGCGCCGGGAGTATCGTGGCGGCCGCCTGCGATCGCATTTCGAACAGCGGCTGGGGCCCGAGCGTGCTCGACCAGGCGGAAGGCCTGAACCGCCGCGTACAGGGTCTGCTGGCGCCGTCCGCGACGTTGGCGCCGGAGTTCAGCGAGGCCGACATTTCCGCAGTATTTCGTCCTAACGGCACCACCATGCCCGCCACCGCGGCCTACCAGGCGCTGCTCGCGAGCCAATTCCGCGACTACCGGCTGCAGATCGACGGGCTGGTCAGGCGATCGGCTTCGCTGTCGATCGATGATCTGAAGAAACTCGACATGCGCACGCAGATCACCCGGCACGATTGCGTGGAAGGCTGGAGCGTGATCGGCAAATGGCAGGGCACGCTGCTGTCGGCGGTGCTCGATCATGTGGGTGTCGAGCCGCAGGCCCGCTATGTGGTCTTTCACTGCTTCGACGACATGGATCCCGGTTCTCCGTACTATGAGAGTCTGGGTCTGACCGAGGCGCGGCACCCGCAGACACTGCTCGCCTACGACCTCAATGACAAGCCGCTGCCGGTGCCGAACGGGGCGCCGTTGCGCCTACGGGTAGGCCGGCAGCTTGGCTACAAACAGGCGAAATACCTCAGCCGGATCGAACTGGTGCACTCGTTCGCCGCGCTCGGCGGCGGCAACGGCGGCTACTGGGAAGACCAAGGCTACGAGTGGTACGCCGGCATTTGAACGGCGCCGGGTAGCGCGACGATGATGCACGCGCGCCGCTATCCGCTCGTCGGCGCGGGCCCCTTCACGGCGATGACGAAATCCTCCGGCCGGATGTGCTTGGCATAGGCTTTCTGTACTTCTGACGCCGTCAGCTTCAGGTAGTGCCGGCCGGCGATCGTCAGCGCGTCGAGCGGCTTACCCTCGATCGCCAGCTGCAGCAGTTCGCCGCCGATCGCATTGAAGCTCGCTTCGCCCAGAGGGATCTGGCGCAACAGGATGCCCTTGGCGCGCCGCAGCTCGTTCGCCGATACCGGCTCATGCTGCATCTGCCGCAGATCTCTGACGATGATCGCGCTGGCCGCCGCCACGTTGCCCGGATCGGCGCCGAACGACACCGTATAGGTGCTGCGGTGCCTGCCAAAGTCGTAACGGGTGCCCACGCTGTACACCAAGCCGGAAGTGTCGCGTAGATCGTGGTACAGCTTCGAGGCATAAAATCCGCCGCCGAGCACCTCGTTGCCGAGGGTCAACGCGAATCGCGCCGCATCGTCGCGGGTGACGTCGATCGTCTCCGTCATCTGCACGCTGTCCTGCGTAGCACTTCTATCCGGCACAAACACGTGGCTCGATCGGTTTGGAGGAACGGCGGCATAGTCCACATCCGGCCTGACACCATGGCTTTTCCATCCGCCGAAGGCCTTCTCCACGACGATCTTTGCTTGCGTCGGATCGATCTTGCCGACGATGACGATCGTCGTCATGTCCGGGCGGAACACTCGCGCGTAATATCTCTTCACGGTGTCCAGACTCAGTGCCATTACCTCCTGCGGCTTTGCGTAGCGCAATTGCAAGTCGCCCGGCGGCAACAAGGCCTGGTCGAGGCCAAGCTGGACGAGAAAATCCGGCGATTGAATTTCCCCGGCAACCAAGCCGGCTTGCTGGCTCTGCACGACTGCAAAGGCCTGCGCCGGCAGCGCCGGGCGCAGCTCGTTGTCCGCCAGTAGCTGCATGCCTTGCGCAAATTGTGCGGACGGCACCGCCAGCGCGAAGTTGGCACCGGCACTCGCCCGAGCGTTGATCGCATCCAGCGCCTGCTGATATTGCAGCCGGTTGAGGCTCGTGGTGCCGAACGGGAAAAGACTGTCAAGCACGTCCGCCACGCCTTCCTCCTTCTGCGGCGCCTGCAGGTCCTCGTTGGACTTGATTCGTCCGAATACCTGTACCGTGTTGCTGATCGATTCGCTCTGCACGATCAGCCGCAGGCCATTCGACAAGGTGTACGAGGTCGGGGCGAGCGTGGAACGCGGCACCGCCAGTTTGGCGAATGCCTGCGCGGCCCACTCGGGCAGCCGCACCGGCTTTTCCGGGCTCGAGGCAAAACTCTCTGCACCGCCAAAGCCCTTGCTGGCGGTCGGTTTGCCGGAGCTCTGCGGAGTCAGGATCGCAGTGACCGCGCGGGCGGGGTCGAACGTGGACTTTGCCAGCGCATCGACCGCCTGGGGCGTCACAGCGTCGATCGCCAGCTTGATCGTGTCCGGCGAATTGATCCCCTGGAACGCAAGTGCTTGTGACCACGCGTTGGCAAGACCTTCCACCGAATTCTTCTTGAACTCCAGTGCAGCGACGGCATTGCGCTTGGCCGCTTCGACCAATGCCGGGTCGATACCGCCGGCCCCGGCGGCCGCAAGAATCGATCGCATGCGCTTGAGCACCGGCTGCGGATCGCCGTCTCTAGGAAACACGCCGATCGCCATGCCGACGCCAGCCTCCGGCATCGCCTGGTTGATAAAGCCGCCGAAAAGCGCCGTGCCGTCCACACCCATGGCGTAGAGCGCTGCGCGTTGCGAACCTAATGCCTGGCTGAGTATCAGTGCCGTTGCGTAGTCGGCGGACTTGAGTCCCGGCATGCGCCATGCCAGGTACACCGAACCGTAAGGACTGTCGGTCGGCAACTTCATGGTCTTCGCCGTCACCGGCCTGAAATCGAACATCGGCCGCGCCAGGATCGGCTTGCGCCGGATGTTGCCGAAGGCGCTCTCGACCTCGGACAGCGCCGCGGCCGGGTCGACGTCGCCGACTATCACCAGGATTGCGTTGTTCGGCGCATACCAATGATCGTGGAATTTCTTCAGCATCGCCGCGGTGGTCCTGTCGAAGGATTCGCGTGTACCGAGCGGCGTGTGCGCGTATGGCGTACCGGCGAACAAGTGTGCCTGCAACTGCTCATAGATCCTGTAGGCAGGGTTGGACAGGTCGCGGGACACTTCCTGTTCTATCGCGCCGCGTTCCTTTGCCCAGGCTGCCGCGGCCATGTCGACCCCGCGCATGCGCAGGCTTTGCACATGCAGGGCCACGTCCAAATCCTGCGACGGCACGGTGAAGTAGTACTGTGTCACGCCCTGCGTGGTATCGGCGTTGAATGCGCCGCCCATATTCGCCGCGATCGACGCCAACTGGTCCTTGGACAGTCCCGGGCTGCCGCGGAACATCATGTGCTCCACGGCGTGCGCGGTACCCGGAAAAGCCGCCGGCGCTTCATCCGAACCGGCGAGGTAGTTAATCTCGGTCGTGACCACCGGCGCCAGCGTATCGCGCACTATGACGACGCGCAGGCCGTTGTCGAGGGTGGCCCGAGTGATTCCGCCGGCGCCCGCCGCGGCGGCGGTAGCGGCAAATACTGCGGCCGCGATAGCGGCGGAGAACTGAACTGCTCGCTTGTTCATGAGGTTTTTCCTAATCAGCGACGTGACGCACGCATCGATCCGGCCCCAGCGCAAACGGCCTCTGGAAATCCTTGCCGACACACGTCGCGAGCGCCGCCGGCAGCAAGCCGTATTGTGCCAAAACTCGGGCGATCATGCGGTGCCCGCTAGTAGAGGGGCGGTAATTTGCGCAGACGCGGCCCGTAACATTGCCGAAAACGCGAGACTTTGTGCGCAGCGCTGCGATACGCTAACTCCCATGGATACATCCGCTCGATCGACTTCGACCGTGCCGCCTGTCGCGCGCAACGCGTCAACGACGTACCGCCTGAACTCTCTTCGGGGCGGGGCGGTGCGTTTTGGCCGATAGCACGCATACTGCGAATACGCCGTTCATCGTCGGCGTCCTGGGGTATCTAGACTTCGATCCGCACAACGGTCCGCGCCTACATAATGCCGTCACGGCGTTCGCCGCAGAAATCAAGCGGCACCTGCCGGACACCGAGTTGCAAATCATCGTCGGCATGCTAACGAGCGCCGATCTGCTCGTGGTGCAGAGCATGCTCGATCTCGCGGTGTCCGTGGAGACCGTGCTGCCGATGCCTCTGGAAGAATATTCGCGAAATTTCAGTGCAGACGCCCTGACGATGCTGAAGGATCTATCGGCGCGGCCGGACATCCGCTGCACCATCTTGCGCACCCCTGCGCAGGCGAGTGCCGGGGACTCCTGCAGCAGCGCGCAGCGCCATGCGATGTACGCGAACCTGACCGAGGCCCTGAGTCGCCGCAGTAGTTTGTTGCTGACGGTTTGGGACGGGCATTCAGCGCTGCCCGGCGGCGCGGCCAATACCGGTCTGCGGCACGTCGGCGTGCGTAGCGATGGCGATGCCAGCGAAGCAAGCCTCGTCATGCATGCAGAGGTCGACGACGCAGATTCCGCCGACGGACTGATCTCCTGGATTCCCGCCGCCGAGAGCGCCGGCGCCGCGATCGGCACTGTACCGCCGTCGCAGCAGAGCATGCCGGCGCAGCTCGCGCGTCAGCTCGCCGAACTCAACGGCTACAATCGCGAGTTTCAGCATTTGCTGGCCGACGGCCGTTTCGACAGGCGCGATTCGCTGCTGGCGTCTCTGCCTGGGGACGCCCGATGCGACGATCGCTTGATGCTCGTGGAGATCGACGCGCAGTATGCCAAGGCGGACGCACTTGCAGTGCACTTTCAGTGGCGCTCGGACAGGCTGTTCCACCTGTTTGGCGTGATGGCATTTGGGATGGGTCTCGCGTACCTGATCTACGACAAGCTCGACCAAGCGAACTCGCTGTTGGGCGCGTACCTGGTTCTGCTGCTGTTCGGTCTGGCGGTTTACCACGCGCTGCGCGACAAACACTGGTTTGCCAAACATCTGAGTTATCGCGCGATCGCCGAAACGATGCGCGCGACATTCTACCTGCGGCTCGCCAGTCTCGACCAACAGGTAGACGCCGCGAGAGTGCTCGCACTATCCGGCATCAACCGTTTCCACGGCTTTGGCTTGATCACGCAGGTGCTCACGGCCGTGGCCGTGCCCGACGTGCATGCCGCGGCGAACCTCGACTTCGATCCGCAAAGATCACGCTATATCGAACAGACCTGGATCGATAGTCAGCATCGCTATTTCGTCGCGAAAGTGGCCAAACTCAAACGCAGCAGCCTGCGCATGAAGCGTCTGAAGAATGTCCTGTTCTTCGTCGTTCTGCTGGTGATTATCGCCTTGTTCTTGTTCGACAGGACTATGAGGCGTAGCAATGTCGCGCCCGGCGTGTCGCTGGAGAAACTGCTGACATTTTTCGAAGGATTGCTGGCCTTGCTGCTCGGCGTCTGGCAACTGCACGAAGGCAAGATGGCCAGCCGGGAACTGCTCTGGCAGTACCGCAATTTGCGCAATCACTTTGCCCGTGCCCGGCAAAAACTGTCGCGCCTGACGACGTCCAGCGAGCGGAACGACATCCTGGTGGCGCTGGGCCGGGACTCACTGATGGAGAGCTACTTGTGGACGATTCACCGGTACCATCGCGAACATGAGCCCCCGGGCAAAAACTGATCGATTCTCCGATCACGACATGCGGCACTGGCCGGCTGCTCGGCCGGGCTATGGTTCGCGCATCAATTCGGATATAGTCGAGAACGTCGCGCGCGGCACCGACATTAAGGGAATGAAGGAGTGAACCGGACGAAATACCGGGCGTTTCTCAGCTACAGCCACCGCGACGCCCGCTGGGCCGATTGGTTGCACAAATCCCTCGAGTCGTACCGGCCTCCGCGCCAATTAGTTGGAACGGAAACGGCCCGCGGCGCGGTCCCCAAGCGTCTGACCCCCATCTTTCGCGATCGCGAGGAGCTGGCGAGCGCGACCGACCTCGGCGCCGTCATCAGCGAGGCGCTGAGCCAGTCGGCCACACAGATCGTGATCTGTTCGCCGCAGGCGGCAAAATCCCACTGGGTGAACCAGGAAATACTGGCCTTCAAGCGGCTCGGCCGCGAGGACCGGATCTTTTGCCTGATCGTCGGCGGCGAGCCGAACGCCTCCGACATTCCGGCGCAGGCTGAGCAGGAATGTTTCCCGCCCGCGCTGCGCTTCCGCCTCGACGTGGACGGCAATCTCGGCAGTAAACGCAGCGAACCGATCGCCGCGGACGCGCGCGCCGGCAAAGACGGCAAGAACAACGCCAAACTGAAGCTGATCGCCGGCGTGCTCGGGGTCGGCTTCGACGCGCTGCGGCGGCGCGAACAGCAACGCCGCAACCGCCGCCTGTTCGTGCTGACCTGCGCTGCGCTCGCCGGCATGGTGGTGACCAGCGGTCTCGCCGGCTACGCGTTGATCGAGCGGCAGGCTGCCGAGCGGCAGACGGTGCGTGCGCAAGCGGAGGCGGAGACGGCCCGACAGACGACGAGCTTTCTGGTCGATCTGTTTCGCATCTCAGATCCGAGCGAAGCGCGCGGCAATAGCGTCACTGCCCGTGAAATGCTCGACAAGGGCGCGGCCCGCATCGACCATGAGCTCGCCGGCCAGCCGACCATCCGGGCGACGTTGATGGACACGCTCGGCACGGTTTACATGGGGCTCGGCCTGTACCGCCAAGCGAGGCCATTGCTTGCCAGCGCCGTGGCGACCCTGAGCCGCGACAAAACCGCAAAGCCGCTGTCCCTGTCGGTCGCACTGGCGCACGAGGGAGACCTGTCGACCTTGCAGGCGCACTACGATGCCGCCGAAAAAGCCTATCGCCAGGCGATTGCCATCCAGTCTGCGCGACCGCAGGACCGGCTCAGCCGGATCGAACTGTCGAAAACCCTGCATGGTCTGGGCACCTTGCTGGAGCAGCAGGGCCGCTACGCAGATGCGGATCGAATCTTGCGTCAAGCGCTGAAACTGCAACGCAAGCTACACCCCGGCCCGGACGGGGACATCGCGATTACGCTCAAAGACCTGGCGCGCGTGATGGCCGCAGGCGGGGACCTGAACGGCGCGATACCCGTGATGCGCAAAGCGCTTGCCATGCAGCGTACGCTCCGCGGCACCGAGCCGCACCCCGATCTGGCCGAAGCGATGAACGACATGGCGCTGCTGCTGGAGGAGCACGGCGATTACGATGGAGCGGAGAAACTCTTTCGGGAGGCGATCGCGATGAAGCGCCGTCTGTACGGCGACAAGCATCCGGAAATCGCGGCGGGGCTCAATAACCTCGCGGCGGTACTGCAGGACAAGGGCGAACTGGCCGCAGCCGAATCAGCGTACCGCCAGGCGCTGGCCATGCAGCGGGAGCTGCTTGGGGAGGTGCATCCGGATACGGCGAATACGCTCAATAATCTTGCCTTCGTGCAATCCGCCCGCGGCGATATGCAAGGAGCGCTCGCGACCGAGCGCGAGGCGCTCGCAGTCTACAGAAAGCTGTTCCCCTATGACCATCCGGACGTTGCGAGCATCCTGAATCGAATCGGCTTCTGGTTGACTGAAGCCGGCGAATACCCGGAGGCCGAACGGGATCTGCAGGCCGCACTCGCGATGCGCAAGCGTCTGTTCGGCGACAACAATCCGGACGTTGCCACGAGCCTGATCCACATGGCGATACTGCAGGTCGCGCAGCACCAGTACCGCGACGCGCTGGCATCGGCCCGCGGCGCCGTCGCCATTCTGACCCCCGCATTGTCCGCGACAAATTGGAAAACCGCGGTCGGGGAGAGCGCGGAAGGAGCGGCGCTCACGGGTCTCGGTCGGTACGCGGAAGCGCAGAAGCATCTCGTGCACAGTCTCGGCATCCTCAGCAAAAACGGCGGCGCTCCGCCGGAGTACCTGCACCTCGCGCAGCGCTACATGGTTGCACTGCGTGCCCGTGCGTCCATGGCGCGAGTGTTTAAACTGGGCAAATAATCGCGGCGCCCGCAGCGACCGGACATAATCCCTTAAGAATTATTTTGCCGTTGCGCCACCGTCGATTGAAATGGTAAATGCAATGCGGATTGTGCTAGTCTCCCCGACGCATCAGGGGGTCTCGCTCGGTCGTGCGCGCAGGCAAATGCGACGCGGGGCAGGTGCGGCGCGGTGCACGGTAGCGTGTACGCCGTAGCCTGACGCCGGGACGAAACGCGACTGCGTCGCAAATAATATGGTGCTAGGGGAAATCATGGGCGTGCATGCATCGAAATTGGCTGCCGGCATCGTTCGCGCGGCTTTTATAATCGTGATGGCGCTGGCCGCCACGACCGCAGACGCCGAATTCCTGCGGGTCACCGCGGCGAATTCGATCGATAACTCCGTCTACGATGTAACCTCGTTTGCGACGCCCGGCACGATCAGCCCGCTCAATAGCGACGGGTCCAGTCACGGCAGTTTTACATCGCTGGTGCATGTTGCGAACCCCGCGACAGGCACTGTCGACGTATTGGTCGCCGACGCCAAGCTTGGGCAGATCATCCGTTACACGCCCGCGGTCGGCACGACGCCGGCATCCACGCAAGTAGTGTGGAGTTATACCACCTCGGGCAGCGGCCCGGCGCATCCGGACGGTCTGTCCGTGGATGCTGCCGGCAACCTGTACATCGTGACCTCGAAGCAAAACGACAATACCTCGTCCGCGGTGTGGGTGCTCCCCGCGAGTTCCACCCAGGCAACGGGATACGCTTCGACACCATTGCTGATCGACGCCAACTTCGGCGGCGCCAACGGGGTCAAGGTCCTCGAGGAAACGGCCGTGGCGACGACGACCACCAACGCCTGGAGTCCGGGCGACCTTCTGGTCCTCTTGGGCAACGGCAGCAGTTCGAGTTCCCAGAAAAATTCCAATGACGCCGATGTGCTCTTGTACTCGAAAGCCAGTATCCAGTCCGTGCTGAACAACTTGGGACCGCTGAGCGGACCGTACTTGACGCTCATTAGTCCGAGCCAGTTTCCCGCCGGTGCATTTCCGGTCGGCATGGATTTCTGGCCGCCTGATTCAAGTAGTCCAAGGACGACCTTGCTGATCGCGACCAACTCCGGCGGTATCCTGCGCTACGATTTCACCACGACGTCCACCGGGCCCATGCCGTCCCAGTTGCCGAACTTCGCCAGCAACCTTGGCACCGGTTTGCAGAAACTCAAAGTAGGGCAGCAGCTCGGCGTCCCGTATGCATTTGTGTCCCAAACGCTCGCCGGCAACACCGGCCAGATCCTGAAGCTCGGTGCGCCGGTCACCCCCGGCACCAACAATCCGATCGGCGCCGCGACGGCCGGAGTGAACAGTCCCGACGGTCTCGCGGTCACGAGGCTGGATGCGGTCGCTGCGAGCACCTGTATCGTGCCATCCCCTACGACATCCGCGTCCGCTGGTTGCGACATCAGCGGTGGTGTCATACCGCACCAGCTTGTTGTCCATTCCGCTTCGACGGCGGTCTCGGGCTACGTGTTCGAAAATACCTGCGTCGTGCCGGCCGATCCGCGCGTCACGGTTTCCGGCGGCAGCTACAGCTGCGACAGTTCCAAAACTCTGAGTGTTGCGGCGCTTTGCCCCGGCTTCGGTAACGAGATCATTCCGGGGAACGTCTGCGGCGCCTCGGGCGCGTCCGGCTCCGGCTTCGCGCTGATACGCACGGCAGCCGCAGGCGTGGATGGCATCACCGGGATCCTGTCTTATAGCCAGGAGGATGCCAACCAGATCCTGCCGGCCACAACGAACCTGTCCTGTACCCAAAATCAGAGCGGTCCTTATCCAGCCTTGATCTGGGCGCCGCTGTCGAACGCATTTCCGAGTGAAGGCAGCATCGTCGAGGTTGACCCGACGACCGGCTTTGCGGACTTCATCGACATGACGGGGTATTGCGACTCCTCGGGAGTCGTGACCCGCGGCATGTCGATCTATGGCGTCGGCTTGGAGCTGAACGCGAACGCCCTTTCGAGCAGTGGCGGCCTACCGGGCTTCGCCCAGACCAAGTACAACAATCTGTACACGACGGTGCAGAACGCGAACATCGTAGCGGCGACCCAGACCAGCTTGGAAGCGGCCCTTGATCTGGTGAATACCTACCTCGCCCAGGGCGACTACGCCTGCGCGGCCGACCAGGTCGTCAGCGTAGATTCGCTCGTGGGTAATGATTCTCCCGCCGCAAATTATCCCGGCAATGCCGCCAATCCAAATCCTTGGGGCGAGATACGCGGGCGGTTGGCCAATTTGTACTTGACGCTCAACACGCGCATCTTGGGTAACGAACCGAACTACTCATGGCCGCTGTCCACAACTAGTTCGACGCCTCCAACGGGTACGTCGAATACGCCGCCAACCTGCCACGCCCCGGTCGTGACGTTGACGGCGACGCCGTCGAGCATTCAGCCGAACACGGCCGCGACGCTGACCTGGAGCTCGCAGCATGCGGTTTCTTGCACACTCACGGGCGGCAGCTTGAATCTCAGCGGATTGCCGTACAACAGCAGCTTGTACAATCCGGTGTCCACTGGGAACCTCGCGGCGACCACGAGCTTTACGCTCAGTTGCACGGGAGCCGGCGGCACCACCGGCACGACGGCCACGGTGACCGTGGTACCGCCGCCGCAGATCGGATCGTTCAGCGCTTCCCCGACCAGCGTGACCAGCGGCGGTAGCTCGACGCTCAGTTGGAGCGCCACTCCGAATCCGGGGGCCACTTGCGCCATCGCCGGCGGCAGCTTGAATGTCAGCGGCCTCGCCGCGAGCGGCAGCGAGGGCACGGGGGCGGTCACCGCCACGACGACGTACACGCTGACCTGCAGCAACTCGCTCGGCGTCACCACGTCGGCCACGGTCACGGTCACGGCCGTACCGCCGCCGCAGATCGGATCGTTCAGCGCATCCCCGACCAGTGTGACCAGCGGCGGTTCCGTGACGCTTAGCTGGAGCGCGACCGCGGCCTCGTGCGCCCTCTCGGGCGGCGGCTTGAATATCGGCAACCTCGCCGCGAGCGGCAGCGAGGGCACGGGGGCGGTCACCGCCACGACGAACTACACGCTGACCTGCAGCAACTCCCTCGGCGCCACCACGTCGGCCATGGTCACGGTCACGGCCGTACCGCCGCCCCAGATCGGATCGTTCAGCGCATCCCCGACCAGTGTGACCAGCGGCGGTTCCGTGACCCTTAGCTGGAGCGCGACGGCGGCCTCGTGCGCCCTCTCGGGCGGCGGCTTGAATATCGGCAACCTCGCCGCGAGCGGCAGTCAGACCATCGTTCCACCCACGGGCACGACGATCTATGCGCTCGGCTGCAGCAACTCCCTCGGCGCCACCACGTCGGCCACGGTCACGGTCACCGCGGTGCCGGCGCCCCAGATCGGATCGTTCAGCGCTTACCCGACGAGTGTGACCAAGGGCGGTAGCTCGACGCTCAGTTGGAGCGCGACCCCGAATCCGGGGGCCATATGCGCCATCACCGGCGGCAGCTTAAATGTCAGCGGTCTCGCCGCGAGCGGCAGCGAAAGCACGGGGCCGATCAGCAGCTCGACGACGTACACGCTTGCCTGCAGCAACTCGTTGGGCGCCACCGTGACGGCGACCACGCAGGTTACCGTCGTCGATGATGACGATTAGCATTAGCCGAAAACGACGGTAGCCGGCCGAATTCTCAGCCACATGCGGCGCAGAATCTCGGCCGGTTCCTGCGCGTGCGGCGCGGCGGCTAGCGGCCGCCGATGGTTCGTCCAGTGTCGAGCGCCCGCATGCGTGCGGGCAGGAACGGGTGAATCAGGATCTGATAGGCCGCCGCGCCGATGATGCCGCCGATCAGCGGGCCTACGATTGGAATCCACCAGTAGTTGTCCGGGGATGGCAGTGCAGAGGCGCCCCACCCCGCAAAATAGGCGAACACGCGCGGCCCCAAGTCGCGCGCCGGATTGATCGCCCAAGCCTCCAGATAGCCCATCGAGGCGCCGATGGCGGCGACCAACAGGCCGATGATCAGCGCACCGGAATTCGCCTGCGGCGCCATCTCGTTGAATTGCTCGGTAATCGCGAAGATGCCGAACAGCAGAAACGCGGTCAGGATGATTTCATCCGACAGCGCGTGCAGCGGCGTGATCGCGAGCCCCGGATGCGTGAAGAACACGCCGGCCGCGCCGCCGCCGGCGCGGCTGAGACCGTGAACGAGATTGAAATGATCGATCACCGGCTGGAACAGCAGATAAACGATCGCGGCGCCCAAGAACGCGCCAATCACCTGCGCGATCCAGAACGGCACGACCTTCCTCCAGGAAAATCCGCGGAACAAGGCGAGCGCGAGCGTGACGGCGGGGTTCGCGTGGGTCCCGGAGACCGACCCGGTTGCGTAGATTGCGATGGTCACCGCCAGACCCCAGGATATGCAGACGCCCCAATAGGCGTTGGCGTAGGGGCTCGGGTCATAGAGGACGTACATGCAGGCGACCGAATCGCCCAGCGCGATGATGATGAATATCGCGACGCACTCGGAGATCAACTCGCCGATGAATTGTCGACTCATAGTATTATTTCCGTGAATTGCGCGGTTGCCCGTCAGTCCGTCCAATCGAATGATCGCTGCACGGCTTTCCGCCACGACCTGCAGTAATGGTCGCGCTTCGCGGCCGAAAGCGACGGCTGCCAGATCTTGTCGATGCCCCAGTTGGCGCGCAGATCTTCGGTATTGCGCCAGTAGCCGACCGCGAGGCCGGCGGCGTACGCGGCGCCTAGCGCCGTCGTCTCGGTGACCTTCGGCCGCACGACCGGCACGTCGAGGATGTCTGCCTGGAACTGCATCAGTAGTTCATTCGCGACCATGCCGCCATCGGTCTTGAGACTCGTGAGTCGAATGCCGCTGTCTTCCTCCATCGCCACGACGACATCGCGGGTCTGGTAGGCGGTTGCTTCGAGCGCAGCGCGGGCGAGGTGGGCGCGCGTCGCGAAGCGGGTGAGGCCGGTGATGACGCCGCGGGCGCTCTCTTTCCAGTACGGGGCGTACAGGCCGGAAAATGCCGGCACGAAATACACGTCGCCGTTATCCTCGACGCTGCGCGCGAGCGGTTCGATCTGCGCCGCAACGTCGAACAGCTTGAGGTTGTCGCGCAGCCATTGCACCAGCGCGCCGGTGATCGCGATGGCGCCCTCGAGCGCGTAGGTCGGCCGGTCGGCGCCGAACTGGTAGGCGAGCGTCGTCAGCAGCCCGGCTTTCGATTGCACGGCATCGGTGCCGGTGTTCAGTAATAGAAAGCTGCCGGTGCCGTAGGTGTTCTTCGCCTCGCCCGGCGAGAAACACGTCTGGCCGACGAGCGCGGCCTGTTGGTCGCCGAGGATGCCGGCGAGCTTGGCGCCACGCAGCGTCGGCGTCGTGATTTCGCCGTAGACGTTCGATGAAGGCACGATCCGCGGCAGACAGGCGCGCGGTATGTCGAACTCCCGTAACATGTCCGCGTCCCAATCGCAGGTCGCGAGATTCATCAGCTGCGTACGGCTCGCATTGGTCACGTCGGTGATATGCGCACCGCGGTCGGCGCCACCGGTGAGATTCCACGCGATCCAGCAATCGATCGTGCCGAACAGCGCATCGCCGGCTTGCGCTTTGGCGCGTGCGCCCGGCACTTGATCCAGCAGCCAACGCAGCTTCAGGCCCGAGAAATAGCTGGCGAGCGGCAGGCCGGTTTGCAGGCGAAACCGATCCTGTCGGCCGCCGGCGGCGAATTGCGCTACCAGCTGGTCGACGCGAGTGTCCTGCCAGACCAGGGCATTGTGCAGCGGCTGGCCGGTACGGCGGTCCCACAGCACCGTGGTTTCACGTTGGTTCGTGATGCCGACGGCGGCCAGATCGCGCACCGCCAGATTCGCGCGCGCCAGTGCGGAGCCGATGACCTCGTTGGTGTTGGCGAGGATCTCG
>JAYTQR010000021.1:0-6833 GCA_043746615.1 Gammaproteobacteria bacterium | reverse complement strand
CAATAAATCCGCGTCGCGGGCCTCCTGCAGCGTCGAGCGAAAGGCGGCAATCAGTTCGTGCGGCAATTCGCGCACGAAGCCGACGGTATCGGCCAGCACCACCTCGCCGACGCCGTCGAGCTCGAGCTTGCGCACCGTCGGGTCCAAGGTCGCGAACAATTGATCCGCGACATAGGCGGCAGCGCCGGTCAGTGCGTTGAACAACGTCGACTTGCCGGCATTCGTGTAGCCGACCAGCGCCACGGTCGGCACCGGCACTTCGCGGCGGACGTGCCGTCCGGTATCGCGCTGTCTCGCCAATTTGTCGAGGCGCGAGCGCAGCGTACGGATGCGTTTACCGATCAGGCGCCGGTCGGTCTCCAATTGAGTCTCGCCGGGGCCGCGCAGGCCGATACCGCCCTTCTGCCGTTCGAGGTGGGTCCAACCGCGCACCAGGCGCGTCGACAGATGTGACAACTGCGCCAATTCGACTTGCAGCTTGCCCTCGAAACTGCGTGCCCGCTGTGCAAAAATGTCGAGAATCAAACCGTTCCGATCCAATACCCGGCGATTCGTCAGCTTTTCGAGATTGCGTTCCTGGCTCGGACTCAGCGCTTGATCGACGAGCACCAGATCGGCGTCGTGCGCCTCGGCGCAAGCCCTGATCTCCTCGGCCTTGCCCGAACCGACGAAATATTTAGGATCCGGCCGCGCTCGCGTCGCAAGCACCATGCCCACACCGTGCGTGCCGGCGGATGCCGCCAGCGCCTTGAACTCCGCCGTATCGCTCGGATCCACCGGATGGCCGATGCCGACACCGACCAGAACGGCGCGCTCGCCGCGCCCCGGGCGCTCAAACAACTGCAGAGCGCCTCCCACTCACTCGACGATCGCCGGTTCCGTGACTTCACCGTCCTCGCCGGTCGGCAGGCGGACGTTGCGGGCCGGTACGACCGTCGAAATCGCGTGTTTGTAGACCATTTGACTGACGCTATTCCGGAGCAGCACGACGAACTGGTCGAACGAATCGATCTGTCCTTGAAGTTTGATGCCGTTCACCAAATAGATTGAGACCGGCACCCGTTCTTTGCGCAGGGCATTCAAAAACGGATCCTGCAGAGACTGGCCACGGGCCATGAGTAAAGCTCCTTTTTTTTTGATGTCATTTGTCCAGTCGCGCCGTTTCCCTACGACACGAGGAGAATCGCCAAGGATGCTAGCACGGCGGCTCTCAGTGACGGTAAACGTGTGACCACTCTGTAATTATTCCCGGCGAAATCCTTATTCCTGACGACCGGCAACGCCTATAACAGCGCCTCGATAATCGACGGCGTACCATCCATGCGCATCGTGTCGAGCCAGCGCGCTGCCGGCCGGCGACGCAACCACGTCACCTGCCGCTTCGCAAGTTGCCGCGTTGCCGCAATCGCTTGTTTCGTCGCCTCGGCCAACGTCGCGCAACCCGCCAAATGCTGCCACAACTGCCGGTATCCGACCGCGCGCATCGACGGATGTTCCCTGCTCAGATCGCCGCGCCGATAAAAACCGCGCACCTCCTCGAGCAGCCCCGCGGCGAGCATGCCGGTGAATCGCCTCTCGATCTGCGTATGCAGGACGCTGCGCTCGGCCGGCGCCATGGCCAATTCGATCATCCGCACGTCGGTGAGCGGGGAAACCCGCCGCCGCCGCAATTCGGTGATGGTCTCGCCGGTCAGTCGAAAGACCTCGAGTGCCCGTTGAATGCGCTGCGGGTCGTTGGCGTGGATGCGCCCCGCCGCCTCTGGATCGACGCGCGCTAATTCTTCATGCAATACCGGCCACCCCACACGCGCCGCCTCGGCGTCGATCGCGGCGCGCAGCGACGGGTCCGCCGTCGGCAATTCGGCGATGCCGTCCGTCAATGCGTGGAAATACAACATCGTCCCGCCGACCAACAGCGGTTGCAGTCCGCGCGCCCAGATATCCTGCATCGCGAGCACGGCGTCGCGGACGAATTCACCGGCCGAGTAGCTGGTCGCCGGGTCGCGAATGTCGATCAAGTGGTGCGTGATGCGGGCGCGCACGGCCGCGGCAGGCTTTGCAGTGCCGATGTCCATGCCGCGGTAAACCAGCGCCGAATCCACGCTGACGATTTCCACAGGCAGGCGTTCGACCAGTTCGAGCGCGAGTGCCGATTTACCGGCACCCGTGGGCCCCATCAGCAAAATCGCCCGCCGACGCATCAACGCCCGCGCAGAAACAGCCGGTCGAGATCGGCCAAGGACAAGCGCACCCAGGTCGGCCGGCCATGGTTGCATTGGTTGGCCCGGTCGGTGCGCTCCATGTCGCGAAGCAGAGCGTTCATCTCCGCGATGCTCAAATGGCGCTGCGCGCGTACCGCCGCATGGCAGGCCGCCGTTGCCAGACGCTCGTCGATCGCCGCCTCGACGCGCCGCGAGTGATCGTGCACCAGCAGATCGGCGAGCACGTCGCGTACGAGCCCGGCCGGATCGCCGCCCGCGAGCACGCACGGTATCGCGCGCAGCGCCAGCTCGCCGGGTCCCAAGCGCGACAAATCGAAACCCAAGGCCGAGAACTCGGCGAGGTGGGCATCGGCGGCATCGGCCTGCGCAGCGCTCACGTGAATGACCTCGGTGAGCAACAGCTCCTGGCGCGCGGTGCTCCCTGCGAGCAATTGCTTCATGCGCTCGTACATGACGCGTTCATGCGCGGCATGCATGTCGACGAGCACCAGGCCGTGCGCGGATTGCGCCAGTATGTAGATGCCGTGCAATTGCGCGATCGCAAATCCAAGCGGCGCATCGGCGTCGGCGACCGCGGCCGGCGGCGGGGAGCCGTACACCTGCGCCGCGGACGGTGGCCGGCGCGCTTCCGGCAGCACGAACCGCGCCTGCTGCGGCTGCAGGTTCTCGGCGTGGCGCGAAGCGCCGGTCAGCCAATCCGCCGGTGCGCTGCCCATCGAGGCCGCGCCCGGCTTCGTGTCCGCCAGTACTCGCTCCAGCGTGCGCATGACGAAATCGTGGATGCGGCGCGAGTCGCGAAAGCGCACTTCGAGCTTCTGCGGATGCGCATTAACGTCGACCGCGGCCGGATCCATGTGTAGATAGAGAAGATATGCCGGAAAACGCCCGTGGAACAACACATCTTGATAGCCTAGGCGCGCGGCGCTCGCGAGCAACTTGTCGCGCACATATCTGCCGTTGACGAACGCGAACTGCAGATCGGCTTGGCCGCGCGAGAACGTCGGCAACGCCAGCCAGCCGTCCAACCGCAGGTTCTCGGTGGCATGCGACAGCTCGACGACGTGGTCGGCGAACTCCGCGCCGCAGATTCTCGCCACGCGCGCCAGCCGCTCCGCCGCGGAGCGCGCCGCCGGCAGGCTCCAGACCGGTTTGCCGTTGTGCACCAAGGCGAAGGCCACCTCGAAGCGCGACAGCGCCAAGCGCTCGAGCATGCGTGCGATGTGCTGGAACTCGGTCGTCTCGGCACGCAAGAACTTGCGGCGCGCCGGCACGTTGAAAAACAAGTCGCGCACTTCGACACTCGTGCCCGGCGGATGCGCCGCGGGCGCGGCGGACGCCGCGACGGGCACGAGCCCGGCGCGCGCCTCGACCGACCACCCGTGCGTCTGCTCCGCCGTCCTCGAGGTCAACACCAAGCGCGACACCGAGGCGATGCTCGGCAGCGCTTCGCCGCGGAACCCGAGGCTGCGGATCTGCTCCAGATCGACGAGCGAGGCGATTTTGCTGGTCGCGTGCCGGGCGAGCGCGAGCCGCAATTCCTGCGGCGCGATGCCGCGGCCGTCGTCGCGCACGCGAATCCGTGCGGCGCCCCCCTGCTCCAGTTCCACCTCGATGCGCTCGGCCTGCGCGTCGAGCGCGTTTTCGACCAGTTCCTTGACGACCGACGCGGGGCGTTCGATGACCTCGCCGGCAGCGATTTGGCTGATCAGGTCGTCGGCTAAAACTTGGATCGGCAATGGCAACCTCGCGAACCCGCTATGTTCGCACATCAGCGCAAAGCCCGGGTCGCCGGCAGCGGCTGCGGCAGACGTTCCGGCGGGAGCGGGTGCTAGCGGTCCGCGCCTCCGGCGGCAGTGTGCATCGCCGTGCGCGTCGCTTGCATCTCGACCTGCTCCGCTACGCGCGTGCCGGCCGGCGGGTTGGCGTAGAAATAATTGCGGATGCCTTTGAGGATCGCCGCAGCGAGCTTGTTTTGTTGCGCGCGCGTGCGCAGCCGCAGCTCTTCGCGGGGATTCGAGATATAGGCTGTCTCGACCAGCATCGAGGGAATGTCTGGGGATTTCAGCACGACGAAGCGCGCCTGCTGAACCTGGGGCTTGCGTATTTCACCGACGCGGTTCAGCGCCTGTAAGACGCTCTGCGCCGCCGCCTCGCTCGCGCTCAGCGACGCCGATTGCGACAAATCCAGCAGCACCGATCGTAACACCGGGTTTTTGTCGTCCAAGGAGACGCCGCCGATCAGATCGGAAGCGTTTTCGCGTTCGGCGAGCCAGCGCGCGGCCTCGTCGCTCGCACCGCGCTGCGACAGAATATAAACCGACGAGCCGTCGACGCGCCGGTCGCGAATCGAATCGGCGTGGATCGAAATGAACAAGTCCGCGTCGTGCGCGCGGGCGCGCCGCATGCGATCGCGTAGCGGCACGAAGTAATCGCCGGTGCGCGTCATGAACGCCTTCATGCCGGGTTGGTCATTGACGCGCGCCGCCAAATCCTTGGCGATCGCCAGCACGATGGTCTTTTCGCACGTGCCGTTCAGGCCGATCGCGCCGGGGTCATCGCCACCGTGGCCGGGATCGATCGCAATCACGAGATCGCGGGCTTGCGGCGGCGCGTGCGCGACCCGTACCGGGCGCTCCGCGCGCACCGCGTCGTCCAGGTCGAGCACCAAGCGATAGCCGTAGCGGTCGTTCGGCGCACTCAAGAAACTCTTGGCCCGCACCGCGTGCCGCACGTCGAACACGATCCGCAGTTGCCCCGCCCGCCGTGCGGCGATGCGCATGTTCTTGATCACACCGGCGGCCGCCAGCCTGCGGACCCTCGGCGCGATCCGCGCGTGCGCGATGTCGAGAACGACCCGATCCGGCCGCCGCAGCAACATCAGGCTGTGCTGCGCGCGGCCGGACAAGTCCAACACGACGCGCGTGCTGTCCGGACCCGCCCACAGTCGAATGTTGCGCACTTCGACCGCCAGCACCGGCAACGCGAGCAGGGTTGCCAGCAGGCAAATCCAAGCCGCTCGGGTCGCAAAGAATCTCATGGCGCGATACGTTAACGCCGTTGGGCTGTATTTTTCAAGTCAAATTAGGCAGATAGGATATTATTCTACTGTCTTGCGCTAGCTTTTCGATCCAAGTCGCCCCCAACGTAGTCGGGCCGCGCAGTTCTGCCCTGCGGCCCGCGCCGGCATCGCCGAGTGCGACATCCAGGTCGGCTGCCGGCACCGAAGCGCCGCCGCGCTCCGGCCACTCGATCAGGATCAGGTGCCCGGCGCTCATGTAATCCTGTAACCCCAGATCATCGACCTCCGCCGCGCCCCGCAGGCGGTACAGGTCGACATGCACGCAGGTCAACCGTGGCGTCGCATAGGCTTCGATCAACGTATAGGTGGGGCTGCGAATCGGACCGTTCACGCCGAGCGCGCGCAGCAGGCCGCGTACGCAGGTCGTCTTGCCCGCCGCCAATTCACCGCGAAAATGCACGGTGGCGCAACCGCCGGATAACTCCGTTATGGCGCCCGCGAGCGCGGCGCCGAGGCCGGCGGTCGCGCCGGCCTCGGGCAATTGGACGGTCAATGAGCGCATCGCTCGGGCATTATACGGGGCGTGAACGCCACGATTGCCCCGGATCCCGCTGCCCTCGCCGCCCTTCCCGCGCAGATTCGCCGCTGGGGCACCGATCTCGGCTTCACCCGCATCGGCGTCGCGCGCATCGAGCTAGGGGAAGATGAAGCCCACTTCGTCGATTGGCTGCAGGCCGGTTTCGCCGGCGAATTACGCTATATGACGCGCCATGGAACCAAGCGTTCGCGGCCCGCCGAATTGATCCCCGGCACCGTCAGCTGCATCAGCGCACGCATGGATTATTGGCCAGCGGGGGCCGCCGATGCCGCGGCGACGCTCGCCGACCCCGGCGCGGCGTATATCTCCCGCTACGCCCTGGGCCGCGATTATCACAAGCTGATCCGCAACCGGTTACAGAAGCTCTGCGACCGCATCGGCGCCGTGGTGGGATCCTTCGGCTACCGCGCATTCACCGACAGCGCACCGGTGCTGGAAAAGGCGCTCGCGCGCAACGCCGGCCTCGGCTGGATCGGCAAGCACACGAATTTGCTCGATCGCGCCGCGGGCTCGTATTTCTTCTTGGGCGAGATTTATCTCGACCTTGAGTTGCCGCCCGACGAGCCGAGCACGGCGCATTGCGGCAGTTGCAGCGCCTGCTTGCCCGCATGCCCTACCGGCGCGATCGTCGCGCCGTATCGTCTCGACGCCCGGCGCTGCATTTCCTACCTGACGATCGAATTGACCGGAACGATCCCGCTCGAATTCCGCCGTGCGATCGGCAACCGCATCTACGGCTGCGACGACTGCCAATTAGTATGCCCGTGGAACAAATTCGCGCGGCCGACGCGCGAGCCCGACTTCGCGCCGCGGCACGGATTGGATCAGGCGCGCCTCGTCGACCTGTTCGCGTGGAGCGAAGCGGAATTCCTCGACAAGACGCGCGGCAGCGCGCTGCGGCGCATCGGCTACCAGCGCTGGCTGCGCAACATCGCCGTGGCCCTTGGCAACGCCCCGCACACCCCGGCCGTGGGGGCCGGGGGGGGACGGGGCC
>JAYTQR010000020.1:0-27121 GCA_043746615.1 Gammaproteobacteria bacterium | reverse complement strand
CGCTTTTCCTCGACGGCATCGAGTGCATTGAGGGGGCGGCACCGGAGTAGGAGTAGACGCGAATGTCCGCTGTCCCCGTTTCAGACGGCTGCTCCTAGTGTAGTGCTTTGTAATTAATGGAATCGATGGGCGCATCGGCTGTCTTACCATTGAGGCCATCAATGGGGAACGAGCGATGCGCAAAGCGGGGGAGATTGTGTTGTTGAACGAGGAGCGTGCGCAGTTGCTGCGACTGGCTCGATCCAAGACGGTTAGTGTCCGATTGGCGCGCCGCGCGCAGATCGTGCTGGGTGCGGCGGACGGGTTGGACAACCATACGATTGCCGCCCAAGTGGGCGTTGGCCGTGTTCAAGTCGGACGCTGGCGCAATCGGTATTTGCAAGGTGGATTGGCGGCGATTGAGCAGGATTTGCCGCACGGCGGTCGACCGGTGAAGGTCGATGCGGCACAGATCGTGCGCTTGACGACCCAGACCTTGCCGCCCGCCGCGACGCAGTGGAGCACACGCACGATGGCCGCGCGGGTGGGTGTCAGCGACACCACGGTGCTGCGGGTGTGGCGCCAGCACGGCTTGAAGCCGCATCGGGTACGAGGCTTCAAAGTCTCGCGTGATCCGCAGTTTGTGCAGAAGCTCGAGGACATCGTCGGCCTGTATATGTCTCCTCCGGAGCACGCGCTGGTGCTGTGCTGCGACGAGAAGAGCCAAGTGCAGGCGCTGGATCGCACCCAACCCGGGTTGCCGTTGAAGAAGGGGCGCGCCGCGACGATGACGCACGACTACAAGCGCAACGGCACGACCACGTTGTGCGCGGCGCTCAATGTACTGGATGGCCAAGTCATCGCCCAATGTCAGCAGCGGCATCGGCACATCGAGTGGCTTAAGTTCCTGCGCCAGATCGAGCGTGAGACGCCTGCGGATAAGGAGCTGCATTTGATCGCTGACAATTACGCCACCCACAAGCATCCGGCCGTGCAGAAGTGGCTTGCCAGACGAGCGCGCATCCACATGCACTTCACGCCGACCTCGGCCTCGTGGCTGAACACGGTCGAGCGATTGCGCCGCGGCGTGTTCACCAGCGTGCCCGAGTTGGTCAGCGCCATCGACGAATACATCGCCCATCACAACACGAACCCGAAGCCATTCATTTGGACCAAGAGCGCTCGCGATATCCTGCAAAAAGTCATTCGCGCCAATAGCCGCTTGAGTTCCAAACAGAACGAAGCACTACACTAGGAGACTGAACGATGCAGGGACTCGGACTTCTCGCGATCGGCGTCGGCGCGGCGGTCGGCGCGTGGCTGCGCTGGCTGCTCGGCTTGCTGCTGAATCCCGTGTTCGTCGCGATTCCGCTCGGCACGCTGGCCGCGAACCTGGTCGGCGGTTACGTGATCGGGGTCGCGATCGCCGTGTTCGCACAAATACCGTCGATTTCGCCGGAATGGCGCCTGCTGATCATCACCGGCTTTTGCGGGGGTCTGACGACGTTTTCGACGTTCTCGGCCGAAATCGCCTCGTTGCTGCAGCAGGGGCGTCTCGCCATGCTGGCCTGCGAGGTTGCGGCGCACGTCGGCGGCTCCTTGGCCATGACTCTGCTCGGCATCGCGTCGTGGCGCTGGTGGGGTGCGCGTTGAGGAGGGAGGAATCGCGATGAAAGGCTATCAGATCACGTTCTTCACTCGCCAGGACCGCAAGCACGGCGGCACGCCGATTGGCGAATGGTTGATGCAAGTCGCGATGGAATTAAAGCTGCCGGGCGCGACGCTGATGTCGGCCGCCGAGGGTTTCGGTAAATCAAGGCGCATTCATTCCGCGCATTTCTTCGAGTTCGCGGATCAACCCCTCGAAATCCTGATTACTGCGAACGAAGAGCAAGCGGCGACGCTATTCGCGCGTTTAGCGGCCGCCAAGATCAGGCTGTTCTACGTCAAGACATCCGTGGAGTTCGGCGTCTTGGGCGACCCTGGTGCGGATGGATGATCGTCAGGACAAGTTGCATTGACGAACATGCTGCCTTCGGGTCTGCATTATTTTCCCGTCAGCCTGCCGAGCTTGACCGCGGTCCTCGGCCTGTCCTTGCTCGGCAGCACTGGCAAGCCACTGTGATAGCCGTCAACGTCGGCGGCGCGCTGATCCCGGTCACGTTGAGGCTCCGGCACCGCGCGATGCCGAGCGGGCACTCAGCGTGCCTTCACCTGCCAGCCGTTTTGCCGCGCCGCGACTTCGCCTTGGTGGTCCAGCGGCTGTCCGGCGATTTGCGCCTCGACCGTGCCGAGAATGGCCGGGGGCAAGCTGGAATTCGCGGTGCGATATTCCGAGCGCGGGCCCGCGGCGCCCGCGCCTTGTGTCAATACTTCGATCTGCCAATCCGCGCCCTCTCGGCAAGCCACGCCGGCGCGCGACACCGCTCGCGCCACGTTGAACGTTCGGCAGTAAGTTCCCGACCTGGAGAGGAAGCTCAGGCCGATTTCGACACGCTCACGGGCCGAGCGCCGTCCGGCGAAGTTGCTGGAAAGCGCCTGCGCCAGCGAGCCGTCGGCAACCAGCGCGCCGCGCGAATTCAGCGTCAGCATCGAATCCGACCGATGCCAGGCTACCAAGCCGACGCCAATGCCGACCGCCAGGCTCGCCGCAACCGCCAGCAGCGGCCGCCAGCGGGGACCCACCCGCCGCGCACGCGCCGCGTCGATGTCCGCGACTTTGGCACGCGTCGCCGGAGCCGGCGGTCGCCTTGCCGCAGCCAGCAGGCGCTCTGGCACCGGCTCGTCCAGTTCCGCCGCAAACGACGCGCGAAGACGCGCGCGCAAAGCCCGGTGTTCGGCAATTCGCGCCGCGATCGTCGGGTCATCGCGCTCGGCTGCCGCGACGAGCGCCGCCGCCGCAGCATCCAATTCGCCGTCCGCATAGGCCATCAATGTTTCATCGGAAGTCGTCATGTCGTGCGTCCTTCGCTCGTCCGCAGCATCGCCTGCAAGGCATCGCGCGCACGCGCGAGACGGCTGGTCAGCGTGCCCACCGGAATCTCGAGTACCGCGGCGGCTTCCTTGTAGGATAAGCCCTCGATCAACACCAGAGAGACCGCCAGCCGCTGCTCTTCCGGCAGCCTCGACATCGCCGCGTGGATCGCCTGCGAATCCGTTTGATTGTCGACGGCCGCCGCAACGCCGCCTGCCGCCGTGTCGTCGGCCAGGAAAATCTCTGCGCGTCTGGCCCGCGACCTGATTTCATCGATCCACGCGTTTCTGATAATCTTGAACATCCAGCTATCCAATCGTGCATCGTTGCGGAACTGCGCCATTCTGGTCAACGCCCGCTCCACGGCGATCTGCACAATGTCGTCCGCGTCGTGCGCGTTGCGCGTCAAGCTGCGGGCAAAGCGCCGCAACCGCGGCAATAGAGAAACAATTTGTTCATGGACGCTTTGCGGCGTCCCGTTCGTCATCATGGAATATACGTCTGTAATGTGAGTTTTGTTCCATGGATTCTAGCAACTGTTATTTACGATGGGCGGCGAATGCGGACCGGGGCTTTTCCGGGGAGTGGGGGTACCGTCTTGAACAGTCGGTTTTGGTGTGTCTTGGCGGTCGCGGCGCTGACGAGCCCGGCGCGCGCGCAGCTTCGGCTGCCGTTGCCGACGCTGCCGCTGAGGCCGCTGCAGCAGTCGCTCGGCCAAATCGATGCGCAACCGATCGAGCGCTTGACGGACTTGCGCCATCTGCAAATCCGCCGCTTACTGCGCGCGAATCGTCGCGTGCTGGAAGCCGATCCGCATGGGGAGCCGATCGTGCGCGGCGAGATCCGGGCGTCGTCGCCGAACGCCGCCGCGCTGGAGCGTGCGCGGGCGCAAGGATACGCCGTGGAGCGCGAGCAAACGATCGTCGCCGCGCTCGCCTGGATGGTGCAACAGCAGCTGCCAGTGATCAACGTCAGCCTGGTCGGTCCCGATAACCGGCTCTTGGGCCAAACAGTCGAGGCGCTCGTCGCGCGCGGCTTCATCATCGTCGCGGCCGTCGGCAACGATGGGTCGGCGGCGGCGCCGCTGTATCCAGCGGCCTACCCCGGCGTCACCGGCGTCGATGCGCACCTGCGCGTGCTGCTGGAGGCCGAGCGCGGTCCGCAGGTGACATTTGCCGCCCGCGGTGCCGATCTCAAGGCCGCGGATCTGCGCCATGGCTGGGTCACGGTGCGCGGAGCTGCATTTACGGCACCGATTGTCGCCGCGCTGCTGGCAGCGCCCATGGAGACGCCCGGTCCGCAGGGAGCCAACGCCGCCGTTGCCGCCTTGATCGCGCAAGCGGTGGATTTGGGGCCGCCCGGAAAGGATTTGACATATGGCTACGGCTTGGTCGGGGTCGAATAAAAATCAGCCGAACGTACGGAGGAAAATGGCGCGGCGCTTCGTATCTTAAGAGAAGGCCGCGGGAGGGCTGCGGCCAAATTAGGAGTACGACGATGCAAACCAAACAATTGATCGCGGGCGCCGCGGTCGCGGCGGTATTGGTGTTGACCTCTCCGGCTCATGCGGGCGTGTTCGGCGGCGGCGGCGGCAGTCTCGGCGGCATGCTCGGCGGCGGTGCGGGCGGCTTTGGCGGGGTGCTCAGCGGCGCAGCCGGCGGGTTCGGTGGATTCGACGGTACGCATGGCATAGCTGGTGCCGGCGATCTCGCGACGCAGGGCGCCCTCGATGCAACGCCGGGAACAATGCCCGCTGTTCCGAGTCTTCCGCGCCAGCGGTTGCCCGCGCCGACCACGCAGGCGACCGCCGACAGCGCCAATGCCGCGGCGGCGAGCCTCGGTAATAATGACGGCAGCGGCGCCGTATCCTCGATGACCGACGCCGCGACTCAAGCGGCCGCAGCGGCGAACTCGGCCCCACAGGGACCCGCGGAAACGAGTTCCAAGACACCGCGCACCCAGCCCTCACCGGCGACGCCGGCAGCCAATGCGGGCGGCCGTGCGCAGGGTAACGCAGGCGCCAATGCAGACGGGTTCGGCGCCGCCAATACCGGCGGCGCCTTGAGCTCGATGGCCACGGGCGACGGGGCGGCGAATGCCGGCAACCACAACGTCGCCGCGGGCGGCAACGGCTCGTTCGACGCCGAGCACTCAAGCGGTGCGACTTCCGTGGCGGCGTCCGGGTCGGGGTCCGGGTCGGGGAGCTGAGCGGCTTATCCAGGGCCGCGGTGCGATTGCGCGGCTCGCCTAAGGGTCTCGGTGAGCCGCGCAAAAATTCAGGCGTCGCGATGCTGCCAGCGTAGGGTTTCGGCAATTAGAATGGGCTGCGATGCACGCCACCCATAAACAAGCCGAGCCCGGACCCCGGCTCAAATGCCGTTTCTGCGGCGCGACCGAAATGACGACATTCGTCGATCTCGGCATGTCGCCTTTTTGCCAAACGCACATCGCACCGCAGAATTTAAATGCGATGGAGCCCTTCTTTCCGTTGCACGCCCGGGTCTGCAACGCCTGCTTCTTGGTGCAGGTCGAGGAGTTTGCCGCCCCCGCCGATCTGTTCGGCGAATATGCGTATTTTTCCTCCTACGCCGACTCGTGGGTGGAACATGCGCGCCGCTACGCCGCCGCCATGCGCGTTAAGTGCAAATTATCAGAGCAAAGCTTGGTCGTCGAAATCGCCAGCAACGACGGCTACTTATTGCAGCATTTCGTTGCCGCGGGCATACCGGTGCTCGGGATTGAGCCGGCCGCGAATATCGCCGCGGTCGCGCGCGAGAAGGGAATCAGAACCGATGTCTCCTTCCACGGCCGTGCCAATGCGCAGCGCATCGTCGAGCAGTATGGCCGTGCGGATCTCGTGCTCGGCAACAACGTGCTCGCCCATGTTCCGAACCTCAATGATTTCGTTGCGGGCACCAAGCTGCTGCTCAAGCCAGACGGCATTGTGACGATGGAATTCCCGCACTTGCAGCGGCTGATGGAACAGAACCAGTTCGATACGATCTATCACGAACATTTCAGTTATTTTTCATTTCTGACCGTAGAAAAGGTTTTTGCCGCGCACGGCCTGGCGTTGTTCGATGTCGAGGAACTCACCACTCACGGCGGCTCGATCCGGATCTACGCGCGACATTTGGAAGATCTGGCGAAATCCACCACGCACCGGGTCGAAGAATTGCGCGAGCGCGAGCGGCGCCTGGCGTTCGACCGCCTCGATGCCTACCGGAAATTTGATGCACAGGCCAAGGCGACGAAACGCAACATTCTCGAGTTCCTGATCGCCTTGAAGCACGCCGGTAAGCGGGTGGTCGGCTACGGCGCTCCCGGCAAGGGCAATACCTTGTTGAACTATTGCGGGATCCGTACGGATTTTCTCGACTACACCGTCGACCGTAACCCGTACAAACAGGGAAAATACACGCCAGGCACGCATATTCCGATATATGCGCCGGCGATGATCAGCAAAACGAAACCCGACTATATTTTTATCTTGCCGTGGAACCTACAAGCGGAAATCACTGCGCAAATGGCTTTCGTGCGCGATTGGGGTTGCCGTTTCATCATTCCGATTCCGCAGCCAGAGATCCTGCCCTGAGCGTCGATTCAGGGCGCAACGCGTTCAAAGCCACGCAGGGAGACTCACGCATATCGTGCCCGGCACGGCCGAGTCGTTTATTCTTGGTCTCTCCATGCAACCCGGTACCCGAGAATTTGACGGAATCGCATACCTCGACGGCCGGGCATCGGACCCGGAAGCGCTCGGCTGGATGCGCGGCACGCCGCCGCCTGAAGAGCGGCGGATTCGCTTCGAGGATGACCGGTTTCTCGACTTTCCGCAGCGGCGCTGGTCGCTGTCGCACATGCGCGAATTGTTGCCGACGGCAAACGTCTGGCGCGGGCCGGACGCTGCGACCGAACTTGGCACAACCGATGCCGGTCTCGAGACGGCGATCGATGCGTTGCGGTTCGTGGATATGCACGGTCAGCCGCGCACGTGGTCGGACGCGCTGACCGAGACGTACACTGACGGAGTTCTCGTCTTGCATCGGGGCGCGCGCATCTACGAGCGCTACTTCGGCGCGCTGCAGCCGCAGCGTCCACACGCGTGTTTCTCGATCACCAAGTCCTACGCGGCCACGATTGCCGCAACGCTGATTCACGAGGACGTGCTGGAGGAAAAACGGCCGGCAGCGTTCTACGTGCCGGAATTGGCCGCCACCGCGTACCGCGACGCTACGCTGCGGCAGCTGCTCGACATGCAAATCGGCGTCGCGTACTCGGAGCTGTACTCGGACCCGAAGGCGGACATTTGGAATTACGCGCGAGCCGGCGGCGTGCGCCCGTACGGGCCAGGCTACCAGGGTCCGCATAGTCTGTACGACTTCCTGCTCACGCTGCGCAAGGAGGGTGAGCACGGACGGGTTTTTGCGTACAAGACCGTCAACACGGAGGTGCTTTGCTGGATCATCAGGCGCGTGACCGGGATCGCGCTGGCCGATCTGTTGTCGCAGCGGCTTTGGTCGCATCTGGGCTGCGAGCAGGATGGCTACCTGACCGTCGATTCGATCGGCGTCGCCCTGGGCGGCGGCGGCCTCAATGCGTGCCTGCGCGACTTGGCCAGATTCGGCGAGTTGATGCGCCGCGAGGGCGATTGGTACGGCAAGCAACTCGTTCCGGCCGCCGTCGTCGCCGCTGTACGCCGCGGCTCGGATCAGGCGAAATTCGCAACCGCGGGCTACGCGTTGCTGCCGGGCTATTCCTATCGCGATATGTGGTGGGTGTCGCACAACGAACTCGGCGCCTTCGAGGCGCGCGGCATTTACGGTCAGCGTGTGTATGTAGCACCGCGGGCCGGTCTCGTCGTCGCACGGTTCTCGTCCCATCCGATCGCCGCGAATGCCGCGAACGATCCGATCACGCTGCCGGCGTTCTGCGCATTGGCGCAGTTATTGATCAGAGGTTGATGAACTTGACGCTCCGTACCGCAAGTTTGCGCGCTTGGCTCGACCCCTTTTTAAGGTATGGCCTTGGCCGCCTTTACGTCTAAGTCGGAAATCGATCAACCGACCCGAGCGCAAAGGCGGACGGCAGTGTTGTTGTGCCGCACGCCGCTCGATTTGGAGGTGCCAAATCAGCGCGTATTTATCTGTCGATACTGAAGTGACGGATCCGGCGGGCTTCGAGACCGCGGCGCCGCGCTAAGCAAGCCCGTCGGCGGTCAAGACGAGGATGTCCAACTGCAGCCAAACCTGGCAGAATAGCGCCCGGGCGCTGCATCTTTACAATAATTCAGACAGCGTACCGCGCTGCCGCCGGCCGGCGCGGGCGTCGCTTGCGGGGATTGCCTTTGGTATTCAACACGCTGACTTTCGTCGTGTTCTTCGCGATCGTCGTCGCGGTGCATTCGCTGCCCCTGGCTTGGACCACCCGCAAGATCAATTTACTGATCGCGAGCTACATTTTTTATGCGGCGTGGAATCCGCCGTTCATTTTGCTGTTGTGGATTTCGACGATCGTCGATTGGTACGCGGCGCAAGGGCTCGTGCGGGCTCGGCGGCAATCGAGCCGGCACGCTTGGATGCTGCTGTCGGTGACCGCGAACCTCGGCATGTTGCTGTATTTCAAATACGGGGCGTTCCTGTTGCAGAATTTCACGGTGGTGATGGCGGCGATCGGCGTCAACTACCGGGCGCCGGCGATGGATATCGTGTTGCCGGTGGGCATATCTTTTTACACGTTCGCGACGATGTCCTATACCCTGGACGTCTATCTGCGGCGTGCTTTGCCGGCCAAGAATTTCCTCGACTATGCCTTGTTCGTGACGTTCTTCCCGCATTTGGTCGCCGGACCGATCATGCGGCCGACCGAACTCGTGCCGCAATTCGAGACGCCGCGGCGCGCCGACCGCAGACAATTGGCGTTCGGACTTGGGCTGATGACGCTGGGCCTCTTCAACAAGGTCGTGCTCGCCGATACGCTGCTGTCGGGCGCGGCGGAGCGCGTCTTCGATCACGGCCAGATCCCGGGAGCGCTCGATTCGTGGGCCGGAACGCTGGCGTTCAGCGGGCAGATCTTCTGCGATTTCGCCGGTTATTCTACCACCGCGATCGGCGCCGCGCTGTGCCTGGGTTTCAAATTACCCGATAACTTTCGTTTTCCGTACGCGGCGGTCGGGTTTACCGACTTCTGGCGGCGCTGGCACATCACGCTGTCGTCCTGGCTGCGCGATTATCTTTATATTCCGCTCGGCGGCAACCGCCATGGAGCGTTGCGAACGCACATTGCGTTGATGACGACGATGCTGCTCGGCGGACTCTGGCATGGCGCCAATTGGACGTTCATCGCGTGGGGTGGTTTGCACGGCACGTATCTCGTTGCGGAGCGCAATTTGCGGGCGCGGTTCCAAGGTTTTCATCCCGGCCCCTGGGCGCTGTTCGGCCTCGGTGTTCTGACTTACTTCTTCATCAACGTCACGTGGGTGTTCTTCCGAGCCAAGACCTTCTCGACCGCTTGGCTGGTATTGCGCGGTATGGCCGGTTTCAACGGCGGTGCCGAGCCGATCCTGTCGACGGTGTTCTTGGCGTCTGTCGCGGCGATCGTGCCCGCGATCGTGGCCGTGCACTTGTATATGCGCCGCCGCACGCTCGAGAGCGTACTCGCGCGCACGCCGCCGCTCGCGATCGGCGTGATTTGGGGTCTGATGGCGTTCGCGATCATCATTTCGCAGGGATCCGGCAATGCCTTCATCTACTTCCAGTTCTGAGCGACTGACCGCTGCCGACCGGCCAGGCGTCGCGCAGCCGGTGCCGACGCGCGAGATCCCGGATCGGCCGTGGTGGCCGATACTGTTCGGTGCGCTGCTGCTCGCCGTCACGCTGACCGGCGCGTGGGAGTGGCACTGGCGTGGTTTCGGCGCGGTGCCAGGCTACCGCGACGACGAGGCAATGTGGGCTCGGCAGCGGCGGCGGATCGACGCAGGCGCAGGCGACGCGACCGTGCTGGTCGGCTCGTCGCGTACCCTGTTCGACCTACAGTTGCGCGTCTGGCAGCGGCTGTCCGGGCGGCGTCCGATCCAGTTGGCAATCGTCGGCACCTCGCCTTTGTCCGTACTCGAGGATCTGGCGAACGATCCGGCATTTACCGGTAGGCTCGTGATCGGCATAGCACCCGATATCTTTTTTTCGGGCCGGGAGTACCGTGGGACATTCGTACGCTACGCCGCCAAGGAGACACCGTCTCAGCGTGTGGGCAAAATTTTGTCGATGCACCTGGTCGAGCCATGGTTCGCTTTTTACGATCCAGATTTTGCGCTGTTCCCGCTCCTGCGCCGGCAAGCTTGGCCGACGCGCAAGGGCGCGCCCGACCATCTGCAAGTACGCAAGATTCTGGTGATGGAGGCCGACCGCAACACCCATATGTGGAGCAAGCTCGAGACGGACGCGAATTACCGCGCGCTCGCCCGGCGCATTTGGGCCCAGGAATTCAACGATCCGCCGCCAACCGCCGCGAAGGCGGCCGAAAACCGCCGCACGCTCGATCAGCAAATCGCGCGCACTGCGGCGGCGATCGCCAAACTCCGCGCACGCGGCATCGCCATGGTCTTCATGAGAGCCCCGAGCGCCGGGGAATACCTTGCCTACGAGAATCGCGTTTACCCGCGCCGGACTACCTGGGACGTGCTGCTCGCGAAGTCCGGCACCCCGGGGATTCACTTCGAGGATTACCCGACTCTGCAGGGATACGATTTGCCGGAGTGGTCGCACATGACGAAGGCTTCCGCCGAAGGCTACACCAAGGCGTTCTACGGGATCCTCGAGCGGAAATATCCGTTGACGGGCGCCGCGCACTGGTAGGCCGGCGGCGGAGTATCATCGGCACTCATGCGCCGCGTCGATCAATGGCTGGCGGAATACGGCGAGAGCCACCGGCACCCGCTCAACAAGCGGCTGCATTGGATTTGCGTGCCGGTCATCCTCTGGTGCGTGATCGCGCTGTTATGGTCGATTCCGGCTGGGAACGGCCGGCATTGGCTGCTCAACTGGGCGGCGCTCGTTGCTGCGGCGACGTTGGTCTATTACGCGGTGCTGTCGTTGCCGCTCGCGCTCGGTGCGGCGCCGTTCTTCGTGGCGATGCTCGCGTCGATGCCGCTAATCGAGCGCTTGAGGATCGCGCCGGTTTGGCGCATCGCCGCCGTGCTGTTCGTGATCGCGTGGATCGGACAATTCATCGGTCATCGCATCGAGGCTAAACGCCCGTCGTTCTTCCAGGACGTCGTGTTTTTGCTGATCGGACCGTTGTGGCTGCTCGCCGATCTCTACCGGCGCCTCGGCATTCGCTACTGACACGGGCGCTGCGCAGCGAGCTAGAATTCGGTTCCACTCTCCGAGGATCACGTTCATGTCCGATCGCCTGCGCGAAGCCGCGCTGGGATACCACGAGTTCCCGCGCCCGGGAAAGATTTCCGTCACGCCGACGAAGCCGCTGATCAATCAATCCGATCTGGCGATGGCCTATTCGCCGGGGGTCGCGGCCGCCTGCGAGGAGATCGTGGCCGATCCGGCCAATGCGTTTCGCTACACCGGGCGCGGCAATCTCCTCGCAGTGATCACCAACGGCACCGCGGTGCTCGGCCTTTGTGCGATTGGACCGCTGGCCGCCAAACCGGTCATGGAAGGCAAAGCAGTGCTGTTCAAGAAATTTGCCGGTAGCGATGTGTTCGACATCGAAATCGACGAGCGAGACCCCGATAAGCTGTGCGGCATCATCGCCGCGTTGGAACCGACTTTCGGCGGCGTGAACCTCGAAGACATCAAGGCGCCAGAGTGTTTTTACATCGAGCGCAAGTTGCGCGAGCGAATGAAAATCTTGGTTTTTCATGACGACCAGCACGGCACGGCGATCATCGTCGCAGCGGCGGTGCTGAACGCGCTGCAAGTCGTCGGCAAGGACATCCACAAGATCAAGATCGCGGTCTCCGGGGCAGGCGCGGAGGCCCTTGCCTGCGTCGATCTGTTGGTCGACTTGGGCCTGCCGATCGCCAACATATGGTTGACCGATCTCGCGGGAGTCGTCTATCGGGGGCGCAGCGCGCTGATGGATCCGGACAAGGAACGTTTTGCCCAGGACACGGCCATGCGGCAATTGGCCGAAGTCAGCGCGGGCGCCGATATTTTTCTCGGTTTGTCCGCCGGCGGTGTCATGCAGCCGGAGATGGTCAAGGCAATGGCGGCCGACCCGCTGATTCTGGCGCTCGCGAATCCCCTGCCGGAGATCATGCCGGATCTGGTCAAGGCGGTACGCAGCGATGCGATCATCGCCACCGGGCGCGCCGACTTTCCGAATCAGGTCAACAATGTGCTGTGCTTCCCGTTCATCTTCCGCGGCGCGTTGGACAGCGGCGCGACGACGGTGACGCGCGCGATGGAAATCGCCGCGGTGCATGCAATCGCCGCGCTCGCGCAGCAGGAGCAAAGCGAGGTCGTCGCGACTGCGTACGGCATCCAGAACTTGTCCTTCGGCCGCGACTACCACAGCGGCACGTTGATGAGGCCGTTTTTTTGCGTTGGCCCGCACGATCGCTCCGGGGAAAAAGCGCATCGTCTTTGCCGAAGGCGAAGAGGAGCGTGTGCTGCGAGCCGTGCAGGTCGTTGCCGACGAGCAGATCGCCTCGCCGATACTGATCGGACGGCCCGCCGTGATCGAGCAGCGGATTGCGCGCTACGGACTGCGCCTGCAGGCCGGCACCGATTTTACCGTCGTCAACACAGAAAACGATCGCCGCTACCGCGACTATTGTCTGGCGTATCTGCGCCTGATGTGCCGCCGCGGCGTCACGATGCAGTACGCGCGCCTCGAAATGCGCCGGCGCAATACCCTGATCGGCGCGATGCTGCTGCGGCACGGCGAGGCCGAGGGAATGATCTGCGGCACGATCAGCAGCACGCTGCGCCGAATCGTCAACATGGCCGCGCTGACCGTGGCCGACGCCAGCGCCTGCCGGAACTCGATCTAAAGCGCCGCCGCGTCTCGACCGCACCCGTCATGCGCGGGGTGCTATGCACCCTGCGCGACTCCCCACGCGAGGATGCGGGCGTGCATTGCCTGCACGCCGTCGGTGAGCGCCGCGGGCCCGGGCTGCAGGATCAGCGGCGATTTGATTTCATGAATTTCGTGCTCGCGGATCGCCGGCACCGCATTCCAGCCCGGCCGCGCCGCGACGCGCTCGGGCCGAAATTTCCTGCCGCACCAGGAACCGAAGATCAGGTCCGGGGCGCGCTCCGGCACTGCAAGCGGGTCGGAGATGATCCGATTCTTCGCCAACGGTTCGCGCGCGAGTTCCGGGAAGCAGTCGACTCCGCCGGCGATGTCGATCAATTCCGATACCCAGCGAATGCCGGAGATCATCGGCTCGTCCCATTCTTCGAAATAGACTCGCGGCCGGCGCGGCAGCCGCGCCGCTGACTCGCGGATGATGCCGAGGCCGCTGACCAGGCGATCCACGAGCGCCGCGGACTTGGCTTGCGCCCCAACCAGGGCGCCGAGCGTGCGGATCATCACGAGGATCTCCGCGATACTGCGCTGATTGAACACATGCACCTGCATGCCGCGTCGAATTAGCTCCGCCGCGAGGTCCGCCTGCAGATCGGAGAAGCCGAGCACGAGATCGGGCCGGAGCGCCAATATCTGGTCGAATTTCGCGCTGGTGAAGGCCGACACCCGGGGCTTCTCCTTGCGGGCTCGCGCCGGGCGCACGGTGAAGCCGGAGATGCCGACGATACGCCGATCCTCGCCCAACATGTACAGCGTCTCGGTAGTTTCCTCGGTAAGGCAAACGATGCGTTGTGCAAACATCGGTTGAGCGTGCGCTTGATCGCCATCGAAGGTGGACCGAGCTTTCTACACGACCTGCGGCGAGTATTCAACCAGCGCGGCGCAAACAACCGCGCGGACGATCTGCGCCAATGCGCGTTATAATTTCCGCGCGTGATCGGCGTAGCGCCGGCAGCGCACGAACAAATCGAAAAAACCGGAGTGCTTGCAGACCCTCGCGAACGCCTGGGCGGCGGCGGCGATTACCAATCGGCGCGGCCGCGGCAGGCGCGGCAGCGAGCGGTTCAGGAGGAATCAATTGAGCAATATCGAGATCGCGCAAAGGGCATCGATGCGCCGCATCGTCGAAATCGCGGAGGATCGGCTGCAGATTCCCGAGCGATTTCTCGAGCCGTACGGCCACTACAAGGCCAAGCTATCGTTGAAGTTCATCGAGAGCTTGGCCGAGCGCCCCGACGGTAAATTGATTCTCGTCACCGCGATTTCGCCTACGCCGGCCGGCGAAGGCAAGACGACGACGACGGTCGGCCTCGGCGATGCGCTCAATCTCATCGGCAAAAAAACGATCATTTGCCTGCGCGAGCCGGCGCTCGGCCCGGTATTCGGCATGAAGGGCGGCGCCGCCGGCGGCGGGTATGCGCAAGTCGTGCCGATGGAAGACATCAATCTGCATTTCACCGGCGACTTCGCCGCGATCGCGCTAGCGACGAACCTGCTGGCGGCACTGGTCGACAATCACATTTATCACGGCAACGAACTGAATTTTGACCTGCGCCGGATCCGTTGGCGGCGCGTCGTCGACGTCAACGACCGGGCGCTGCGCGAAATCACCATCGCGCTCGGCGGTCCCGGCAACGGCTTTCCGCGGCAGGACGGTTTCGACATCGTCGTCGCCTCGGAGGTCATGGCGATCTTTTGCCTGGCGATCAGCTTGCAGGACTTGAAGGAACGCCTCAGCAAGATCGTCGTCGGCTACACACGCGAACTCAAGCCGATCTTGGCGCGCGAATTGCACGCGCACGGCGCAATGGCGGTGCTGTTGAAAGATGCCTTGAGTCCGAATTTGGTGCAGACGCTGGAGAACAACCCCGCGTTCATCCACGGCGGCCCGTTCGCGAATATTGCGCACGGCTGCAACTCGGTGATGGCGACGCGCACGGCGCTGAAGCTTGCCGACTATGTCGTGACCGAGGCTGGTTTCGGCGCCGATCTCGGCGCGGAGAAGTTCATCGACATCAAGTGCCGCAAGGCCGGCCTCGCGCCGTCGGCCGCGGTCATCGTCGCAACGGTGCGCGCCTTGAAGTACCACGGCGGCGTCGACGCCGCGGACGTCGGTAAAGAGAACTTGGCGGCATTGAAGCGCGGACTCGTGAATCTCGAACGGCACATTGACAACGTGCGCGACAAATACGGCCTGCCATGCCTCGTGTCGATCAATCACCGCCGCGAGGATACCGACGCCGAGGTGCGCCTGCTCGTCGAGCACGCGAGCCGGCTCGGTGTCAAAGTGATCTTGGCGCGGCACTTTGCCGAAGGCGGTCGGGGCGCGGTCGAAGTCGCCCGCGAAGTTGTGCGTTTGTGCGACGAGAATTCCGGCTTCCGGTTTGTCTACGACGACGCAACGCCGCTTTGGGATAAAGTCAAGGCGGTCGCGACGGAGATTTATCACGCCGCGGACGTCGTCGCCGACAAAAAAGTCCGCGCACAAATCGACCACTTGCAACAATCCGGTTACGGGCATTACCCGGTTTGCATCGCTAAGACCCAGTATTCGTTCTCGACCGACCCGACGCTGCGCGGCGCGCCTTGCGGACACGTCATCGACGTCCGCGAAGTGCGGCTCGCGGCCGGCGCGGAGTTCGTCGTGATGGTTTGCGGTGACATCATGACGATGCCGGGATTGCCGAAAGTGCCGGCGGCTTGCACGATCGACATCGACGAGCACGGCAGAATCTCGGGGTTGTTTTAGTGCCGGCGCCGACGCCCGCGCTCAGGTCCCCGGCCGCGGAAAGCGTGCCATCGCTTCGAGGTCGTTCAAATCCTGGCCGTTGCGGATATACAAACGCGACGCATCGCGCAGCGGCTGATGGTCCCACGGCAGATAACGGCCGCTGCGCAGAGCGGCGTATACCAAATGACGCTGCCGCTGGCTCGTCAGCACCGCCTCGTGCAGAGCGGCGAGATCCCAGCGGCCGGCGATTTCGGCGCGATAGGTTTGTGCCAACGCGGCGTGCGCCGGATCCGCGCAGAGGTTACGCAGTTCCAGCGGATCGGCCTGCACGTCGTACAACTGATCTGGGTCCGCCGGCGAGTGCACGAATTTGTAGCGGCCGCGGCGGATCATGATCAACGGGGCGATGGCTCCCTCGCCGAGATATTCGCCGAGCACCTCGTCCGGCGCCGCCGCGCCCGCGAGCTGCGGCGCGAGGCTTTGGCCGCACAGCGGCGTAGCGTACGCGGCGGCGCCAACCCCCGCCAGATCGCACAGCGTCGGCAACACATCGACGAGCGAGGCGGACCCGGCGACGCGCCGTGCGGCATAGCGGCCGGGCGCATGCACGATGAAGGGAATGCGGCACGCCGGTTCGAAAAAATTCATTTTGTACCAGAGCCCGCGTTCGCCGAGCATGTCGCCGTGGTCGGCGAGCAGCATGACGATCGTGTCGTCGGCGAAACGCGCCTCGGCGAGGGTCGCGAGCAGCGCGCCGATTTGGTCGTCGACGTAGGAGACCGCGCCGTAATAGGCGCGGCGCGCGGCGCTAACTTGCGCCTCCGTGACCGGCTGCAAATCGAGTCCGCAGACCTGCCGCAAACGGAGCGAATGCGGATCCAGTTGGTTCGTCTCCAACCGCACCCGGGGCATGTCGATGTCGACGCCGGCGTAGCGGTCCCAATACGCGTGCGGAATCGAATAAGGATCATGGGGATGGGTCATCGAGACGACCATGCAGAACGGCCGGCCGTCGTTATCCCGCGCGATGTCGAACAGCTTTCGACGCGCGCTGAACACCACCTCATCGTCGAAATCGATTTGGTTCGTGCGCGTGCAGGGGCCGGCCTGCGTCACCGAGTCCATCGTGTGGTACCAGCTCGGCCGTTCACCGAAGCGCGTCCAATCAGGCGTCCAGCCGAAATCAGCGGGATAAATATCCGTCGTCAGGCGTTCCTCGAAGCCGTGCAGCTGATCGGGACCGCAAAAATGCATCTTGCCGGAGAGCACCGTGCGGTAGCCGTGGCGCCGTAAATAGTGCGCGAACGTCGGTACCTGCGCGGCGAACTCCGCCGCGTTGTCGTACGCGCCGATCCGCGAGGGCAGACGCCCGGATAGAAACGAGAATCGCGACGGCGCACACAGCGGGCTATTGCAATAGAACGAATCGAAGACGACGCCCCGTGCCGCGAGCGCGTCAATGTGCGGGGTCTTCGCCGTCCGATTGCCGTAGACCGGCAGCGCACCCGCCGTCAGCTGGTCGGCCATCAAAATCAACAAGTTCGGGCTATGGGCCAAGGCCGCCTCCGGGTACGTGCCGCGTTACGGGGGCGCCGATCATCACATGGAACGGCGCCGAGCCGCTACTGCTTCCCGGCGATCCGGTCCTGCAGCGCGAGCAGCAAATCGTGCCGCGCGACTTCACCGAGCAGGGTCGTGCGCCATTGTCCGGCGATGACTGGCAGCACCGTGACCTTTTCGCGCAGAAAGATTTCCAGCCCGGCCGTCAAGCTGAGTTCGGGCGTCAGCGTCGTCTTGGTCGGTGTTGATAACGTGAGCAGCGCGGTGCCGAGATCCAACTCGCGGCTCTTCAGGCGGGCACGGATCGCGTTCGGGTCCACGGATGCGACTAATTCTTGGTCCTTGTTGACCAGATAGACGCGGCGCACGGCGTGGCGCGGCAATTTCTCGAGCATGGTGCGCACGGTATCCGTATCGCTGACGACCGCCGCGGCCGGTTTGACCAGATCGCCGACGTTGCGGGCGCCCCAGTCGGCAACCGTGCCATGGGGCGCCACGGGTGCGAGCGATTCATGATAGATCGACGCACCGCCGCGATAGACCTTCGCCGCATAATGGGCGGTCACGCACGCGAGGATCAACGGCAATACGACCTGGTGGTCCAAGGTCATCTCGAAAATCATCAACACTGAGGTCAGCGGCGCGTGCGTCGTCGCCGCCAGAAAGCCGCCCATGCCGACGACCGCGAAGGCGCCGGGCTCGGACACCACGTGCGGCAGTATGAGATGCAGCGCGCCGCCGAACAGTGCGCCGACCGCGGAGCCGATGAACAGCGTCGGCGTGAAGACCCCACCGACCGCACCGGAGCCGACCGTGGAGGCGGTGCTCAGAACTTTGGCGAGCAGCACGGCGAGCAGCAGCGCGCCGGTCAGCCGACTGTGCATGATCGCATCGACGATGCCGTAGCCGTTGCCCCAGACCTGCGGGAAGCGCAGTGAGATCAGTCCGACGATCAGCCCACCGAGGCCCAGTTTGAGGAATAAGGGACCGGGGATCGCCGCGAAACGCGTCTTGCTCCACTCGAGCAAGGCGATGAACGGCGGCGCCAGATGACCGAGCAGCACGCCGAGCACCGCGTACAGAATCAGCTCCCAGTTGTCGCCGAAATGAAACGCGGGGATCTGGAACACCGGACCATAGCCGAGCAGCCGGTGGATCGTCGCATCGGCGCTGACGGAGGCGACGAGCAATGGCCCGAAGCTCTCCATCGCGTACGAGCCCATGACGATTTCCGCGACGAACAGTGCTCCGGCGATCGGCGCGTTGTATGCCGAGGCGATGCCGGCCGCCGCGCCGCACGCGACCAGCAAGCGGCGCCGCGGCATCGGCGCGCGGTTGAACAAACCGACCTTCGAACCGATCAAGGCGGCGAGCTGCACCATAGGACCTTCTCGCCCGATCGAGCCCCCGGACCCGATCGACAGCAGCGAGGAGACGCTGCGTAGCAACGTCGGACGCGCGGCAATGACGCCGTCGCCGACCACGACCGCTTCCATGTAGTCGACGGCGCGGTTCGCGCCGAAGAATTTGGCGCCGTATTGCAGCACCAGGCCGGCGCCGAGACCGCCGATGACCGGTACGATCGCGCGGCGTATGCCGACCCGGTCGCTCGCGACCCGCTCCAGGCTGCCGTATTCACCGGTCAACAGCCACTGGAACATGTGAATGCCTTCGCGAAACACGACGCTCGCGAGCGCGCCGCAAATGCCGATCAAGGCGGCCCAGAAGATGATCGCCGTCAGTTCCTCGTGGCCCATCACCAGCAGCCGGAGCCGGCTCAAGAAATGGATCGTCGGCTGCGCCGCCGCCGCGGCGCGCCGCAGCGCCGCCGCGCCGCGCAGTCGCGCCGCCGCGAGGAGATGATGCTTCGAGTCTGACCGCATGCTGGCCTTGATCGTTGTAGAGTCGTCGCGCCTAGGGTGCGATCGCGCGAATTCTAGCCGGACTGCCGCGCCGACGCAGAACTCAAGTTCGGCGCCCTGGGTCTGACGGGGTCGCCACGGGCAAATGGTTGCCGGGCACAATATGTCCGGCCCTGTGTGCGGCGCCGGGTCGTCTGTCGCGTCTGGACCCGTGGCTGTCGCCATGGGTTAAGTCTTGGCAATGGCTGGCGCTTACCATGTATGCGCAGCAAGAGGCGCGTAAGCTAGGCTGTTGTTCGGTAAAAACCGTTGGAGACCGTGCATGGCAGAGGAGACACAGGGTGATTTCGACCTGGCGTCGCTCAACGATGAGGAACTGACCGAACAGGTTCACGACGACCTGTACAACGGCCTGAAGGCGGAGGTCGAGGAGGCCACGCGAATCTTCCTGAAACGCGGCTGGTCGTCGGAGCGCACCTTGAACGATGCGCTGGTCGAAGGCATGCGCATCGTCGGCATCGACTTCCGCGACGGGATCCTGTTCGTACCGGAGGTGTTGCTCGCCGCGAACGCGATGAAGGGCGGCATGGAGATCCTGCGTCCGCTGCTGGCGGAAACCGGCGTCGAGCCGATCGGCAAGATCGTCATCGGCACGGTCAAGGGCGACATTCACGACATCGGCAAGAACCTGGTCTCGATGATGCTGGAAGGTGCCGGTTTCGAAGTCATCGATCTCGGCATCAACAATGCGGTCGAGAAGTATCTGGACGCGCTGGCAAAGCACAAACCGGACATTCTCGGCATGTCGGCCCTGCTGACGACGACGATGCCGTACATGAAGGTCGTCATCGATACTTTGAAGGAGCGGGGAATCCGCGACGATTTCATCGTGCTGGTGGGCGGCGCGCCCCTCAACGAGGAGTTCGGCAAGGCCGTCGGCGCGGACGCCTATTGCCGCGACGCCGCGATCGCCGTGGAGACCGCCAAAGGATTGATCGCGGCACGCCGCGCCGGCGCGGCGGCGCGCTGACGCGGGGGCGGCGACATGGCGCAGAACGGCGAGGGTACACTGATCATCGCCTGCGGTGCGCTCGCGCGCGAGGTGGCGGCGCTGCGCTCGGCCAACCGTTGGGACGCCTTGGACGTGCGCTGTCTGCCTGCGGAACTGCACAACCGGCCCGAGCGCATCCCCGGCGCGGTACGCGACGCGATCCGCGCATCGCGGCAGCATTACCGTTCGATCTTCGTCGCTTACGGCGACTGCGGCACCGGCGGCCAGCTGGACGCCGTGCTGCGCGAGGAGGGCGTCGAGCGCATACCCGGCGCGCATTGCTATGAGTTCTACGCGACGAGTGCGATTTTTGCGCAACTCGCCGATGCGGAAGTCGGCAGCTTCTATTTGACCGATTTTCTGTTGCGGCATTTCGATCGCTTGGTGATCCGCGGCCTGGGGCTCGATCGCCACCCGGAGCTGTTCCCGACTTATTTTGGCAATTACCGCAGGCTCGTCTACCTCGCGCAGGCGCCGGCGGCCGACGCCGAGTCGCGCGCGCGCGCCATTGCCGAGCGAATGGGGCTGGAATTCGCATATCGCTTGACCGGTTACGGCACGCTCGCGACCAGCCTTGCCGCGGCGGTCGAGCGTACGGAGGAGGCGGACGCATGGGCGCCATGACCGTTATTTCGTGGCGCGACATCCCCGCGCAGGTCATCGTCAAACGCGGCCGCGAATCGGCGAAAGTCCAGCTGTCGCAACGTTTCCAAGAGGCGGTCGACCGGGCCGCGATGCGTGCGGGCAAGGGCAGTTCCGACGCTTATCTGGCCGATTGGCGCCGCAGCGCGCCGCAGCCCTGCGGCGACGATATCCAGACCGAAGCGGCTGCGGAGGCCGCCCGGCTCGAAGCACGCTACAGCGACGCGGATCTCGAGCGCTTGATCCGCGCCAAGGGGCTGGATGCGAATCGCGAGGCGCCCGCTGCGAACGACGGCTCCGCGTCCGAGGCCTCCTGATGTATGCCATGCGGCAGTGGTCCGTGCGCCACGCACGCGGCCTGAATACGTTTTATCGTGCTTTCGAGGCCCTGCTCGTGCGCCTCGGCAGGCTGTTCGAGGCGATCGGCTATCAGCGCCTCGAGCGGCCGGCCGCGCTCGTCGAACGGCACGTCAAAGGTCTGTTGTTCGATTGCCGCATGTGCGGGCAATGCGTGCTCAGTTCGACCGGGATGGCCTGTCCGATGAATTGTCCGAAGACGCTGCGCAACGGTCCGTGCGGCGGCGTGCGTGCGGATGGTCATTGCGAAGTCAAACCCGAGATGAAATGCGTGTGGGTCGAAGCCTACAACGGCAGCCGGCGGATCGCGGGCGGCGTCGAGGCGATGAGCCAAATCCAGTTCGCCGTCGACCAGCGATTGCAGGGCCGCTCGGCGTGGCTGCGGGTCGTGCGCGAGAAGCGCGGCGGATCAGGCGGATCATGAGATTCGAGGATGAACCAGTACCGGGCTATCCGCTGCCGATACTGCCCGGGCATACCTCGCCGGGACGCTTGGAGCGCGTGCTGCGCGCCGGCGGTTTCGCGGTCACGACCGAACTCGCACCGCCGGATTCGGCCGATCCGAACGAGGTTTACCAGCGTGCGCGCGTGTTCGACGGCTACGTCGATGCGATCAATGCCACCGACGGCAGCGGCGCCAATTGCCACATGTCGAGTCTTGCCGTCTGCGCGCTGCTGACGCGCGTCGGCTACGCGCCGGTCATGCAGATCTCTTGCCGCGACAGGAATCGCATCGCGATTCAAGGCGATATTCTGGGAGGCGCCGCGATGGGCGTCTGCAACGTGCTGTGCTTGACCGGCGACGGCGTGCAGGCGGGCGATCATCCACAAGCGAAACCGGTGTTCGATCTCGATTGCGTGTCGCTGCTCGAGATAGCGCGAATGCTGCGCAACGAGCACCGCTTCCAGAGCGGCCGCAAGATCAGTTTCGCACCGCGAGTGTTTCTCGGCGCGGCCGAGAATCCGTCGGCGCTGCCGCACGAATGGCGTGCGCGGCGTTTGGCAAAAAAAGTGGCCGCCGGCGCGCAATTCATCCAAACACAGTATTGCTACGACTTGGCGCTGCTGCGGGCGTTCATCGAACAAATCGAGGCCCTCGGCCTCGCCGGCAAAGTCTTCATCCTCGTCGGCGTCGGACCGCTGCGTTCGGCGAAGGCGGCCGATTGGATGCGTAAACACGTGCCGGGCATGCACGTTCCGGACGCCTTGGTCGCACGCCTCGCCGGCGCGCAGGATCAAGCCCGCGAAGGGCGCATCATCTGCATCGAACTCATTCAGGCGATTCGTGAAATTCGCGGCATCCACGGCGTGCATGTGATGGCGTACCGCCAGGAGGAATCGGTGGCCGAGATCATCGACCGCTCCAGTGTCCTCGCGGGCCGCGTTCCGTGGTATCCCGCCCGCGACACCGGCCAACCACTCGATAGGACAGCATCATGACCGATACCGTAATCAGTTCCGCCACGAAGGAGGTCGTCATCGGCTTCGACCGGCCTTTTGTGATTATCGGCGAACGTATCAATCCTACCGGGCGCAAGATCCTGGCCGCGGAAATGGCCGCAGGCGACTTCAGCCGCGTCGAGGCCGATGCGCTTGCGCAGGTCGAGGCGGGCGCGCACATGCTCGACGTCAATGCCGGCATCCCGCTCGCCGACGAGCCGACGATCCTCGCGCGCGCGGTGCAGCTGGTGCAGTCGATCACCGACGTGCCGTTGTCGATCGATTCGTCGATCGTCGCGGCGCTTCAGGCGGGACTCGCGGTCTACAAGGGCAAGGCGCTGGTCAATTCGGTGACCGGCGAGGACGAACGGCTGGAATCGGTGCTGCCCCTCATCAAGAAATACGGCGCGGCGGTCATCGCGATCTCAAACGACGAGACCGGCATATCCGAAGACCCGGATGTGCGCTTCGCTGTCGCGAAGAAGATCGTCGAGCGTGCGATCGACCATGGTATTCCGGCGTCCGACGTGGTCGTCGATCCGCTCGTGATGCCGATCGGCGCGATTAACCGCGCCGGCGTGCAGGTCATGCGCCTCGTGCACCGGCTGCGCACGGAACTGAAGGTCAACACGTCCTGCGGAGCGTCCAACATCAGCTTCGGTCTGCCAAACCGCGGCGGCATCAATAGCGCCTTTTTGACGATGGCGATCGGTGCCGGGATGACCTCTGCGATCACCAATCCGCTGCACACCGAGGTCATACAGGCCTGCATGGGCGCCGATGTCATGCGGGGCCATGATCCGAATTGTGCACGCTGGATCCGCCGATTCCGTGAAACGCCGCCGCCGGGCACCGGCGCTTCCGGGGAAGCCGGCCGCGGCCGACGCGAGGGCGGGCACCGCCGGCGTCCGGCCTGAATGCGGCAGCGTTCATGAATCCGACGGATCCCCTGATCGTCTTCACTCCGTCGGGCAAGCGCGGGCGCTTTGCCGTGGGCACGCCGATCCTGCAAGCGGCGCGCGCGCTCGGTGTCGACATCGATTCGGTGTGCGGCGGCCGCGGACTGTGCGGGCGCTGTCAGGTGCTCGTCGCGGAGGGCGAATTCGCGAAGCATGGCGTGTCATCTTCCAGCGCCAGCTTGTCGCCTTTCAGCGAAGCGGAACGGCGCTTCGCGGCGCGCGCGCCGCTCGCGCCGGGTCGGCGGCTGTCCTGTTCGGCGCGCGTCGAGACGGATGTCGTCATCGACGTGCCCGAGAGCAGCCAAGTGCATCGCCAAGTCGTGCGCAAAGAGGCCGACGTGCGCGTGATCGAACTGAATCCGCTCGTGCGGCTGCATTACGTGCAAGTGAAGCAGCCGGACATGCACGATCCGTCCGGCGATTTGCGGCGGTTGTACGATGCGCTGGAAATCGAGTGGGACCTGAAAAATCTCACCACCGATTTGTCGGTGCTGCAAACGCTGCAGCCGGCCTTGCGCGCGGACGCCTGGGCGGTCACGGTCGCTGTGCACGACGCCAAGCAAATCATCGGCATCTGGCCAGGTTTGCACGAGAAAGCGTTCGGCCTCGCCGTCGACGTCGGTTCGACGACGATCGCCGCGCACCTATGCGATTTGCAGAGCGGCGAGGTCGTCGCGAGCGCGGGCTTGATGAATCCGCAGATCCGCTTCGGTGAAGATCTGATGAGCCGGGTCTCCTACTCGATGATGAATCCCGGCGGCGCCGTGTTGATGACCGCGGCCGTGCGCGAGGCGCTTTCCGGACTCGCGTCCGACGTCGCGCGCAGCGCCGGCATCGCAATCGACGATATCCTCGAAGCAACGCTGGTCGGCAACCCGATCATGCATCACCTGGTCCTCGGCATCGATCCCGTCGAACTGGGCGGAGCGCCGTTCGCACTTGCAACCGATTACTCGTTTACGCTGCGCGCGAACGCGATCGATTTCAAATTGAACCGCAACGCCAGAGTCTACGTGCTGCCGTGCATCGCCGGACATGTTGGCGCCGATACCGCTGGCATGGTGCTCGCCGAGCGGCCGGACTTATCCGCCGAAATGACTCTGTTGGTCGATGTCGGCACCAATGCGGAGATCGTACTTGGAAATAGTTCACGGCTCGTCGCGTGCTCGAGCCCGACGGGACCCGCGTTCGAGGGTGCGCAGATCAGCTGCGGACAGCGCGCGGCACCGGGGGCGATTGAGCGCATCCGCATCGACCGCGAGACGCTGGAGCCGCGGTTCAAGGTCATCGGCAGCGACTTGTGGTCCGACGAGACCGGCTTCGACGCGGCGACGGTGGCGACCGGCATTACCGGCGTCTGCGGATCCGGCATCATCGAGGCAATCGCCGAGATGTACCTCGCCGGCGTGATCAACCAGGACGGCGTCGTCGACGGCCGTTTGGCCGCCCGCTCGCCGCGGGTTGTCGCGAGCGGCAGAACGTTCGCCTACGTGCTGCATCGAGGCGCGGTCGAATTGCAGATCACGCAGACCGACGTGCGGGCGATTCAACTGGCGAAGGCGGCGCTGTATGCCGGCATCGCGCTGCTGATGGAGCGTCTCGGCATCGATCACGTCGATCGCATCCGGCTCGCCGGGGCCTTCGGCAGCCATATCGACGTCAAGTACGCGGCGATCCTCGGCATGGTGCCGGACTGCGATCTCGCGCAGGTGCGATCGGCCGGCAATGCCGCCGGTACGGGCGCGCGCATCGCTTTGTTGGATGCCACCTCGCGCGGCACGATTGAAGCCTTGGTGCGGCGTATCGAGAAAATGGAGACGGCGATCGAGCCGCGCTTCCAGCACCACTTCGTCGAGGCGATGGCGATCCCGCACAAGACCGCTGCCTACACGCAACTGCGCAAAGTAGTCGACTTGCCGGCACCGAAGGAATCGACCAGCCAAACCGAGACCCGCGGCCGCCGGCCGCGCCGCGCCGAGCGGACCAAGACGCCCTGAGCGCACCGGCCGGCGGCCACGCCGCTCAGACGTTCGAGTCGGGAAACGCCGCCTTGCGTTTGGCGATGTATTCCAGCAGCGCCGCGTCGATGGCCGGGTCCATCGGCGGCTCGACGTATTCCGCGAGCTGCTTCTTCCACAGGGCATTCGCCCTTCGGGTCATGTCGGTCGCGCCCTCGGCTTCCCATTGCTCGTAGCTGTTGTTGTCGGCGAGCGGCGAACGGTAGAACGCATTCTCGAAATTCGCCTGCGTATGGCCGCAGCCGAGAAAATGTTTGCCGGGACCGACTTCGCGAATCGCCTCGAGCGCCTGGCCATTCGCCGTCAAATCGACGCCCTCCAACAAGGTATGCATCATGCCGGCTTGATCGGCGTCCATGACGAACTTCTCGTAGCCCATCGCAAGGCCTCCTTCGAGCCAGCCGGCGGTGTGCAGTACAAAATTGACGCCGGCGAGACAGGTCGGCAGCAGCGTATTTGCCGACTCGAATGCCGCCTGGGAATCCGGGATCTTCGAGGCGCAGAGGCTCCCGCCCGAGCGGAACGGCACCCCTAAACGCCGCGCAAGCGCCGCCATCGAATACAGCACCAGGGCTGGTTCCGGGGTTCCAAATGTCGGCGCCCCAGATTGCATCGAAATCGACGAGGCGAAGCTGCCGAGCACGACCGGCGCGCCGGGATTGCAAACCTGCACGAACGCCAGCCCGGCGAGCGCTTCGGCCAGCGTCTGGGCGATCGTGCCCGCAACGGTGACCGGCGACATCGCGCCGGCGAGGATGAAAGGAGTGATGATGGTCGCTTGGTTGGCGCGCGCGTAGACCTTGGCAGCCCCCAGCATCGTCGCGTCGTAGGTCATCGGCGAATTGACGTTGATCAGATTGATGATCGTTGTTTTTGGCCGCCCGGTCAGCGGGTCGTTCAATTCGGCGCCGAAGACGATGTTCGCCAGCGCCACGGAATCTTCCGCGCGCTCAGGCGCCGTCACTGAACCCATGAACGGCTTGTCGCTGTACTTCAAATGGCTGTAAACCATGTCGAGGTGGCGTTTGTTGACCGGCAAATCGACCGGTTCGCAGATCGTGCCGCCCGAGTGATGCAGCGAATGCGCCTGATAGGCGAGCTTGACGAAGTTGCGGAAATCCTCGATCCGCGCGTAGCGGCGTCCCTCGTCGAGATTGCGCACGAACGGCGAGCCGTAGGCCGGCGCAAACACGGTGTTTTTGCCGCCGATCACGACGCTGCGAGCGGGATTGCGGGCGTGCTGCATGAACTCGCGCGGCGCGGTTTTGCGTATCAACGAACGGCACATGCCGCGCGGGAAATGCACCCGCTCGCCCCGTACGTCCGCACCGGCGGCCTGCCACAGCACGAGTGCCTCGGCATCGTCGCGAAAATCGATGCCGACCTCCTCGAGTATGGTGTCGGCGTTTTGCTCGAGGGTCACCAAACCCTCTTCGTCCAAGACTTCGAAGTACGGAATCTTGCGGGTGATGTAGGGAACCGATAAGGCCGCGCGGGC
>JAYTQR010000019.1:0-2582 GCA_043746615.1 Gammaproteobacteria bacterium | reverse complement strand
GCGCGCTACGAAACGACAATATCCGCTCCTTGGCGCGCGACTTCTCCTCGTCGCGGCGCGCACCGCCGAACGCCGCATCGAAGCCGTAGCGGTCGAGCGCCTGCTTGAGCGCCTGCGTCTTCATGACGTCCGTGTGCACGGAGGAACCATGCGTGATCGGATTGATCCCCTGCGCGAGCCCTTCTTGATTGATGTGCACGATCAGTTCGAGCCCGTAGTTCTTGGCGGTCTGGTCGCGAAAGCGGATCATTTCGCGGAATTTCCACGTCGTATCCACGTGCAGCAGCGGAAACGGCGGCTTGCCCGGTGCGAAGGCTTTCAACGCCAAGTGCAGCATGACCGCGCTGTCCTTGCCGATCGAATACAGCATCACGGGTTTCTCACATTCCGTGGCCACTTCGCGCAGGATGTGGATGCTCTCGGCTTCCAGCCGCTGCAGGTGCGTCAAGCTATTCATGGTCGCAGCCCGGTCATTCCAAATAGTGTGCGGGCGTCTTCTGCCGCACTTGTGCCGCCGAGACGCCGGGGGCGCGCTCGATCAGGCGGAACGGCTCGCGACGCGAGCCGCGGCCGAAGACCGCTAGATCAGTGATCAACATATCGACGACATTGGCGCCGGTCAGCGGCAACGCGCAGTGCGGCTTGAATTTCGGTGCGCCGTCCTTCGCCGTATGCTCCATGACGATGACGACGCGCTTGACGCCGGCGACCAGATCCATCGCGCCGCCCATGCCCTTGACCACTTTGCCCGGCACCATCCAATTCGCCAGATCGCCGGCTGCGGACACTTCCATCGCGCCGAGCACCGACAGATCGATGTGACCGCCGCGAATCATCGCGAAGCTGTCGGCGGAGGAAAAATACGAAGATATCGGCAACTCGGTGACGGTTTCCTTGCCGGCGTTGATCAAGTCCGGATCTTCGCCGCCCTCGTACGGAAACGGTCCCATGCCGAGCATGCCGTTCTCCGACTGCAGCACGACATGCATGCCGGGCGGAATGAAGTTCGCGACCAGCGTCGGGATGCCGATGCCGAGGTTCACGTAGAAGCCGTCGGCGAGTTCACGGGCGGCGCGGGCCGCCAAATCCTCACGCGACCACGGCATCGCGGCCCTCCCCGCGTTTGCGCACGGTGCGCTTCTCGATCAGGCGCGAAAACTTCCTGCCCTCGACGATCCGCTGGACGTAGATGCCCGGCGTGTGGATTTGGTCGGGATCCAGCGCGCCGGGCTCGACCAGGTGTTCGACTTCGGCGACCGTGATGCGGCCGGCGGTGGCCATCGGCGGATTGAAATTGCGCGCCGTCTTGCGATACACCAAATTACCCTCGGTATCGCCCTTCCACGCCCTGACGAGCGACAGATCGGCGACCAGACCGGTCTCGAGAACGTAGGTCTCGCCGTCGACGACGCGTTGTTCCTTGCCCTCGGCGACCAGCGTGCCGGCGCCGGTGCGCGTGTAGAATCCGTAGATGCCGGCGCCGCCGGCGCGAATGCGCTCCGCGAGCGTGCCTTGCGGGTTGAATTCCAACTCCAGCTCACCGGCGAGATATTGTCGCTCGAATTCCTTGTTCTCGCCGACGTACGAGGAGATCATTTTGCGGATTTGGCGCGTCCGCAGCAGCACCCCGAGACCGAAGCCGTCGAGCCCGGCATTGTTCGACACGACGGTCAGATTGCGCGCGCCGAGTTCGCGGACCGCGTCGATCAGATGCTCGGGCACCCCGCAGGCGCCGAAGCCGCCGGACATCAGCGTCATGCCGTCCGTCAAGATGCCGCGCAACGCGCTGAGCGCATCGGCGTAGACCTTGGCACTGGATTGCAAGTTCATCGGCTCATCCTGAGGAGACTGGATCGGTCTCAGTATACTCAACGGGTGCCGATTTTGGTGGTCGCGGCATCGAGTGTATTCGACAGCAACATCGCGATAGTCATGGGGCCGATGCCGCCGGGGACTGGCGTGATCCAACCGGCCCGCACGCCGGCGGCGGCATAGTCGACGTCGCCGATCAGACGGCCGTCGGCCATGCGATTGATGCCGACGTCGAACACAGCGGCGCCGTCGCGGATCCACTCGCCGGCGACCATGCCGGGCTTGCCGACCGCGGCGACGACGAGTTCCGCGCGCGCCACTTCCGCCCGCAAATCGCGGGTGCCGGTATGGCAAACCGTCACCGTGCAGCCGGCGAGCAGCAATTCGAGCGCCATCGGCCGCCCGACGATGTTCGAGGCGCCGACGACGGTCGCCCGCAGGCCGCGCAATTTGATCCCGTACTCCTGCGCGAGGCGGATCACGCCGAACGGCGTGCACGGTCGCAGACGGGGCCGCTTCTGCGCGAGCAGACCGGTATTCTGCGGGTGAAAGCCGTCGACGTCCTTGGCCGGGTCGACCGCATCCATGATCTCGTTCGCATCGAGACCGGGCGGCAGTGGCAGCTGAATCAAGATGCCGTCGACGCGTGCGTCGCGATTGAGCTGCGCGACGAGCCGCAGCAGCTCGTCGCCACCGACCGTCGCCGGCGGCTCGAACGCAAAGGAGCGGATGCCGGTCTCCTCGCAGGCCTTGCGCTTGTTGCGCACATA
>JAYTQR010000018.1:0-9995 GCA_043746615.1 Gammaproteobacteria bacterium | reverse complement strand
CCTCCGGGCTCGAGGAGCACATCGTGGGCGGGCTCGTACTGCCGTTCGAGCGGCAAGGTATCGTCATCGCGGTGGTCCATGTGGCCCGGCACCTCGTGCAGCCTTTGCCACAGCGTGCCGCCGAAGGCGACATTCATCTCCTGGAACCCGCGGCAAATCGCCAGGACCGGCAAGCCGGCGGCGATCGCGCGCGGTATCAACGGAAGCGTCGTAGCGTCCCGATCAGGGTCATGCAGTGTTCCCGGCTCGCTGGCCGGGCCTCCGTAGCGGTGGGGTTCGACATTCGTTTCGCTCCCCGTGAACAGCAAGGCATCACAGACATCGAGCAACTCGCCCAAATCGCTTTGCGGACCGAGTGCGGGCACGAGCACCGGCACTGCATTCGCGCCGGCGGCGACGGCTGCAATGTATTTCTCGCCGACCACATGGAAGTAATGCTTCCCAAGGAGCCGGCGGTCGGCTGGAATTCCGATGAGCGGCTTGCGAGACATGTTTAAGATATTAAACGCCTAGGGAGATGCCTAAGCTTTCACCACGAGCTCATTACACCATACGGATCGGGCGGCGTCCTGATATCGCTGCCGGAATTGCCCAAGAATTAGGCATTTCCAGCACTTAGGCGCTTTTATTGCCTTGCAACAATATTGCACTTCGTGCAGATAACCCGGTAGGCTCACAACCCGCAAATCCTGTCAATAGCTATAATATTTTAAACACTGAACGAACTGAGAGTTGTCAAGTGCGCCTCACCGATCCGCCCGCTCCGTCCTATTACGCTGCCGGCGCGGCCCTTCGCGAGACGGCCGCGCGCGCTGCCCTGCAGGGCGAGATGCGCGCCGATGTCGGCATCGTCGGTGGCGGCATCGCCGGCTGCTCGGCGGCACTGCATTTGGCGCAGCGCGGCTATCGCGTGGCGCTGCTCGAGGCGCGGCACGTGGGCTACGGCGCGTCGGGGCGCAGCGGCGGTCAGACGATCTTCGGACTCGCGGCGAGCCAACAAACGCTCGCCGCTCAAGTCGGCGCCGACGATGCGCGCCGTTTGTTCGACCTGTCGGTCGAGGGGCTGGATTTAACCCAATCGCTGATTCAACGGCACCGGATCGACTGCGACTACCGCGCCAATCACCTGCACGTCGCCGTCAAACCGCGCCAGGTGCGCGAACTCGCGCAGTGGGCGCATGAACTCGCCGACCGATATGGCTATCGCACGGCGCGGCTGATCGATCGTGACGAGCTGCGCAATCACGTTGCGAGCGACCGCTATTTGGCGGGACTCATCGATACGCGCAGCGGCCACTTGCACCCGCTGAAGTATACGCAAGGCCTCGCGTGCGCCGCCGAAGCGGCCGGCGCGCAAATATTCGAGAACTCGGCGGTGCTGCGCTATCAGGATGGCGCCGATATCCGCGTGCACAGCGCCGCCGGCGTCCTGCGCTGCAAACACTTGGTGTTGTGCGCCAACGCCTATGTCGGCGCGCTGGCGCCGCGCCTGGCGCGGCGCATCTTGGGCGTCGGCACCTACATAATCGCGACCGAGCGCTTGGCGCCGGCGCGCGCGGCAGCACTCCTGCCGAGCGATGCGGCGGTCGCGGACGTCAATTGGATCTTGGACTACTTTCGCTTGTCGGCCGACCGGCGGCTGCTGTTCGGCGGGCGCGTCAGCTACAGCGCGGTCGAACCGCCGCGCCTCGCGGAGTCGATGCGCCGGCGCATGCTGCGCGTGTTTCCGCAACTCGGCGACCTCGCCGTCGAGTACGCCTGGGGCGGATATCTGGATATCACGAGGAGCCGCGCGCCGGACTTTGGCCGGCTGACGCCGAACGTCTATTACCTGCAGGGCTTCTCCGGGCACGGTTTGGCGCTGACCGCGCTCGGCGGCAAGCTGATCGCCGAGGCGCTCGCGGGCACCGCCGAGCGCTTCGATGTCTTTGCGCGCATTCCGCATGGCGACTTCCCCGGCGGACCACTGTTGCGGCGCCCGTCGCTGATGCTCGCGATGCTGTACTACCGCCTGCGCGATATGCTGTAGCAGCTGTGGATCCGCGGGTTGCGCGCGAAATCCCGCGGCCGCGTCGCAGCGCTGATGTCGCTGACATTCAAATCGGCGAGCGCCGCCGCCGCCAGCTTGAACTGGGTGTAGTTCGTCGAGAACACCAGGCGCCCGTCCGGGCGCAGCAGGCCGAGTGCGCGGCGGATCATGCCGACATGGTCCCGCTGCACGTCGAGTACGCCCTGCATGCGTTTGGAATTCGAGAACGTCGGCGGATCGACGAAGATCAGATCGAAACTGCGGTCCGCGTCCGCGCGGCTCTCCAGCCACTCGAGGCAATCGGCGCGGATCAGTTCGTGGCGCGGCTGCGTGAAGCCGTTCAGCAGCAGATTGTCGTGCGCCCAGTCCAAATAGGTGTTGGACAGATCGACGCTCACCGTCGTGCGCGCGCCGCCCGCGGCGGCATATACGGTCGCGCTGCCGGTGTAGCAAAACAAGTTCAAGAAATCCTTGTCCTCGGCCCATTCCCGCAGTATCCCGCGCGTCAGCCGGTGATCGAGAAACAAGCCTGTGTCCAAGTAGTCGCGGAAGTTCACCCAAAACTTCAGACCGCCCTCGTGCACCGCGTAGCGTTCGTGCGTCGCGGCGCGCTTCGCGTATTGCTCGCTGCCCTTCTGCGGCCTGCGCAACCGCGAATGAACCTGCGCAAGCGGCACCGTCAGCACGTCGGGCAGCACGGCGAGCACCTCCCGCCGCCGCTCGCGCGCATGTTCTGGATTCACGCTGTTCGGCGCCGCGTATTCCTGCACGTAGACGTGGCGCGGCTCCAGACCGTACAAGTCGATCGCGAACGCGTATTCCGGCATGTCGGCATCATAGACGCGGTAGCACTCGATCCCCTCGCGGCGCGCCCAGGCCTCCAGAGCGCGCAAATTCTTGCGCAACCGGTTCGCGAACATCAGCGCGCCCGGGCGCCCCGCCCAATCGGCGCGCACGACTTCGGCCGGACGCTGCGCGTGCGCCGGATCGAGATCGAAGCGCAGTAGCCGGCATTCGATCGGGCCGTTGAACACGCGGTGGCTGCGCTTCGCATATACGCCCAAGTGCCGGGCGAGGGGCGGATTGCCCGTCAATACCGCGGCCTGCCAGCCGTCGAAGTGCGTGCGCAGCAGGTCCCCGAGGTCGCGGTACAGTGCGGGCAGCGCCGTTTCGGCGCCGATCCGTTCGCCGTACGGCGGATTGCAGACGACGAGCCCGCACGGTGCCGCCGGACGCCGGGTCTGTGCGAGCGCGTGCTTCTCCACGTGCACCCAGTCGGCGACGCCGGCGCGCAGCGCGTTCGTGAGCGCGATACGAACCGCATCCGCATCCATGTCCGAGCCGAAGGCGACGCGCCGCGCGGGGCGCGCGGCACGTCGCTGCCCAGCCTCGGCGCACAAACGCCCCCACAGCCCGGCGTCGTGACCCCGCCAGCCGTTGAAGCCGAAATAATCCCGATCGAGTCCTGGCGCCGCGTCGGCCGCAATCAGCGCGCCTTCGATCAAAAAAGTGCCGGAGCCGCACATCGGGTCGACGAGAGCGCCGCCGCGCTCGACAACATCCGGCCAACCGGCGCGCAGCAACACTGCGGCGGCGACGTTCTCCTTCAGCGGCGCCCGTCCGCCTTCGAGACGGTAGCCGCGCCGGTGCAGACTCTCGCCGGAGAAATCCACCGACAGCAGGGCCGCCGATCCTTCGACGTGCAAGTGCAGCAACACGTCGGGCCGCTCCGGCCGAACGTCGGGGCGCGTCCCGGTCGAGTCGCGTAAATTATCGCAGACTGCGTCCTTGAGGAGTTGAGCGCCGTACAACGTATGACGGATCGATTCGTTGCCGCCGCTGCAGTCGCAGGCGAGCGTCGCGCCCCCGCCCAAGTGCTCGCGCCAATCGATACGCTTCACGCCCTCGTAGAGGTTTTGCGCGCTGCCTGCGTCGATCGAGCCCAAGGAGAGCAAGACGCGCGTCGCGGTGCGCGACCACAGGCAGGCGCGGTAGCCGGTCTCGAGCGTGCCTTGAAACTTGACGTCGGTGCTGCGCTCGACGAGGCCGATCGCACCATACTGCGCGAGCTCCCCGGCGAGCACCGAGGCGGCACCGACCGGCGCCGTCGCGATCCAATAGCGGACATTGTCATTCACCAGGAGCGGTTAGTGGCGGAGCGTCAGCCGCGGCCATCGAGCGACAGGAGGGGATAATAAAGGTCCGGACGCCGGTCTCGGAATACGCCCCACGACTGCCGGTAGCGGCGCACCTCGTCCAAGTCGAAACCGGCCGTCAGCACGGTCTCGCTGTCGCGGTCGGCCTCCGCGACCTTCTCGCCGGTCGGCCCGGCGATGAACGACGAGCCGTAGAACTGCATCGTGCACTTCTCGCCTGCCTCGACGCCGATGCGGTTCGATGCGATCAGCGGCATCATGTTGGCCGCGGCGTGACCCTGCATCGTACGCTGCCAATGGCCGCTCGAGTCCAGAGCAGGAGCCTGCGGTTCGGAGCCGATCGCGGTCGGGAACATCAGCATTTCCGCGCCGAGCAGCGCCATCGCGCGGGCCGCCTCGGGAAACCATTGATCCCAGCAAATCGCGACGCCGAGCTTTGCAAAGCGCGTGTCGAATACGCGGAATCCGGTGTCGCCGGGCGAAAAATAATACTTTTCGTGGTAGCCCGGCCCCTCGGGGATGTGCGATTTGCGGTAGCTGCCGCGCAGCGTACCGTCCGCATCGACGATGACGACGCTGTTGAAAAACACATTTTCGGCGCGCTCGAAGATACTGACCGGCAAGACGACGCCGAGCTCGCGCGCCAGCCCGCGGAAATGCTCGACAGCCGGATGAGCGTCGAGCGGCCGCGCCAACTCGAAATGACGCGGGTCATGATCCTTGCAAAAATAAGGCGTCTCGAACAGCTCCTGGATCAAGACGATTTGCGCGCCGCGGGCCGCCGCCTCGCGGATCAGCCGCTCCGCCCGCGCAACGTTCGCATCGCGGTCCCAGCTGCAAGCCATTTGAGTCGCCGCAACGGTGACGATACTCATAGGAGCGCCATGCTACCTGAAGCGCGAACTAAAACGTCGGCGGCGCGCTGGCACTGACGATTTCGCATTCCTCGCGGCCGAGGTTGCGAAAGCGGTGCGGCAGGGAGCTGCGGAAATAGAAGGCGTCGCCGGCGCAGAGCACGCGCGCCTCGCCGCCGACCGTCAGCTCGATGCGGCCGCGGACGACGACGCCGCCCTCCTCCCCGTCGTGCGTCAACATTTCCTCGCCGGTATCCGCGCCGGGCGCGTAGCGCTCATGCAAAATCGACATGCTGCGCTTCGCGAGATGGCTGCCCACCAGGCGCAATTCGACGTTGCCGGTGCCGATGTCGGCTAATTCGTCCTTCGGGAAAAATACCGGAGGCTGGGCCGCGAGGTCCAGCGTAAAAAAATCCGCGAGCGCCATCGGCACTCCATCCAGCACCTTCTTCAGCGAACCGACCGAAGGACTCACGCGGTTCTGCTCGATCAGCGAAATTAGCCCGTTCGTGACGCCCGCGCGCTTCGCAAGTTCGCGTTGGGAGAGCCCGTACATTTGCCGCACGGCCTTCAAGTGGGCACCGACATCTAGACTCATATGTGTTGAGTATATTAAACGCCTGGGAGCATATTTCGCCGGGAATTGAGGAAAGTGTCAATTTTTCTTATCATCTGGCTGGTCCGCAGGTCCATTTCGGAAGGATTGAAGCATGAACGCCATTGGCTCCCCCGTCCCCGCGCCGAGCGAACTCGAGGCGTTTTGGATGCCGTTTACGGCGAACCGCCAATTCAAGGCGAACCCACGGCTGTTGGCGCGCGCCGATGGCATGCGGTACTGGACCGTCGACGGCCGCGAGGTGCTCGACGCCGTCGCTGGATTGTGGTGCGTCAACGCCGGTCACGGGCGGCGCGAAATCACCGAGGCGGTCGCCCGCCAGCTCGGCACGATGGAATTCGCGCCGACGTTTCAAATGGGCCATCCGGCTGCATTCGAACTCGCGAACCGCCTGGCCGCGATCGCGCCTGTGCACCTCGACCGAATTTTCTTCACGAACTCCGGATCCGAATCGGTCGACACGGCGCTGAAAATCGCTGTCGCCTACCAGCGAGCGCGCGGTCAGGGCGCGCGCACCCGCCTGATCGGCCGCGAAAGGAGTTATCACGGCGTCGGCTTCGGCGGCATGTCGGTCGGCGGCATGGTCAATAACCGCAAGCTCTTCGGTTCCTCGATGCTGCCCGGAGTCGATCACCTGGCGCACACGCTGCATTTGGAGCATAACGCCTTCTCGCGCGGCCTGCCGCCTTGGGGTGCGCACTTGGCCAACGAACTGGAGCGCCTCGTCGCACTGCACGATGCCGCAACGATAGCGGCGGTGATCATCGAACCGATTGCCGGGTCCGCGGGCGTAATTCTGCCGCCGGTCGGCTATCTGCAGCGCATCCGAGAAATCTGCGACAAGCACGACATTTTGTTGATCTTCGACGAGGTCATCACGGGCTTCGGCCGCGTCGGCAAACCGTTCGGCGCGCAGGCCTTCGCGGTGACGCCGGACCTGATGACGACGGCCAAGGGCCTGACGAACGGCGCGATTCCGATGGGCGCAGTGTTCGCGCACCGCAAAATATACGACGCGTTCATGCAGGGACCGGAAAATGCGATCGAACTGTTCCACGGCTACACGTACTCGGCGCATCCGGTAGCCTGCGCCGCGGCACTGGCGACGCTCGACATTTACGAGCGGGAGGGCTTGCTGACGCGCGCGGCGACGGTCGGTTGCAAGTGGGAGGACGCCGTGCATTCCTTGAAAGGACTGCCGCATGTCATCGACATCCGCAATTACGGATTGATCGGCGCCGTCGAGTTAGAACCGCGCGCCGGCAAGCCCGGCGCGCGCGGCTACGACGTCTTCATCAAGTGTTTCGAACGCGGCGTCATGGTGCGCCAAACCGGCGACACCATCGCCATGTCGCCGCCGCTGATCGTCGAACCGGCGCACATGACGAAAATCGTCGAGGTGTTGGCGGAGGTCATTCGCGCGAGCGCGTGAGCGCCGCGGGCGCTCACGGTTTCGGCTCGAAGATCGCGTACCATTTCTTGCACGGCGCGAGCACTTCCCAAGTGCCCGCGAAGCCGGCGGGCACGACGAAAGCGTCGCCCGCGGCGAAATCATGCCGCTCTCCGGATGCCGCTTCGATACGCACGCGGCCCTCGAGCAGCACGCAGAACTCGTGCTCCGAATAACGCACCCGCCATTTGCCCGCCGTGCTCGTCCAGACTCCGCAGAAGAATTGCCCGCCGGCGTCCGCGTATTGGTTCGCGGCGCGCGCCCGGGGGATGCCGGCGAGGATATTTTCCGGCGCGGGGTTGGCCGACTCGCCGGCCCGCAGGCGGTCCAAGATGACGATCTTGACGCTTTCGCTCATTGCCGGCTAAGCCTTCAACGAAAACGGCGTGAAATTGGTGTCACGGTCATAATAGTCCTCATTCTCCGCCCTCTTCAAGAACGCGACGACCCGATACGTCAGCGGCGCGGCAACGATTTCCCAGCCACTCTTCAGCAAATATTGCGTGAGCATCAGCAACTGCAGGTGCGCCCAGGACATGCGGCCGAAAAACGCGATGGTATAGAACAACATGGAATCGACGAGCTCGCCGGCGAGCGTCGAACCGACCAGACGTGTCCACAGCCACCGGCCGCCGGTCCATATTTTCATCTTGGCGAGCACGTAGCTGTTCACGAACGTGCCGCACAGGAATGCGATGATCGAGGCGGCGACGATGCGCGGCGTGTTGCCGAAAATCGCCTCGAGCGCGACTTGATTGGCGCGGCCTTGCGCCGAGGGCGGCAGATGCACGACCACCGCGGCCATCATCGAGGCGAAGGCGAGCGCGGCGAACCCGGCCCATACCACGCGCCGATCGCGGCCGTAGCCGTACACTTCGGTCAGAATATCGCCGAAAATATAGGAAATCGGAAAAAACAGCACTCCGGCGAGAAAGGTCACCGTGCCGATCAGCGGCACGTGTAGCGACGTCTCCTTCGCCGGCCCGATCAAATTCGAGCACAGCAAGACACAGACGTACGCCGCCATCACAAAGTCGTAATAGCGGTACTGTCGGGCTGGTGACGTCACAGGCATGGTTTCCCTTCGGGTCGAGCGGCGCGGCACGAGACCGCCGATGATATGTCATATGGGACCCGCACCGCAGCGCATCGCCTCTGCGGGCTGAAAATCTCGTGCCGCTCTCGGCCGGTTTGGCGAAAACGATCACAGCAGCGCGCCGCCCAGTACGGTATGAAGGCATCATCAACGCCAAGTGCCAAACCTATGGAATCGAGTAAGTCCCTCGCACCCCCAGCAACGCCGCCCGCCGGTTTCGATGCGGTGTGCCGCAAGATGCGTGCGGCGATCATGCCGACACGCGCTTTTGCCGTGTCGGTGCACGATCAGCACGGCAATCTGCTCTGGCTCAGCGAAAGCTCGATGGGGCCGGATGAGCACAATGCTGTGCGCGAAGCCTGTGTGAATTTCGCGAAACCCGACAGCCTCTCCGTGGCGACCTATGATCTCGGCGGTGCCCGCTCCGCCGTACTATTTCGGGTCCGTAGTCCCGAACAGGTCATGGTCGGCGCGGCCATGCTGATCGTCGACTCGCGGATCATCCACCGTGCATCCGGAGGCGCCGGATTGCTGATGACTCCGAAACTACTGCGCGCACTCGGCAATTTCGCGTCAATGCGGCGGCCCGCGCCGGCCGCGGACCGCGCACGCGCGCAGGCCGCGCAGGTGACGCCGGAAATAGACCGGCTGCACGCGGCGCTGCGGCGCAGCCCGATTGCGCTGCGCGTGCAGCGCCTGATGCCGCTCGCCATGAGCAACCAACTGATCCGCTACGAGGTGCTGCTGCGGTCCAAATCCGACGCGGCGCCGAACGCCGCGCCCCACGCCATGCTGAAGAGCGCCGTCGATCACGGCTTGGGTTCGATGATCGACCGGCGCGTCGTCGCCGAGTTGATCGGCTGGCTCATTCGCCACCCGCTGGTCTGGCGGGGAACGACCACCGCGTTTTCGATCAACCTGACAAAAACGGCGCTGCACGACGAACACTTCATGAAATTCGTCGGCCTGTGCCTCGACAAGGCAAGCTTGCGCAATGGCACGATCGGATTCGAGATCGACGCCGCCGCAGCGATCAAACTCGGCGGCAAAATCACGGATGTCGCCGCCGGTTTTCAGCATTTGGGCTGTCCGCTGATCCTCGATGACTTCCTGCTGCATACCGATTGCTTTGATCTTCTGCGCCTTCCTGGCGTCGAGTTCATCAAAATGGCGCCGTCGATCACCGCGCATATGCCCACCGACCAATCGTCGCAGGCCGCGATCACGGCCCTGGTACGAACGGCGCGTGTGCACGGCGTGCGCACGGTCGCGAAGGGGAGCGAATCCCGCGCAGAACAGCAGTGGCTGACGGCGCTCGGCGTGGACTTCGTACAGTCGAATGCGCTGTCGGCGCCGGTGCCGCTTGCCTCCCTGGCGGGGTAGCGGCGGGAGCGCCGCGGCCCCAAGCAAGAGCGCACTTGCAAATCACTGAATACCAAGCACAATATGGGCGTCTGCAACGAGACACCGGAACCGGGCTGAGTGCTTTGTTAGTCCCATGAGGTTCGGTTCCGGTTCCCCGCGATCATCCGCGCCTCCGACCTCATTCGCCGCTTATCGAACGCGGCGATGGTCCGGCTGTACGAGGTGGCGGAGAGGGTGGGATTCGAACCCACGTCACGGCGTAACCGTGAACCGGATTTCGAGTCCGGCGCATTCGACCACTCTGCCACCTCTCCGGTACTCACGCGGCCGTGATCTCGCGATCCTGTCGGCCCTCTCGGCGGGTCTGCGCCGAGCCGAAAATTGTAACCCAGTGCTCTGCCGCTGCAGCCGTCGCGGCGGTCAGGCCTT
>JAYTQR010000017.1:0-3762 GCA_043746615.1 Gammaproteobacteria bacterium | reverse complement strand
TGCGCTTCGACCGGTGTCTCGACCGGCTGCTTGGAAAAACGCGGATTTATACGCCCGAGCCGACGTTCTTGCTGTTTCCCTTCCTGGCCAACTACGAATTCTATCCCAGAGAGTTCTTGCCCTGGCTCGCCGCGCTGGAAGCGCAGACAGGCGCCATACGCGACGAACTGATCGGCGTGCTCGGCGACGACGATGCGCAGATCGAGCCTTACATCGCCTATCCGCAAGGATTGCCGCTCAACCAATGGAAGGATCTGAACCACTCGAGGCGTTGGGGCGCGTATTTCTTGGTGAAAGATGGCCGGCGTATCGAGCCGCACATCGAACGCTGTGCGCAAACGGCCGCGGCGATCGCGGCGGCCCCGCAGGTCGACATCCCGGATCGCGGTCCAACCGCATTTTTTTCGATCCTCGATGCGCGCACGAAAATTCCGCCGCACACCGGCGTCACGAACACGCGGCTGACCGTGCACCTGCCGCTGATCGTGCCGCCCGGCTGCCGCTTCCGCGTTGGCGGCGAGACGCGGGAATGGCAGGTCGGCACCGGCTGGGCGTTCGACGACACGATCGAACACGAGGCGTGGAACGATGCCGACGCGCCACGCGCCATATTGATTCTCGATGTCTGGAATCCGCAGCTGACGCCGCTGGAAGTTGCCTTGGTGCGCGAGGCGTTCGCCGCGCTGGCGGAATATAACGGTGCGGAGGCGGACGCCGTTGGCGTGCCGCGCTGACATCGGGAGACTTAAAGATGAGCGTGCTTCGGCATAACCGCCGCTGGGCCTGGCTGGGGCTGCCGGTGTTCCTGGGCGGGACGACGGCAAGCGTCGCGGCCGGCGCGTTGGCGGGCCTGCTGGCGTGCCACGGCCTCGCGGACCCGGCGGCGCGTCTCGCCTGCTACGATCGCGAAGCCGCCGCACTGAAGTCCGCGACGGTTCCGGCCGTCGGCAAAGCCGCCGCTGCGCCGAGTCCACAGCCGTCGCGGCCGTTGGATCCCAAGCAAACGTTCGGCTTACCGGAGGACGCGGTCGCGGCGAAAGAGATCGCCGCGGGGACGCGCGCGCGCGCCGTGTCGGATATCGCAGCGCGCCTCGTCGGGCTTGCGCACACGGGCGACGGACGGATCGTCTTTACACTCGACAACGGACAGGTTTGGAGCCAGCTGCTGCCCGAGGGTGACATGCTGGCGAAGGTCGGTGACGGCGTGACGATTACGCGCGGCTGGCTGGGTTCCTATTGGCTGCAAATGCAATCCAGGCGCGGCTGCAAGGTCACGCGGCTGCGCTGAACGCCGCATGGTCTATTCGACCTGAATTCCCGCCGCCTGCAACTGCGCGCGCAGTGCGGCGAGATCCGCATCGTAGTGCCGCCATTGCTGCAGCGAGGAATCGTAGAGCGGCTGGCGCACCTGTACGGCGCTCGCGGTAGCGGTCGATCGCGGGTTGCGGTGGAATTCCAGGCAGGCGGCCTCGAACGGCAAATCCAGATACGTGAGCAGCCGGCGCGTCGTCGGCTCGAGATTCGTGACGACATCCTCGTAGGCAACGTCGAGGATCCGCTGCGGCAAGATCGTATGCCAGTGCGCCATCAGCCGCCGGTAGGCGATGTAGAATTCGCCGAGTTCGGCGAGGTCGTAGGCAAACGGATAGGTACCGCCGAAGCGCGTTTTGTAGATCGCGTAGCACGCGGCCAAGGGATGGCGCGTCAAGTGGACGATGCGCGCATCGGGAAACGCGCGCAAGATCAACGCGCAGTAAAAGAAATTCGTCGGCTGTTTATCGGAAAATCTCGCCAGTTCGCCGCGCCGCGCGCGCGCGCGCGCCAGGTACTCGTGCGCAATGAATGCGCCGTCGATGCGGCCGAGCGCCGCGGCATAATTGAGCCAGTCCATGCGTTCGCCGCGCGCAATGCGATCGACCGCGGCGCCGATGGCCTCCGACAAAGCCGGCAATTCGCCGGCCGAGTGCACCGCCGAGTGGTTGCCGACGATGCGTTCGACGAGCGTCGTCCCGGTCCGCGGCAGGCCGACGATGAAGATCGGCCGCTCGCCGGTCGTATCGGCTTGCGCCGCTTCCACGGCCGGGAAAGCACCGATGATGTGGGCGATGGCCGCGCAATCCGTCGCCGAGTCGTACTGTATCCTGGACCGCTCGATGCGATTGCCGGCGACCAGATGGCGCCAGCTCTCGGCGTGCTGTCCGATATCCTCACACGACTTCGCCAGCGCGAAGTGCAGGGTCGCGGCCTCTTTGCTGTCGCTCGGCGCCGCCGCGAGCGCTGCGGTCAGCGCCGAGACGTAATTTCGCTCGGCCGTTTGACGCCGCAGCTCGGCAATCCCTTTGAGCGCTTCCGGATCGCTCGGCGCAAGCTCGCGCACGCGCTCGTAGTCGGCGGCGGCGGCGTCGAAGTTTCCGAGGAAGCGGTGGACGACGGCCCTTTTCGCATGCATCGACGGATCGTCGGGTGCGGCAGCAACCGCATCGTCGTAAATCGCGAGAGCCTGCGCATGTGCGCCGGCATGCACGAGAAATTCGCCGACGGCGTCGAGAGCCGCTGCGTTCGGTGCGGCAATGGCGGCCGCCGCGGCTGCCGCGGCGAGCGCGTCGGCGCGTCGGCCGAGCGCCAGCAACGACTCGGCCTTCTGCAACAGGCACGGTATATCAATCGGACGGCGCGCGAGCCGTTCATCCGCCAGCGCGAGCGCGGTCTCCTTGTCATCGCCGAGCAGCGCCGCGATGCTGCCGAGCAGCCATCCGGCCGAAGCGTCGGGATATGCCGCGCGGCATCGTGCCGCCACGGCGGCCGCCCCGGCGAAATCGCCTCTGCCGATCCGAATACCGATTTCATGTTCGTAGTGCGGAAGCAGAGGAGTTTGCATGGGCCGACCGCCAGTGTTGCGCAGCGCACACTATGGCGTCATCCGCTGCGGGAAACCAGGTCCGCCGGTGCGGCCATGGATCGTGTGTCGCTTGCGCACAACAATCACCCTTGGCGCCTGGCGAACGCGGCATTTGCGCGGCAAACGACAGCGGCCAAGATCGCCGCGATGCCGCATAGAGGAGCACTTTGGTATTCGATCGCCGGAATGCCCGGAAGTGGCTGAGGTTTTGCCGCGCAATTGCCCATGCTCGCGATATTCGCGCCGCAGGCTATCGCCCGGCAACCGTGCGGGCCGCCGGCGCACCTGCCTGCCTGCGGCGTGTTGTACTGTTCCGACAATATGCTATATTCGGCCGCATATCGGGGGTCGTCGAACGAAAAACAACGGACGGTAAGCCGTCGAGGTTGCGCTCTGGTCACGCAGTGGTCGATCGAGGGGACGAATCATTATGCGCATCGTTTCGCAGCGCGCGCGCGAGATCTAACTTAAGGCGCCCGCCAATTCGAAGGCTTACCGCAACGGCATTTTCAGTCGGCACACGCAATATCAATATTTAGTCGGAATCGCCACGGGAGAATCAGTCATATGGTGAACAACAACCTCGGAAATCCCTTGTTGCGGATGGCGGTGCACGCGGCCCTGACCGGTGGCACCTTGGCCGCGACCATCGGTAGCGTGAACGCACAGCAGGCGCCGCCGCCGGCCGCGGCCGACAATACCAGCGTTCTGCAGGAAGTCGTCGTCACCGGCTCGCGTATCGCCGTACCGAATGAAGCATCGATCAGCCCCGTGACCTTCGTATCGGCCCTGCAAATTCAACAAACGGGCATCACCCGGGTCGAGGACCTGCTCAACCAGCTGCCGCAGGTGTTTGCGTCGCA
>JAYTQR010000016.1:0-5031 GCA_043746615.1 Gammaproteobacteria bacterium | reverse complement strand
CTCCGCAGCCGTCAACGCAATATCGACCACATCGTCAGCCGGCCGACGGCCGTTCGGAAAGCCGGAGGTGTCGCAAGCCAGCAAGCCGAGGTTGCTTTGGGCCGTCGTCGGCACCGGCGGAATCGCGGCGTTTAGACGCAACTCCTCGGAGGCCTGTACTGGATCGCCGTAATCCGACGGGTTGTTGCTGAAGATCGGCGTCGTTCCGCCGGTCGCCTTCAACGACAGACCGGTCAGGAATGCGGCGACGAGATCGTTGCGCGGCGGCGGCGGCACGACCGTTGCCCCCGGAAACAAGGCATTGACGAGTACCGGCAGGGTCGGATTGGTCACGTACGTCGCGAATTGAACGTCGTCCTTCGGTTGGCTGTCATTGAAGCGATCCTTGTCCGGCAATCCGATCACGACCTCGTTGACCAGCGGATTACCGAGGCGCGACACCTGCGACCAGGCGCCGCCGTTGACTTCTGTGTTGTTCGTCGACTTTGGGTTCGGGTTCAACACACGCGCCTGCCGCAGGTAGGATGTCGTCCAAGCACCGAGGACCGGATCGGCGGTCGTCGTGCTGCCGAGACCATCTTTGGTCAGGCAAGCGACCGGCACTTGCATGGCGATGCTGGTGATGTTCTTGCCGGCGAGCGTGTTCTGGGTGGAATTGCGGCCACCGAGTGGATTCAGATCGAGGAGATCGAACGTCTCACCGAGGTTGATGATGAAACCATCGTGCCGCTGACCGACGAACACTTTGCCCATACCGCAGCTGCCAAAGTTAACAGTTTGGATGAAACTATTGGCATAAGTCGCGTAATTCGCAATAGTTTTTGTGCCAATATCGTCGATAGGTTTCTGGAAGGTCGTGCTGCCGCTAGCGGTCGTCAGCAGCGTCGATGTGGTGCCGCGGAGCATATTGATCGTATAAGTCTCATAACGATTAACGTTCGGATCGCTGGCGTTGTCGCCCGAGTTGCCGACCGGTCCCGAGACAATCAGCGGGATGGCGACCAGTACGGCATTGCCGCTGGCGTCCGTGGCGCCGGTGTTGAGCGCCGTGCCCTTGTAGTTGTTCTTGAATTGGAACTGAAAACTGATTGCCGGCTTGGCGTCGCCGTTATTGTCGATGTTGATCGCGTAGAGCGCATTGGGATTGAGCGCGAAATAGTTGGGACCGCCGTACGGGTCCTGCAGTGGGTTGTAGTTGGCGATCAACACGACGCTGTCGGTGGCGACGGCAGCGGCATTCGTGGTCGGATCACCGTAGGCGCGGAACATGTAAAAATCGGTACCGTCGATCGTCGGATTGGCGGCCGTAAATGGCGCCTCCCGGTGACTGGATGCCATGGCGGCCGTGCTGCATAGCGTGGCGAGAATGGCGCTGGAAAGGGCAAGCTGCTTGACGTGGGACATGGGTCTCCTCCCTGGTTGAATGCGGGTTGGCAAGCAGTACTACGTAAAGCGGACGGCTGTGGATGCAGTGCACGCCGATACCGACCGCTCGCACTGCCGCAATCGGTGATAAATTTGCCAGCGTGACGCCGCAGCGCCGGCGTACACCGCTACCGGAGACTGCCCATGGATTTGCGATTTGACGCGCGCCTCTGCCTGCTGGCCGCCTCGTTGCTGGTGTCGATGCTGCCGGCACGCGCCGGCACGCTCGATGTGCGTACGGACAAGGGCGAGGTTCGCGGCCGGCTGAGCGCCGACGGCCGTGCGCGCGAGTTTCTGGGGATTGCGTACGCAGCGCCGCCAGTCGGTCGTCTGCGCTGGCGGCCGCCGATGCCGATGCGCCGCTCTACCACCGTACGCGAGGCGACGCGCTTTGGACCGCGTTGCCTGCAGGAGCACCAGTTTTCGGACATGCGTTTTCGAGATGCCGGCGGCAGCGAGGATTGCCTAACGCTGAACGTCTGGACGCCGGCGCGGGCGCAGCAGGCGAAGTTGCCGGTCATGGTGTGGATTTATGGCGGCGGGTTCCTCGCCGGCGCAACCTCCGAGCCCCGGCAGGACGGCGCGCATTTGGCCGCGACCATGCGCGTGATCGTCGTCTCGATGAATTTCCGCCAGGGCATCTTCGGCTTTTTCGCGCTGCCGGCGCTGGCGGCGGAGTCGGCGCACGCGGCGGCGGGCAACTACGGTTTGATGGATCAGGCGGCCGCACTGCGCTGGGTGCGGCGGAACATCGGCGCATTCGGCGGCAATCCCGACAACGTGACCATTTTCGGCGAATCGTCCGGATCGTATTCGGTCAGCGTGCTGATGGCTTCGCCGGCGGCGCGCGGATTGTTCGCGCGCGCGAGCGGCGAAAGTGGCTCGGCGCTCGGCGGACCGGAGTTGCCGTTCCCGACGCTCGCCGTGGCCGAGAAGACCGATCTGGCGTTCGTCCGGGCAACGCTCGGTACCGGCGACCTGCGCAAACTGCGCGCGCTCGGCGCGCGAGAACTGCTCGCGGCCTCGTTGCGCAAGGTGCACGGCGCGGGATTGACGATTGTACCGGACATCGATGGCTACTTCTTACCGCGCCGCGTGGCCGAGATTTATGCCGCGGGCGAACAGGCGCATGTGCCGCTGCTCGCCGGATGGAACCGCGACGAAGGCTCGTTCGCCATGCTCGCGCAAAAAACCCCGCCGACGATCGCCTCGATCCGCACGGTCGCGGCACGGGATTTCGGCCCCGCGGCCGGCGAATTTCTGCGCTGGTACCACGCCGCGAACGACGCTGACGCGCGGCGCGTCGCGCAGGATTACGCCGGAGACCGGTTCATCGCCTATTCGACCTGGGCGTGGCTGGACGCGCAGGCGCGTACGGGCGGCGCCCCGGTCTACCGCTACCGCTTCGATCGCGAGTCGCCCGGAGATCCGAATCATCCGGCCGCGCTCGGTGCGTTCCATTCCGATGACATCGAATATGTCTTCGGCACGCTCGATTCGCGGCTCGGTGCGAAGTGGCGCCCCGCGGATTACCGGCTGTCCGAGTTGATGCAGCGGTACTGGACCCAATTTGCGCAGACCGGCAACCCGAACGGCGCCGGTCTGCCGGATTGGCCGCAGTACCGTGCGGCCGGCGGCTGGCCGGCCATGCACCTCGATGCCGCACCGGCGGCACGGCGCGCCGCGCACCGCGGCCGCTATCTGTTTCTGCAAAAGGAGTGGTCGCGGCCGACTGCCGACGCAGCACAACAAAAGCCCGCGCAATAATCGACTCCAGCCCGCGCACGCCAATGCCGTAGACCTCATACCGGCAAGCTACCGCGCGTAGCATGACGCAGAGCGCTGATTTTGGGATACTGCCGCGAAGCATCTCCCCACAGGACACCCCACGCCCATGTCCAATCGTCCAATTACCCGTGTTCTAGCCGTGGTTTCGCTCGCGGCGCTAGCCGCCGCCGCGCCTGCCGCCGCGCCGGCTACTCGCGTCGATGCCGCGCTCGTCGCGGCGATCGCGAGCCCGGCGCGCACTGCCGCCTTCGTCGCGCGCGACGAGGCGCGCCACCCGTTGGCCGAACTCACATTCTTCGGACTCGAACCGTCGCTGACGGTCGTCGAGCTCTGGCCCGGCGGCGGCTATTGGACCGAAATCCTCGGCCCCTATCTGGCCAAGCACGGCCGTTATTACGTTGCGCTGCCGGTGCCGGGCAATGCCGCAGAGGACCAGGAGGTTGCCCGCTGGCGTGCGCGCATCGCCAGCGCAAAAGAGCGCATCGGCACGATCCATGAGACGATGCTCGGTGCCGGCCACTACGCGATCGCGCCGCCGAATTCGGCGGACCTCGTCGTGACGTTCCGCAATTTGCACAACTGGATGTACGGCGGCTATGCCGATCAGGTCTTGGCGGCCTGCTTCCGCGCACTGAAGCCCGGCGGCACGTTCGGCATCGAAGAACACCGCGGCCGCAACGATGTGCCGCAGGATCCAAAAGCCGCAAACGGCTATGTGCGCGAGGACTATGCGATCGCGCTGGTGAAAAAGGCGGGATTCGAATTGGCCGGCTCCTCGCAAATCAACGCCAATCCCCGCGACACGAAGAATTGGGTGGACGGCGTCTGGACGCTGCCGCCGACGCTGTCGCAAGGCGCCAAGGACCGCGCCCGTTACCTCGCCGTCGGCGAGGCCGATAATTTCGTGCTCAAGTTCCGCAAACCCTTGCGCTGACGATTATCGCGCTGGGCGCATGGTCTGCTGCAGCAGCGATACGCACGGCGATGGCGCCGCGCGCTTTATCGATCGGTGCCCAGATTGCTCTGGATGACCGCGTCCGCTTCGGCGTTGGACTTCTGCAGATCCTGTGCGTAGACGTGCGTATCGCCGGTGAATTGATCGCCTTTATCCGGCGCCAGCACCGGGCCGTTGCGCGTCATCGTGTCGACGGTCACCGTCGCGGACAGGCCGATCCGCAACGGGTACTTGGCGAGTTCCTGATCGTCGAGCGCGATGCGCACCGGCACGCGCTGCACGACCTTGATCCAGTTGCCCGAGGCGTTCTGTGCCGGCAACAGCGCGAACGCAGCGCCGGTGCCGGCCGACATGCCCTTGACGCGGCCGTGGAAAATCATCGCTCCGCCATACAGGTCGCTGCGCACTTCGACAGGCTGTCCGATGCGCAAATCGCGCAGCTGCACTTCCTTGAAGTTCGCGTCCACCCACAAGGCATTCAACGGAATCACCGTCATCAGCGCATCGCCCGCCTGAATGTGCTGGCCGAGTTGCACGGTCCGCTCGGCGACGTAGCCGGTGACCGGAGCGACGACGGCATCGCGCCGCACCGTGATCCACGCATCGCGAAACGCGTCCTTGGCGATGAGCACGGACGGATTGTCCGCGACGGTGCTGCCGTCGATGAGCGCGTGCGCGGCGGTCGATTGGCGCTCGGCCTGCGTCAAAACCGCCTGCGCGAGCTGCACCGCTTCCGCGGCATGATGTAGCTCTTCGGGCGCGATGGCATGTTCGGCCAACAAGGGTTGGCGGCGCGCCAAATCCGCGCGCGCGCGCGCCAATTCGAGCTTGCGCGTTGCGATCACCGCATCGTATTGCGCCGC
>JAYTQR010000015.1:0-11632 GCA_043746615.1 Gammaproteobacteria bacterium | reverse complement strand
GGTCAAGCGCCGCAGCGGCTGAGCCGGACGAACTTTTGTCACTGTTACTGGACGATCGCGCAAATGGTCGCGCACCACACGGCGAACGGCTGCAATCTGCGGCCCGGCGACTTGTTCGGCAGCGGCACCCAGTCGGGTCCGGCGCCGAACGAAGCCGGTTCGCTGCTGGAACTGAGTGCAGGTGGGCAGCGCGACATTGCGCTCAGCTCCGGCGAGACGCGGCGCTTCCTCGAAGACGGCGACCGCGTGATCTTACGGGGCTGGTGCCAGCGCGCCGGCTACCCGCGGATCGGCTGCGGCAGCGCGGCCGCCGAAATCGTGCCCGCGGCGCATGCATCCGGAGTCGATCGATGCTGACGCTGTACAGCTATTTTCGCAGCTCGGCGGCCTTCCGGGTCCGCATCGCCTTGCAGCTCAAGGCGCTGCCGCATGAGGTCATTCCCGTGCATCTGCTGCGCAACGGCGGCGAACAGCACTCGCAGGAATTTCAGGCGGTCAATCCGGCGGCCATGGTGCCGGCGTTGAGGACGGATGCGGCCACGCTGAGGCAATCGCTCGCAATCCTGGAATTCCTCGACGAGACCTACCCGGCCCCGCCACTGTTGCCGGCCGATGCCCTGGGTCGCGCGCGCGTGCGCGCGCTCGCACTGACGATCGCCTGCGACATCCATCCGCTGAATAATCTGCGCGTGCTGCGCTACCTGCAGACGCAATTGCAGATCGACGAGGAACGGCGCAATGCCTGGCACCGGCATTGGATCGTGGTCGGCTTCGCTGCGCTCGAGCGCCTGCTGCAGAGCGATGCCATGACGGGGCGCTATTGTCACGGCGATGCGCCGACGCTCGCGGACTGTTGTCTCGTACCGCAGGTCTTCAATGCGCGGCGCTTGCAGGTGCCGTTGGCGGACTATCCGACGATCGCGCGCATCCACGAGCTGTGCATGCAATCGGAGGCGTTCCGTCGCGCCGCGCCGGACGCGCAGGCGGACGCGCAGTAAGTTCGCCGCCGGCGCCGGCAATGACCAGTCCGACCGTATAGGGCACGTGTAGGCGGCGCGTCAGCATCGCGACCAGCGCCGACACGAACAGCAAAAATCCGAGCTGCAGCAAATCCGCTTTCATCGGCGCGCGATTCTCAGCCGGCAAAGCACGCGGCGGCGCAACTGTCAGTGCCGGGTGCCCGTTGCGGCCGGAATGTGCACCGTGTAATAAAATCTCGGCGCGCTGCGCAACGTCACGACCGCCGGCCGGCAGCTGACGCCCGCCAAGCTGAAGTGCGCGGTCTGCGTGTAGTCGCGCCTGGCGGCGTCCTGCCATTGACTGTCCAACACCTGCGCTTCGATCGCGTGTTGCGAATCGCCGTGCGTGTCCTTGCACGCGCCCCATTGCAGCGAAAACGTATGGTTCGGGTTCGTGCCGCGATAGGTCATCGTGACGACGAGCGCGTCCTTGGCGCGATCATAAAACGCCGCCGCGAAATTGTCGGCGAGCGCGAGGCCGGGCAGCAACGCCGCGGTAAGGCTGAGCAGCACGGCGAGCACTGCGATCAGGGCCCGCCTTGGGGCGGCGCAACTGCGCCGGCGGGATACCCAGGCTGCGAGCGTGTACATCGAAACAGCCTCCCGACTTCGTTGCGGCAGACGCCCTGCGACGCCGCCACTGTAGCGCCACACCGGGTTGGCGACAAATCGCCCCTCCGAGCCGCGCGTGCGGCTGCCGGCCTGGCTCGCGGCGGCCGGCGCGCCGGTCACGCGTCCGCGCCTGGCGCGTCCCCACCTGGCGCGGGGGCGCCGGGCACGTCGGCGCAGTCCGCCGGCTCGGCAAGCTCGATCAGTACGGCGCCTTCGGCAACACGATCGCCGCGGGCGAAGTGGACGCGCGTGACGACGCCGGCACGCGGCGCACGCATCGTGTGTTCCATTTTCATTGCCTCGATCACGACCAGCGTCGCGCCGGCCGCGACGCGATCGCCCTCAGCCACGGCAACCGAGACGACGGTGCCCGGCAGGCGTGCGACGAGATCCCCGCCATGCACCGAGGCGCGGATGTCGACGTGGCGCGGATCGACGAGATCGAAATCCAGCCGCTCGGCGCCCCACCACAGGCTCAAGCGATTGCCGCTGCGGCACAGGTCGAGGCGTCGCCGCACGCCGTCGATCACGGCGTCGATGACGACGCCGCCGTCGCAATCGCCGCCCTCGCCGCCCTCGCCGTGGTCGGCGCGATCGGCGCGATCGGCGCGATCGTCGACGCGTGCGATCGTGCCGACGTATTCCACAGCGCGCGTGCGCACGCGCCATGCCGCGGTTTCGCGGACGACCTCGAGCGCATGGGTTGCGCCGCCGCTGCGCAGGGCCACGGCCTGCACGGCCGGCAGATTGATACGGAACGCATCGCGGCTGTCCCACGGCGAGACCGGCCCGGCCGGCGCGCCGGCGTCGGCAGCGACCGCCGCGAGGGCGGCGATCGCGAGCAGCGCCGTGGGCGGTGCCGGCGGTGCGGCCAGCGACTCGCGTTGTTCCGTGAGGAAACGCGTCGTCGGGGTGGCGCGGCTGAATGCCGGCAGCGCGAGCGCCGCGGCCAACCAGCCGGCATTGCTGGTCACGCCAGCGATGCGCAGCGCCGCGAGGCCGCGCTCGAGCGCGGCGATCGCCGCCGGCCGATTCTCGCCCGTGCCGATCAGCTTGCCGAGCAGCGAATCGTAGTGGCTGGAGACCCAATCGCCGCTGTCGAAACCGGCGTCGACGCGCACGCCCGGCAATCGCTCGGGCCAGCGCAGGTACGCGAGGCGGCCGGCGCTCGGCGCGAAATCGCTCGCTGGATCCTCGGCGCAGATGCGCGCCTCGAGCGCATGGCCGCGCGGCACGAGCGCGTCCTGGACGAACGGCAGCGGCTCGCCCGCGGCGATGCGCAATTGCCACTCGACCAGATCGATCCCCAGCGTCTGCTCGGTGACGCCATGCTCGACTTGCAGCCGCGTGTTCATTTCCATGAACCAGAATTCACCGTCCGCATACAGAAATTCGACGGTGCCGGCGTTCACGTAACCGACCGCCCGCGCGACCGCGAGCCCGGCTTGGTGCAGCCGCTCGCGCACTGCATCCGCAATATCCGGCGCCGGCGCCTCCTCGATCAACTTTTGATGGCGCCGCTGCACGGAACAGTCACGGGTATGCAGATGCAGCGCGTTGCCGTGCTGATCACACAGCACCTGCACTTCGACGTGCCGCGAGGCGGGCAAGTAGCGTTCGATCAGCAAGGCCGGATCGCCGAATGCGCTCGCGGCGATGCGCCGCGCGGCGGCGAGCGCCGCGGGCAACTCCGCGGCATGCGCGACGACCTGCATGCCCTTGCCGCCGCCGCCGCCGCAGGGTTTGACGATCAATGGAAAACCCAGCGCGAGCGCCGCGGCCTCGAGCTCCGCCGGCGACTGTGCCGCGCCGTGATAGCCCGGCAATACCGGCACGCCGGCCGCGCCCATCCGGTCCTTCGCGGCGCTCTTCGAACCGAGCGCCGCGATCGCCGCCGCGGGCGGCCCGACGAAGAGGATGCCGGCCTGCGCACAGGCCGCGGCGAACTCGGCGCTCTCGGACAGAAAACCGTACCCCGGGTGGATCGCGTCGGCCCGCGACGCGCGCGCCGCCGCAAGGACGCGTTCGATCGCAAGATAGCTCTCGAGCGCCGGCGCCGGCCCCAAGCGCCAGGCCTCGTCGGCGAGCCGTACGTGCCGTGCGCCGGCATCGGCGTCCGAGTACACGCCGATCGTATGGATGCCGAGGCGCTGTGCGGTGCGCATGACGCGGCAGGCGATCTCGCCGCGGTTGGCGATCAACAGGCGTCCGATCATGGCGGCAGCGTCTGCACTGGGCTCGGGAGCGGCGTCACGGCTACATCCGCAAGATGCCGAAGCGCGTATCGGCCGTCGGCGCGTTGCGTACCATCGCGAGCGCGAGCGCGAGCACGCGCCGCGTGTCCAGAGGGTCGATGACCCCGTCGTCCCACAAGCGCGCACTCGCATAATACGGGTGACCCTGAAGTTCATACTGGCGGCGAATCGGCTCTGTAAACGCCATCTCTTCGGCTTCGCTCCAGTCCCGGCCGCTCGTGCGCAGTTGCTCGCGGCGTATCGTCGCGAGCACTGTCGCGGCCTGTTCGCCGCCCATGACCGAGGTGCGCGCATTCGGCCATTGCAGCAGCAATCGCGGTCCGTAGGCGCGCCCGCACATGGCGTAATTGCCGGCACCGTAGCTGCCGCCGACGATCAGCGTCAGCTTCGGCACCTGCGCCGCCGCCACCGCCGCCACCATCTTGGCGCCGTCGCGCGCGATGCCGCCGGCCTCGGCGCGGCGGCCGACCATGAAGCCGGTGATGTTCTGCAGGAACAGCAGCGGAATGTGCTCGCGCGCGCACAGCTCGATGAAATGCGTGCCCTTCAACGCGCTCGCCGAGAACAGGATGCCGTTGTTCGCCAGGATGCCGAGCGGGTAGCCGCCGAGATGCGCAAAGCCGGTGACCAGCGTATCGCCGTAGAGTTGCTTGAATTCGTCGAACTCCGACGCATCGACCAGACGCGCGATCAGCTCGCGCGCATCGTACGGTTTGCGCAAATTCACCGGCACGACGCCGTAGAGTTCGGCCGGATCGTAGCAGGGCTCGCGCGGCGCCGCGGGCGGCGTGCGATTAAGCGGCGGCCGCAGTCTCGCGACGATGCCGCGGGCGATGCTGAGGGCGTGCGCGTCGCTCTCGGCATAATGATCGCAGACACCGGACTCGCGGCAGTGCACATCGGCGCCGCCGAGGCTCTCCGCGTCGATGACTTCGCCGGTCGCGGCGCGCACCAGCGGCGGGCCGCCCAAAAATATCTGGCCTTGCTTGCGGACGATGACATTTTCGTCGGCCATCGCCGGTACGTAGGCGCCGCCGGCCGTGCAGGAGCCGTGCACCACCGCGATCTGGGCGATGCCGGCGGCGGACAGGTTCGCCTGATTGAAAAATATCCGCCCGAAATGCTCGCGGTCCGGAAACACTTCGTCTTGCGCCGGCAGAAACGCGCCGCCGCTCTCGACCAGATAGACGCACGGTAAGCGGTTCTCGAATGCGATCTCTTGCGCGCGCAGATGCTTTTTCACGGTGAGCGGGTAATAGGTGCCGCCCTTGACGGTCGGGTCATTGGCGACGATCACGCATTCGCGCCCCGCCACCCGGCCGACGCCGGTGACGATGCCGGCGCCCGGCACTTCGTCGCCGTAGAGTCCCTGGGCGGCGAGCGCGGAGAATTCGAGGAACGGGGCGCCCGCGTCGAGCAGCAAGTCGATGCGTTCGCGAACCAGCAGCCGACCACGCGCGCGGTGCTTGTCGACGGCACGCGCTGGGCCGCCCAGCGCCGTCTTGGCGGTGATCGCGCGCAATTCGGCGACGATCGACGCCATAGCCGACGTGTTCTCAGCAAAATCGGCACTTTTAATGTCTATTTGGCTCGCGAGGCGATGCATCTTGCCCTCGAACAGCGTATTGTCTGACAATCATACTATCGCACCTTGGAGGGGAAACCAACATGAGCGTTAGCGGTGGCTGTCCGGACGATGATCTCGACGCCGGTCTCGATGAGGACATGGCGGCATTACGGCGCGCCGTGCAGCGCTTCGCGGCGGAGCAAATCGCGCCGCGAGCCGCCGCGATCGACCGCAGCGATGCGTTCCCGCGCGATTTGTGGCCGCAACTCGGTGCGCAGGGCCTGCTCGGGATTACGGTGCCGGAACGCTACGGCGGCACGGGTCTCGGCTATCTCGCGCACGTACTGGCGATGACCGAAATATCGCGCGCCTCGGGCGCGGTCGGCCTCAGTTACGTCGCGCATTCGAACCTGTGCGTCAACCAGTTGCGGCTGCACGGCAGCGCAGAGCAGCTCGAACACTATCTGCCGAAGCTGGTGTGCGGCGAACACGTCGGCGCCCTGGCGATGTCGGAACCGGAGGCCGGTTCGGACGTGATTTCGATGCGCCTCACCGCCCGCCGCGACGGCGACGCGTACGTGCTCGACGGCCGCAAGATGTGGATCACCAACGGCCCGGACGCCGACATTCTCATCGTCTACGCGAAGACGGCGCCGGCGTTGGGTGCGCGCGGCATCAGCGCCTTCATCGTCGAGCGCAGCATGCCGGGATTCTCCGTTGCGCAGAAGCTCGACAAGCTCGGCATGCGCGGCTCGCCGACCGGCGAATTGGTCTTTGCCGAATGCCGCGTGCCGGTGGCTAATTTGCTGGGCCAGGAGAACGCCGGCATCGAAGTGTTGATGCACGGCCTCGATTATGAGCGCCTGGTGATTGCCGGCGGCCCGCTCGGACTGATGGCCGCGGCGCTCGACGCCGCGCTGCCGTACGTGCGCGAGCGCCGTCAGTTCGGCCGGCCGATCGGCAGTTTCGAGCTGATGCAGGGCAAGATCGCCGACATGTACAGCGACTTCAATGCGAGCCGCGCCTACGTGCATGCGGTCGCACGCGACTGCGACGCGGGACGCAAATCGCGGCGCGCCGCCGCCGCGTGCTTGCTGCACGCCTCCGAGCGCGCGGTGCGCGTCGCGCTCGAGGCGATCCAGGCGCTGGGCGGCAACGGCTACATCAACGACTACCCGACCGGGCGGCTGCTGCGCGACGCGAAGCTGTACGACATCGGCGCCGGAACCCAGGAAATTCGACGCATGCTGATCGGGCGCGAATTGGTCGACGCGGCGTGAGCACGCCGTTCGCGCCGCTGCCGTTCGCACCGCTGCCGTTCGCTCCGGGGTACCGGCGCGTCGCGAGCGAGATCGCCGCGAGGATACTCGATCGCACGCTGGCCGAAGGCGAGCCGTTACCGTCCGAGACCGAACTGGCGGCGCAGTTCCACGTCAACCGCTCGACGGTCCGCGAAGCGCTGCGCGAACTTGAGAGCGCGGATCTGGTTGCGCGCCGCCGCGGCACCAAGCGCCTGGTCGTGGCGCGGCCGGCGACGATGCAGATCGCCGGCCGGGTGCGCCGCGCGCTCGCGCTGAACGATGTGACCATACGCGAAGTCTGGGCGATGCTCGAGGTGCTGGAACCTCCCGCGGCCGAGGCGGCCGCGGCCGCGCACACGCCGGCGGCGCTCGAGCGGATCCGGTACGCGGTCGACCGCTACGGCGCGCGGCATGCCGAGACGCAAGCGGCCGTCGACGGCGTCGCCGAATTCTTCCGTGCGGTCGCGGCCGCGAGCGGCAATCGCGTGCTGCCGCTGATGCAGGAGCCCTTGCTGCAGCTGCTCGATGCGGCGCTGCGCGTGCTGATCGATAAGGTGCCGATCGCCCGCGAGCGCATCACGATCGCACAACGCCGCGTGCTCGAGGCGATCGCCGCCGCGGATGCGGGGACGGCGCGCACCTGGATGGGCAAGCACGTGCGCGACTTCCGGCGCGGCTTCGAAGTCGGCGGCATCGACCTCGACACGCCGGTGCCGTTCGTCTAGCCGCCTTAGGGCATCGGCGCGCCGCGCGCGGCCTCGAGGATCCGGTACCACTCGGCGCGCGTCAGCGCCACCCGCAAGGCAGCGGCGGCGGCACGGATGCGCTGCGGATTCTGGCTGCCGATCAGCGGAATCGGCCGCGCGGGGTGCGCCATGATCCACGCATAAGCGACCGCGGTGCGCACCACGCCCGCACGCGCCGCCACCGTATCGAGCGCAGCGATGACCGCCGCCGCGCGCGGCGCATCGGCCGGCGCTGCCCCGACGCCCAAGCGCCCCTGCGCGAGCGGCGACCACGCGAGCACCGCGCAGCCGTCGCGCATCGCTTTATCGAGTATGCCGTCCGCCAACGGTGCGATCGCGAGCGCCGAGAATTCCGGCTGCAGGCTCGCGAGTGCGAACGGCAAGTGCGCTTGCAAGGCCTCGATCTGCGCGACCGAGTAATTCGAGACGCCGGCCGCGCGGATCTTGCCCGACCGCTGCAATGCGGCGAGTGCCGCGGCGACTTCGGCCGGATGCGCGAGTAGGTCCGGCCGATGGATCTGAAACAAGTCGATCGACTCGACGCCGAGACGGCGCAGCGACGCCTCGCAGGCCGCAATCAGGTACGCGGCGGACGAATCGTAGGGTAGCGGCGGCGCGATGCCGGCTTTCGTCGCGAGCACGATCCGCGCGCGCATCGCCGGGCTGTCGCGCAGCACCTCCCCGAGCAGCGTTTCCGCGCCGCCGAACCCCGCCGGACCGCCGAGGCCGTAAATGTCGGCCGTATCGAACAAGGTGCAGCCGATGTCGAGCGCCGCTTCGATGCGCAGTCGCGCACTCGCCCGGTCGGCGCCGGCGAATCGCCACATGCCGAAACCGAGCGGCGCGACCTCGATGCCACTGCGGCCGAGCGGTACTTTGCCGTGCGGATCCGCGCTTGGGTTCACAGCGTGGCCTTAGGCGCTGCCGAGATGCGCCAGCGGGTGCACAGGCGCCGGCCAATACTCGCCGAAGAACGCGTCGACACTGGCATCGGTGACCTCCTCGATGCGCTGCGGCTGCCAGTGCGGCCGCTTGTCCTTGTCGATCAGCAACGCGCGCACTCCTTCGAGCACATCGCCCTGGACGAAGCAATGGCGCATCAGGCCGAGATCGGTGCGGAAACAGTCGGCGAGCGGCCGCGTCCGGCCGAGCCGCAAATGCCGCAGCGTGACGCCAAGCATCGTCGGCGAGCGGCTGCGCAGCAGCTGCACCGTCTGCTCCGCCCAGGATGAGAATTCGGGACGCCGTTCGCCCTGCAACGAGGCCAGGATCGCGGCGATGCTGTCCTTGGAAAAATGCGTGTCGATCGCCGGGCGCAGGGCGGCAAGACTAGGCGCCGAAAAATCCGTGGTCGCGTGCGCCTGCACGGCGCGCCGCACGTCCGCGCCGGACGAACCGGTCCAGGACAGCTCTGCGAAGGTTTGTTCGATCCGGGCGACGGCGGCGGGCGGCCAATACACATCGGCGAGCCGCGCATAGAGCGCATCGGCCGCGCGCACGTCGCTCCCCGTCAATCCCAAGTAGGTGCCGAGCGCCCCCGGCAGACGCGGCAGGAAATAGCCCGCGCCGACGTCCGGGAACAGACCGATGCCGGTCTCCGGCATCGCCATGCGCGTGCGCTCGCCGACGATGCGCAGCGGCGAGCCTTGCGCAATGCCCATGCCGCCGCCCATGGTGATGCCGTCGAGCAGTGCGACATACGGCTTCGGATAGCGGTGCAGGTAATAGTCCAGGCGGTACTCGGCGACGAAGAATTCGTGATGCAGCAGGCCGCCGCTGCGATGGCTCTGGTAGAGCGCGCGGATGTCGCCGCCCGCGCAAAACGCCTTCTCGCCGGCACCACGGATCAGCACGGCGCGCACGGCGTCGTCCGCGGCGAATTCCGCCAGCAAACGCTGCAACTCGCCGAGCATCTCGTACGACAAGGCGTTCAGCGCCGCCGGCCGGTTCAGCGTGACGAACGCGACGTGATTGATACGCTGCGAGAAGATGTCCATCGGCGAGCTGCGGCGCTGCTCACGCGTTGGTCCAACGCGGCTTGCGCTTGTCCAGAAAGGCGCTGACGCCCTCGCGCTGATCGGCGCCGTCGAACAGGTCGACGAAGCGCTCGCGCTCCGCGGCGAGCGCCGCGCCGCGCGGCACGCCCTGACGCGCCTCGTGGATCAAGGCCTTGCAGTAGCCGACCGCGCGCGGGCTCAAGCCGAGTACGCGTTCGGCCATTGCCAAGGCGGCCGCGAGCGCAGCGCCGCGCGCGACGACTTGCTCGACGAGTCCGATCTTCAGCGCCGTCGCCGCGTCGACGCGTTCATTGGCGAGGATCATGCGTTTCGCCCAGCCCTCGCCGACCAGCCACGGCAGCGTCTGCGTGCCGCCGCCGCACGGCAGCAGGCCCACCGAGGCTTCCGGCAACGCCATCGCCGCATGTTCGGCCGCAATCCGAAAATCACAGGCGAGCGCGCATTCGAGGCCGCCGCCCATCGCATAGCCGTTGATCGCGGCGATGACCACCGGCCGCGCGTCCTGCAGCGCGGCGAACGCCGCCCCGAACCGCTGCGCCATCTGCCGCGCCATCACCTTGTCGCCGTCCGCGAAAGTCTGCAGATCCGCGCCGGCGCTGAAGAATTTGTCTCCTTGCCCGGTGATGATGACAACGTAGATGTCGGTGTTGCGGTTCAGCGCCTCGATCAGCGCCGACAGCTGTGCGAGTCCCGCGGCCGTGAAGGTATTGGCCGGCGGGTTCGTCAAGGTCAGCGTCGCGACGTGTCCGTCGATCGTGCTTTCGATCATGTGCATATCCTCGGCGCGGCGCCGCTTGCCTCAGGGAGTTTTATTGAACAGCTGGATAATCGCCGAGAAATCCCGCCCGCCGCCGCCTTGCGCGCTCCACAGCTGATACAGCTGCTGCGCGAGCGCGCCGAGAACGACCGGTTGCTTGACCTGCTTGGCGGCATCGGCGGCGAGACCGAGATCCTTCAGCATCAGATCGGAGCCGAAGCCGCCGGTGTAGCCGCGGGCGGCGGGCACGTTGTCCATGACGCCGGGATACGGATTGTAGGTATCCGAACTCCAGCAGCGGCCGCTCGAGGAATTGATGATGCCGGCGAGCACCTTGGCATCGATGCCGAGCGCGACGCCCAAATTCATCGCCTCGGCGACGCCGATCATCGAAATCCCCAGCAGCAGGTTGTTGCAGATCTTCGCGACTTGACCGGTGCCGGATGCGCCGCAATGAATGATGTTCTTGCCCATCGCCGCGAGCAGCGGGCGAATGCTTGCAAACAGCTGCGCCTCGGCGCCGACCATGAACGTGAGCGTCGCGGCCGCGGCACCGCCGGTGCCGCCGGAGACCGGCGCGTCCGCCATCGGATTGCCGTGCTCGGCCGCGCGCGCCGCCACCTCGCGCGCCGTGTGCGGATCGATCGTGCTGCAGTCGATCAGGGTCGCCGCGCGGGCGGCGCCCGCGAGCACGCCCTCCTCGCCGTAGTACACGCTGCGCACGTGCGGCGAGGAGGGCAGCATCGTGATCACGACCTCCGCCGCCGCGGCCGCCTGCCGCGGCGAGGCCGCCGCCGCCGCGCCGGCGGCGGCGAGCGCATCGATGTTGCGCCGTACGACATCGAATACCGTCAGCGCGTGTCCGGCCTTCAGCAAATTGTGCGCCATCGGCGCGCCCATGTTGCCCAGGCCGATGAACGCGATCTTCATTTCAAGCTGATGGTCGTGTTGACGCCGTCGCTCGTCGCGCCGTCGTCGAACCAGCGCGAAATCACGGTTTTCGTCTGCGTATAGAACTGCACGACCTGTTTACCGTAGGGACCCAAATCGCCGAGTTTCGAGCCGCGCGATCCGGTGAAACTGAAATACGGCACCGGCACCGGAATCGGCACATTGATGCCGACTTGGCCGACGTCGATTTCATATTGAAACTTGCGCGCGGCGGCGCCGCTTTGCGTGAAAATCCCGGTACCGTTGCCGAACGGGTTGGCGTTGATCAGCTCGATCGCCGCATCGAGCGTATCGACGCCGACGATGACCATGACCGGACCGAAGATCTCGGTCGTGTAGATCTTCATCTGCGGCCGCACGCCGGAGAGGATCGTCGGACCGATGAAGTTGCCCTGCTCATAGCCGC
>JAYTQR010000014.1:0-2805 GCA_043746615.1 Gammaproteobacteria bacterium | reverse complement strand
CCGGTCGCACCGATCAGATTCGCGAGCTTGGCCGAATGCCGGTAGAGCCAATAGACGAGCGCGATCAGCACGACCACGGCGGCCAGCGTTTCGATGGTGAATTCCAGCAACGCGGCGTGAAAACCCGCCGGACGGCGCGAGCCCAGGGAAATCGCCACGGAAATCGTTCCGGGACCGGTCGTCAGGGGCATCGTCAGGGGGTAGAAGGCGAAGCGGCTCGCCGACACGGCGATCGAGCGCGGACTCGGCGTCTCGCTGCGCCGCTGTTCGGTGGCGTCCGGCGCGTTCAGCATGCGCCAGCCCGACATCGAAATCACGATGCCGCCGGCGACGCGTAGCACCGGTATCGAGATGCCGAAGAAGCTGAGCACGTAGGCGCCGATGTACAGCGACGCGGTCACGATCGAGAAGGCGTATATCGCGACCCAGCGTGACACCTGGACGCGCGCGCGCGGCTCCATATCGCGCGTCGCGCCGAAAAAAATGAACGCCCCCGACAAGGGATTGACGATCGAGAACAATGCCCCGAACGCAAGCAAGAACGTGGCCAAGTCGAGTTCCTCTCAGTGCACGTTGACGACGACGCGTCCGCGCACTTGGCCCTGCAGGATGGCGCCGGCCAAGCGCGGCACATCGGCGAGCCGCGCCTCCACGGTCATCGCCTCGAGCAGCGGCAGCGGCAGCTCTGCGGCGATGCGCGCCCACGCCGCGAGGCGGCGGGCGCGCGGACACATGACCGAATCGATGCCCAGCAGATTCACGCCGCGCAGCAGGAACGGTATGACCGTGTGCTCGATCTTACTGCCGCCGGCGAGTCCGACCGCCGCGACCGAGCCCGCATATTTCGTTTGCGCCAATATGCGCGCGAGCGTGTTGCCGCCGACCGAATCGATGCACCCCGCCCAGCGCTCGCCTTCGAGCGGCCGTTTGGCCGGTTCGGCGAACGGCGCGCGATCGATGACGGCGCCGGCGCCGAGCGCCCGCAAATACTCGTGCGCCGCGGCCCGTCCGGTGGAGGCGACGACGTGATAGCCGAGTCTGCCGAGGATGGCCGTCGCGACCGAACCGACACCGCCGGCGGCACCCGTAATCAGGACCTCGCCCGCGGCCGGGTTCAGCCCATGCGCCTCGAGCCCGATGACCGCGAGCATCGCGGTCAGTCCGGCCGTGCCGACCGCCATCGCTTGCCGCGTACTCAGGCCGGCCGGCAACGGCACGAGCCAATCGCCGTTCACGGCGGCCCGCTCGGCGAGACCGCCCCACTGGACTTCGCCGACGCGCCAGCCGGTGAGCACGACTTTATCGCCCGGCCGATAGCCCGGGTGACGGCTGTCGCTGACGGTGCCGGCGAAATCGACGCCCGGCACGTGCGGATACCGCTTGACGAGGCCGCCCGTCCCGCCGATGACGAGACCGTCCTTGTAATTGAGGCTCGAATAATCCACATCGACGGTCACGTCGCCCGCCGGCAAACCGGCCTCGTCCAGATCCTGAATCGCGGCGCCGACCGCGCCGCCGGTATTGTCCAACACCAAAGCTTTGAACATAGTGCCATTCTCTCCCGGTCTTGCCTGGACTCACCCACATCGCGATTATTTCAAATTCGCCGGGTAAGTTTGCGATTTGTTGTCGGCGTGCTGCTGCGGCTAAATAACTACGCCTCGATCCCCTGGCGCTTGAGGTATTCGTCGTAGGTGCCGCGGAAGTCCGTCGGCGCGACGCCTTGCCGCAATTCGATGATGCGCGTCGCGAGCCCGCCGACGAACTCTCTGTCATGCGACACGAAAATCAGCGTGCCTGGGTAATGTTCCAGACCGATTTGCAAGGACTCGATCGTTTCCATGTCCATGTGATTCGTCGGCTCGTCGAGCAACAGCACGTTGGGCTTCGTCAGCATAAGTTTGCCGTAGATCATCCGCCCCTTCTCGCCGCCGGATAACACCCGGACCATCTTCTTGGTTTCCTCGCCGGAAAACAGCAGGCGGCCGAGGGTCGCACGCACGAGTTGATCGTCATCGGCCTTGCCCGACCACTCGGACATCCACGTGAACAGATCGATGTTCGCATCGAAATCGGCTTGCGGGTCTTGCGGCATGTAGCCGGGCTGCGCATTCTCCACCCAGCTGATGCGCCCCGCGGTCGGTGCGAGCTCGCCGGCGAGACAACGCATCAGCGTCGTCTTGCCGGCGCCGTTCGGACCGATGATGGCGACGCGCTCGCCGGCTTCGATGTTCAGCGTGACGGCGCTGAGGACCTGCTCGTCGGCACCGGGATAACGCAACGACAGTTTGTCGACTCCGACGGCCGAGCGGTACAGCTTCTTGCCCTGCTCGAAGCGGATGTAGGGATTCTGGCGCGACGATGGCCGGATTTCCTCGATCTTGATTTTTTCGAGCTGCCGCTTGCGCGAGGTCGCCTGGCGCGCCTTGGACGCGTTCGCCGAGAACCGCCGCACGAACTCCTGCAAATCCGAAATCCGATCTCGTGCCTTCGCGTTCGCCGCTTCGGCACGCTGGCGCGCCTGCACCGAGGCCAGCATGAAATCATCGTAGGTGCCGGGATAGATCTTCAACTGCTGAAAATCCAGATCGGCGATGTGCGTGCACACCTGATTGAGAAAATGCCGGTCGTGGCTGATGATGACCATGGTCGCGTCGTAATTGTTCAGCGCGCCCTCGAGCCAGCGGATCGAATTGATGTCCAAGTTGTTGGTCGGCTCGTCGAGCAGCAGCACGTCGGGTTTCGAGAACAACGCCTGCGCCAGCAGTACCCGCAGTTTCAAACCCGGCGGCACTTCGCGCATCG
>JAYTQR010000013.1:0-29846 GCA_043746615.1 Gammaproteobacteria bacterium | reverse complement strand
CGGACGGCTCGGTGGCGTCAGTGAGATAGGCTTCCATCGCCGCATCGTCCTGTTCGAGACAGGTATCGATCAACTCGGTGCGGTATTTGCCGATCTCGGCGAGCAGCTTGCGATCGCTGGGCACCGTGATGTGCAGCTTGTCGGCGAGGTCGGGGCCGGCCTCGAAGACTTGCCACTCGGCGTCCTTGTCGTCCGAGTCCCAGATCAAGGCCTTCATCTCGACCAGATCCACCATGCCCTTGAAGTTGTCCTCCGAGCCGATCGGTATCTGCACCGGCAGCGGACGCGCACCGAGCCGCTTCTTGATCATGTCGACGCAGCGCACGAAATTGGCGCCGCTGCGGTCCATTTTGTTCACGTAGCAAATGCGCGGCACGCCGTAATTGTCGGCAAGACGCCAGTTCGTCTCGGACTGCGGCTCGACGCCGGCGACGCCGTCGAATACGACGACCGCGCCGTCGAGGACGCGCAAGGAGCGATTGACCTCGATCGTGAAGTCGACGTGGCCGGGCGTGTCGATCAAATTAATTTTCTTACCGCGCCAGAATGCCGAAACCGCCGCGCTTTGAATCGTGATGCCGCGCTTTTGCTCCTGTTCCAGGTAATCGGTCGTCGTCGAGGTCTTCAGATCCTTGGTATCGTGAATGTCGATGATCGTGTGCTTGCGCCCCGTGTAGTACAGGATGCGCTCCGTCGTCGTCGTCTTGCCGGCGTCGACGTGCGCGATGATGCCGATATTGCGGATATCGGCCAAGGGTGTTTGGCGGGGCATGACAGGCTTCCGTAAAAGGTTCAGTTGGGGTCGGGGTCGTGCAAAGCGCCAGATTCTGACACGGCATGTCCGCTCGTGCGCGGGAAATTTGCCGTATTGCCTGAGGCGCGGCGCGCGAGCGGCGGCCAGCGCCTCTATAATGGGGGCGGCCGAAACCGGCCCCCTGCCAACGGAGCTTTTTAGATGCCCGGCGTGACGATTTGCGTGCGTTGCATTCCGGCGACGTTGCGGTGACGGCTGTCGTCTGCCCAACGGTCGGCGCGACCATCGACGCCGCCGCGCTTCGCCATAATCTTGGTGCCGTGCGGCAGCGCGCACGCGGCTCGAGGATCATGGCCGTCGTCAAAGCGAATGCCTACGGCCATGGGCTCGTTGCCGTGGCCGGTGCGCTACGGGATGCCGATGCGTTCGCGGTCGCACGCGTGGAGGAAGGCTTGGCGCTGCGCCGCGCGGGCATCGCCAAGCCCGTCATCTTGCTCGAAGGGGTTTTCGACCGCGACCAGTTGCTGGCCGCCGCCGCCGGCGCGTTCGAACTCATCGTCCACGCTCCAGAGCAGATCGAGCTGCTGCGGGACGCGGCGGCCGGTATGCGCTTCAAAGTGTGGCTGAAGCTCGATACCGGCATGAACCGGCTTGGGCTGAAGTCCGCGGAGTTCGCGGCGGCGCACGCGGCGCTCGGGCAATTGGCCGCCGTCGAGCCCCCGGTGAATCTGTTCACGCATTTGGCCTCGGCCGATGAACCGCAAATGGCTGCGACGGCGCAGCAATTGACGTGTTTCGACGCGCTGACCGGGTCCCTGCCGGGCGAGCGCAGCATCGCCAACTCCGCGGCGTTGCTCAATTATCCCCAGGCGTGCGCGGATTGGGTACGGCCGGGTCTGCTGCTGTACGGGGTGTCGCCGATATCCGGCATGATCGGTTCGGATCACGGCTTCAGGCCCGTGATGACGCTGCACTCGCGGGTCATCGCCGTCAAACAGGTCGGCCGCGGCGAAGCGGTCGGTTACGGCGGGGCGTGGATCGCTGCACGTCCGACGCGTTTGGCCGTGGCGGCGATCGGCTACGGCGACGGATATCCGCGCGGCCTGCGCTTAGGCTCGCCGGTGCTGGTCAATGGACGGCGCGCACCGCTCGCCGGTCGCGTATCGATGGACATGATCGGCATCGACGTCACGGATGTGCCGGTGCGGCGCGGCGACCCTGTGGTGCTGTGGGGACCTGGGCTGCCGGTCGAAGAGATCGCATTGTGGGCCGGAACCATTCCGTACGAGCTGCTCTGCGGCATCAGCCAGCGCGTCTCGATCGAGCTGCGTTAACTCTCGAAGAACCCCATTTTGACCCCGGCCAATTGCACGACGTCGTTGTCGCTGAGGCGGCGCGCTAGCGCGCCGATCGCGACGCCGTTGACCAGCGGAAATTCGTTTTCGTTGGCGCTGTCCACGTGCACGATGAAATAGCCTTCCGAACGGCGCGTAATCGCCGCCACCTGGATGCCGGGCCGCCCGAGCGTCGTCAAGGCCTTGGTCAATTCCAGCTCGCGGCCGGCGAAGGCGCCGTTCAATACCTGCAATTTTGCCTTCGGCAGAGCCACGACGGTGTCTACTATGCCGCCGTGCCCCGGCCGTGCGCCTGCCGCCGACTTGGCCGCCTGGTCCACCGCCAATCCAACGCGCCGGATGCGTTCGTCGCCCTGCGAACCCGACGCGATCACCATCGTCTTTTCAAACTCGTCTTGCACGGCGTCGCCGTCGTGGTTGTCGACGAACCGTAACTGATGGTGTCCCACGGTTATCACGTCGCCGTGCTGCATCGCGTGCTTCTTGATCAGCTTGCCGTTGACGTAGGTTCCGTTCGTGCTGTTCAAATCCTCGAGGAAGGAGTCGTTGAGAATGTTGATGATCAGCGAATGATGACCGCTGACCGCCGGGTTATCGATGCGGATGTCATTGTCCGGAAGGCGCCCGATCGTATAGCGCTCTTTGTTCATGTTGTATTCCGCAAGGACTTGACCGTCCAAGTTGAGCATCAGGCGTGCCATTCAGACTCCAAGGGCTTGTCTAGCCGAACCATCTCAATATTTTGTCAAATATACGCCGCTGCGCCGGGAACGGTTCCAAAACATGCGCCATGATGACCGACACATTGTCCCGCCCGCCATTGTCGTTCGAGAGTTGTATCAGCTGCTTGGCAACCATTTCCAGATTAGCACTAAAGGTGCTTATTGTTAAATGGATGTCCTCGTCCTCGATCATGTCGGACAAGCCGTCCGAGCAAAGAACGTAATAGTCGCTCTTTTGCACGGCTTCCTCGTGAATCTCGACGTCGACGTTTTGCTCGACCCCGAGTGCGCGCGTGACGTAGTTCTTGTTGGTTGCCCGCTGCGCCTCCTGCTGTGAATAAAAACCGCGGTCGACGAGCTCCTGCAGCAGCGAGTGATCCATCGTCATCTGTTCGAAGCGGTTGTCGCGCAAGCGGTACAGCCGCGAATCCCCAACATGCGCGATCGACATTTTGTTGTCATGAAACAAACACGCGACCACCGTCGTGCCCATGCCCTCACATTGAGGCTGTGTCTTCGAGGTGTGATAGATGATTTTGTTGGCTCTGTGAATTGCATCACGCAAGATGATGCTGCGCCGGCTAAGTCCGGTTTCCGGGTCGCGCGCGCGCAGATCCTCCCGCATGACGGCATCGCGCACCAGATCGATGATGGTTTTGACGGCGATGCCGCTCGCGACCTCGCCCGCGTTGTAACCGCCCATGCCGTCGGCCAGTACGAACAGCCCAATATCGCCTTCGGTGCCGATCATGTCCTCATTGTGTTCGCGTACTTTGCCGGTGTCCGTGAGCGAAACGCTGGTGATCTTGCCGCGTAAGCTCATGGGTTATCGCACGCTCTCGAATGTTGGTAATTCAATCGGCTCATGGCGTGCCGCTCGGTATGCGGACGCGGCAATCCTCGAGCACCGCCGCCATTTGGGCGCCCGAATCAAACCGCGCATCGGGATTCTTCGCCAGTGCGCGATCGATGATGCCGTCGACGCACTCCGGCAAGTCGGGACGAAACGCGCGCACCGGCGGATGAGGCGTCTCGGCGATCTGCTGCATCAGTCCAGTCATCGAATCCGCCGCGAACGGCAGGTGGCCGGTCAATAACTGAAACAGACTGATCCCCAGCGAGAACAAGTCCGATTGCCCGGTCACCGCGCGCCCCTCGAGCTGCTCCGGCGACATGAACGACGGCGTGCCGAGGACAATGCCCGTGCGGGTGCTGCCGGCGCCGGTGAGGCGGGCAATGCCGAAGTCGGTGATCTTCAGGACGTCGGTGCTCGGGTCGTACATCAGATTGGCTGGTTTGATGTCGCGGTGGACGACTTGCCGTTTATGCGCGAAACCCAATGCATCGGCGGTACGTGCGCACAATTCCAGCGCTTTGCGGGCATCCAGCAAGCGATTGACCTGCGAATAATCGCTCAGATGCCGACCTTGGAGGTATTCCATCGCGATGTAGGCCAGGCCCGTCTCCTCGCCAACATCATAAATCGTCACGATACACGGGTGATTGAGCCGGCCGGCCGTTTCGGCCTCGCGAAAGAATCTCGCTCGTGCTTCCGCCAATTCTGATTCACTGAATTCGCTGGCCAATGGAATCGCCTTGATGGCGACCTGCCGATTGATCGCCAGATCCCGACCGAGGTAGACGACGCCCATCGCGCCGCGGCCGATTTCCCGCTCCAGCCGGTAACGCCCGAGCTGCGCCGGCGCTCCGGCCGGCATCGCGGCTGCCGCCGTGGCTCCAACCTCGATCCGAGCACCGACCGTCGCCGGGTCGGCTGCCGGCGCCGCGGTCATCGCCGCGGCAAGGATGGTGGGTGCAGCCGGAACCTTCGGCGGCGGCGGCCGCGCCGGCGCGCCGACAGCGGTTCTGACCGTGGCGCGTTCGGCGTCCATCAGGCGTTTCAGCCGCACGATGACATCCCGGTGGGTGTTGTCCAGCCTGGCCAGATGCCGGAAGACCGCGATAGCCTGCTGCGCTCGGCCGCGTTGTTCCAGTTGGCTGCCGAGCGTGTACAAGTCCCCTAGCACCGTCGCGTTCGGCTTGCGGCCCTTCAGTTCGGCGAAGCGCTGTTCGAAGTTGTCGAGCAGGCGCGCGGTGTCGCTGTCCGGGACCGGCGGCGCCTGCGGGGACGCGACATCATCGACGGCAGCCGCTCTCTGGCGCGCCCACAACAACGAGGCCGTACCGGCGGCAATCAGCAGCACGCCGGGCAGCCACGTCCAAATGCCGTGCCCGGCGAGCGCACGAACGAACGGGCTCGAAGCCACGAGGGCGCCGCCGAAAACTGCCGTGATCAACCCGAATTTTCGCATGCAATGGACATAATCAGCTGCTGGTTCGGGCGCAGTATAGGTGATCAAACGCTGCTCGCAGCAATGCTGATCGCACAAATCTGCCTTAAGGAAGCCTATGGCGAAGTCAAAAGAGGCCTTTATTTGTCAGAACTGCGGCGTGTCTTCACCAAAATGGCAGGGGCAGTGCGCCGCCTGCGGTGAGTGGAATACGCTGGCTGCGGAGATGCTCCCATCCGGTCGCCGCGGCGGCAGGGCGGCACGTGCCCAGCGTGCCGCGCCGCGCGAACCGGCCGCGACGCTCGCGGTGGAGGCGGTTGCCGAACAGCCGCGCCTCGGCACGGGATCGGCCGAACTCGACCGGGTTCTCGGCGGCGGCCTAGTGAGCGGTTCAGTGACGCTGCTCGGCGGCGATCCGGGTATCGGCAAATCGACGTTGATGCTGCAGGCTGCCGCGGCACTCACTGCGGCGGGAACGGTGTTGTATGCGACCGGCGAGGAATCGCTGCAGCAAGTGGCGTTGCGCGGCCGCCGCTTGCGGCTGCAAACCGCGACGGTGCGCCTGATTGCCGAGACCTGCGTCGAGCAGATCGTCGCCGCGGCCTCGGCCGCCGATGCGCGGGTCTTGATCGTCGATTCGATACAAACGATGTATACGGAACGCGTCGAATCGGCGCCGGGCGCCGTCGCGCAGCTGCGCGAATGCACGGCTGAACTGGTGCGTCATGCCAAGACCGAGGGCACGGCAGTGCTGCTCGTCGGCCACGTAACCAAGGACGGTCAAATCGCCGGACCACGCGTGCTCGAACACATGGTCGATACGGTGCTGTACTTCGAGAGCGATACCGGCAGCCGCTTGCGCGTGGTGCGTACGGTCAAGAACCGCTTCGGCGCGGCCAACGAAATCGGCGTGTTCGCGATGGCCGAACAGGGGCTGCGGGAGGTGACCAACCCTTCCGCGATTTTTTTGTCGCGCCATGCTGAGCCGGTTCCGGGGAGCGTCGTCACGGTGCTGCGCGAGGGCAGCCGCTCGCTGCTGATCGAGGTACAGGTCCTCGCCGATGCGAGCCTCGGCGCCAATCCGCGTCGGGTCGCCGTCGGCATCGACGGCAACCGTTTGACGATGCTGCTCGCAGTTGCGCATCGCCACGCCGGCCTGCAATTGCACGGCCAGGACGTTTTTGCAAACGTCGTCGGCGGCGTGCGAATGGCCGAGACCGCCGGAGATCTCGCGATCGTGCTGGCGGCGCGCTCGAGCTTGCGCGACACGCCGTTGCCGCAGTCGCTGGTCGCATTCGGCGAGCTGGGGCTGGCTGGCGAAATTCGTCCGGTGCCGTTCGGCGAGGAGCGCTTGCGTGAGGCCGCGAAACACGGTTTCACGTCGGCGCTCGTGCCGGAAGGCAACGTCCCGCGCAGGCCGCCCGCGGGCATGGACGTGCGCGGCGTCACGCGTTTAGCGCAAGCCCTCGATGCCTTGTAGCGCCGGCGTCGAAATTCGGCGCAGCGCCTTATTTGCGCCGCGCGCGGCGGCGGGCGGCACCCGCGGTGGGCTGCGTCGCCGGCGCCGGCGGTCGGATGCGCACCGTCTTGATCGCATTGTCGCCGGTTTGCAAGACCTCGATCATGTAATCGGCCAATTTGAGCGTCGTGCCGGTTTCTGGAATCGTCTCCAAATATTCCAATATCAAGCCGTTCAGCGTCTTCGGTCCGTCGGTCGGCAGGCTCCAGCGCATCGAGCGGTTCAGCGCGCGGATCGTCGTCGAGGCGTTGGCGACGTAGCTGCCGTCCGCTTCGAGGCGCAAGTCCTTGTGCATCATTGTCGCCGGGTCGGTGGTGAATTCGCCGACGATCTCCTCGAGTATGTCCTCGAGCGTGACCAGACCCTGGATGTCTCCGTATTCGTCGACGACGAAACCCATGCGGCGCCGGTCGCGCTGGAAGTTCACCAGTTGCGTGTTGAGCGTCGTGCCGGATGGAATGAAATAAGTGTCGCGGGCGGTTGCCGCCTCGATCAGGGCCTCGCGGCCCAGGCGCCCGCGCGCCAGTTCGTGGACCACGCGTTTCATGTGCAGCACGCCGACGATCCGGTCGATCTCGCCGTGATAGACAGGCAGGCGCGTATGCTGGCTTTGACGTAATTGCTCGAGGATTTTGTCCCAGTCATCGTCCGCGTCGATGCCGACGATCTCGGTGCGCGGCACCATGATGTCCTCGACGGTGGCTTTCTCCAGGTCGAGAATGCTGACGAGCATCTGTTGGTGGCGATGCGGAATCATCGCGCCGGCTTCCGCGACGACGGTGCGCAGCTCTTCGCGGCTCAAGGTGTGCGCGCTTTGCTGCGGCGAAACGCCGAGCACCCGCAAAGTGCCGTTGGCGACTAAATTCGTCGCCCAGACGAAGGGGTAGAGCAGCCGCAGCAGGGGCGTGTAGACATAGGCGGCGGGCATCGCAAGGCGCTCGGGATGCAGCGCCGCGTAGGTCTTAGGCGCCACTTCGCAGAAGATCAGCATCACCAGGGTCAAGGCGACGACGCCGACCGCGACCAGGACGTTGCCGCCCAAGCGGAACGCGATCAGACCGACGAGCGTCGGCGTGACGACGTTGACAATCGTGCTCAGCAGCAGGATCAAGCCGATCAGCCGGTCGGGTTCGGCGAGCAGCGCTTCGGCCAAGCGCGCGGCGCGATAACCGGCTTGGGCGCGGTGCCGGAGCCGGTAGCGATTCAAGCTCATCAAGGCCGTTTCGCTGCCGGCGAAAAAGGCGGCGAGCAGCAGCAGCGCGGCCAGCGTGCAGAACAATGCTCCTAGGGAGGGATGATGCATTCTGGCAGACGGTCAGCCCCAGTGCCGTCCCAATAGATCCTCGAGAACGAACTTTGAACCGAAATAAGCGAGGGTCAAGACGCCGAAGCCGGTCAGCGTCCAGCGCACCGCGCCGCGTCCGCGCCAGCCGTAGCGCAGTCGGCCGATCAACAGGATCCCGAACAGCACCCACGCGATCAGCGACAACGCGGTCTTGTCCACCAAGTGCTGGGCGAACAAGTTCGTGACGAACACCAAGCCGGTGAACAAGGCGAGCGTCAACATCGCGAAGCCGGCGCCGATCAGCCGGAACATCACCGTCTCCAGCATGTCCAGCGGCGGCAGCAGACTCGGTAGATCCGCGATGCGCCGCGAGCGTAGCCGCCGATCGAGCAGCACGAGCAGCAGCGCGGTGACGGCCGCCGCGAACAGCAGCGCCGCGGCGCCCATCGACAGCAGAATGTGGGCCGTCAACTCCCAGGCGGGCGCGGCGTCGACGATGAACTTGTGCCCGCTGCCGGTCGCCGTGGCGCCGACGGCGGCGCTGGCGAGCAGAATGGCGCTGAGCACGCGATATTGCCTTTCGATCGCGATGAGGCAGGCGAGAACAGCCAGCGTCCAGGCCAATAAGGAGATCGCCTCCAGGAGACCGATCGAGAACGGTCCCACAGAGCGCATCAATTGCACGATCGCGTCGCTATGCGCGTAGATCGCCGCCAGACTTAGGCCCCAGACGACGGCATCGAGGCGGCGATTGGCGATGCTCTTCAGCATGACCCAGGCGCTCGCCGAATATAGAACTAACAAAGTGATGGAGAGGATCACACCTGGTCCAAATGGCGACAGCCGGATAATGACACAAGGACTTACGGTGTCCTAGCCGCTTATAATGCCGGGCCTATGTTCGACCAGCTGACCGACAGACTCTCCGCCGCGCTCAAGTCGCTGTCCGGCCGCGGGCGATTGACCGACGATAATATCGAGGGCACGGTGCGCCAGGTGCGCCTCGCGCTGCTGGAGGCGGACGTCGCGCTGCCGGTCGTCAGGGATTTCACGGATGCCGTCAAGGCGCGCGCGCTCGGCGTCGAGGTGACCAAGAGTCTGACACCGGGGCAGGCGTTCATCAAGATCGTGCACGAGGAATTGACTCGGTTGATGGGCGAACCGAGCAAGGGCCTCGACTTGCGCGCGCAGCGTCCGGTCGTGGTCATGCTGGCGGGGCTGCAGGGCGCCGGCAAGACGACGAGCGCGGGCAAGCTCGCGCGCTGGCTGATCGAAAAGGAGCGTAAAAAGGTCTTGCTGGCGAGTACCGACGTGTATCGGCCGGCCGCGATACTGCAACTGGCGACGCTCGCAGCGCAAGTCGGTGCGGGATTCGCCGCGGCTGCGGCGAGCGAGGCGCCCCTCGCGATCGCCAGACGCGCGTTGAACGAGGCCGCACTGCAGGCCTACGACGTGCTGTTGCTCGACACGGCGGGTCGCTTGCACGTCGATGCGCAAATGATGGAGGAGGTCAAGCTGCTGGAAAGCGAACTGCATGCGCACGAGCGCCTGTTCGTCGTCGACGCGATGGCCGGACAAGACGCGGTCAACGCCGCCAAGGCGTTCGATCAAGCCTTGAGCCTGACCGGCATCATCTTGACGAAGACGGACGGCGATGCGCGCGGCGGAGCGGCGTTGTCGGTGCGCCAAGTTACCGGCAAACCGATCCTGTTCATCGGTACCGGCGAAAAGCTCGCGGCGCTCGAGCTCTTCCAGCCGGAGCGGATCGCCTCGCGGATCCTCGGCATGGGCGACGTCGTTGCCTTGGTCGAGCAAGTCCAGGATCAAGTCGATCAGGAAAAGGCCGACAAGCTCGCCAAGAAAATCAGCACCGGCAAGTCCTTCGACCTTAAGGATTTGCGCGATCAGCTGGCGCAGTTGCAGCGCATGGGCGGCATGTCGGCGCTGGTCGACAAATTGCCGGCGCAAATGCAGGCCAATGCGGCCAAAGCGGCCGGCGCCGTCGACGCCAAGGCGATCAAGCGGCAAATCGGCATCATCGACTCGATGACGCCGCGCGAACGGCGCCGGCCCGAATCAATTGACGGCTCGCGCAAGCGCCGCATTGCCACCGGCGCCGGCGTGCAGCTGCCGGAGGTCAACCGCCTGTTGAAGCAGTTCGATCAGATCCAAAAAACGATGAAAAAACTGGCAAAAGGCGGCATGTTGAAGAATATGATGCGCGGCATGGCCGGGCGCCTGCCGCCGCTGCCGCCCGGATTCGGCCGATAAATATTCGCAAAGCCGTCAACCGGCGGCACCGAAGCTGCGGCGGGGCAAGATTTCTTGCCTGAAGAGGCGAATTGTCATTAGAATTGGCGGCTCGGCATTGCAAGGTGGAACACGATGGTGACGATTCGCTTGACTCGACGCGGCGGCAAGAAGACGCCGTTCTATCACGTTGTCGTGACCGACAGCCGCAAACGCCAGGGCGGCACGAGTCTCGATAGCGTCGGCTTGTTCAATCCGGTCGCGCGCGGCGGCGAGGTCAAGCTGCGGCTGGATGTCGCGCGTATCGAACACTGGGTCGGCCAAGGCGCGCATATGTCGGATCGCGTCAAACAGCTGCTGACGACCTTCCGCAAACAGGCGGCCTGAGAGCTCAAGCGCCGCGATGGGCGACGATTCCACGCCGCTCATCGAACTCGGGATGGTCATGGCGCCGTTTGGCGTCCGCGGTTGGGTCAAGGTGCGCTCCGACACGGAGCCACCCGAGCGATTGCTGCAGCACCGCTCCCTGAGGCTGTCGCGGCGCGGGGCGGCGGAGCCTTATCGAATCGAGGCCGGCGGCCGCAGCGGCGGGCAACTGACCGTCAAATTCTTCGGCATCGCAGATCGCGATGGGGCTGAGCGTTTGCGCGGGGCGATTATCTGCGTGCCGCGGGACGAACTGCCGCTGCGCGCCGCGCGGGAATTCTACCGCGCCGATTTGATCGGATGCGAGGTGGTCGATCGGCGCGGGGTAGCGCTCGGCGTCGTTCAATATTTCGTCGAAACGCCCGCGCACGCCTTGATGGTCGTGCGGGGCGGCAAGGAATTTTGGGTGCCGGCCGTGCCGAAGCATTTGCGGCGCGTGGATTTGAGTGCACGGCGGATCATCGTCGATTGGGACGACGCGGCGGGGTAGGGTGTATGCGCATCGCGGTGGTGACGTTGTTCCCGCAGATGATCCGGGAGGCGCTCGCGCATGGCGTGGTCGGCCGCTCGATCGAGCGCGGGGCGCTCGAGGTCGTCTGCTTCGATCCGCGGGATCATGCGGCGGATATGCACCGCAGCGTCGACGACCGGCCGTATGGCGGCGGTCCCGGCATGGTGTTGAAAGTCGAACCGCTCAGGAGCGCGCTGCGGGCGGCGGCGGCGGCGCTGCCGGCGGGCGCGCTGCGCATCTACCTGGGCGCTGACGGACGTCCGTTCGATCAGGGCAGCGCGCGGCAGGCGCGTTGCCGGCCGGCATTGATCCTCGTGGCCGGACGCTACGAGGGTGTCGATGAGCGCCTGATCGACGGCGAGATCGATGAATGCTGGTCGATCGGCGATTACGTACTGTCGGGAGGAGAATTGCCGGCACTGGTCGTCATCGACGCAATTGCGCGGCTGATTCCGGGGACGCTGGGCAGCGTCGAATCGGCGCTGCAGGAGTCGTTTAGTGACGGCCTGCTCGATTGGCCGCATTATACTCGGCCGGCGCAGATCGACGGCCGGGCGGTGCCCGAGGTCCTAGTGTCCGGCGATCATGCGGCGGTTCGACGCTGGCGCCTGCGCGAGGCGCTGGGACGCACGTGGCTGCGTCGGCCGGAGTTACTCGAGCGGCGCGCGCTGAGCGGTGAAGAGCACAGCCTGTTGGAAGAATTCAAGCTGGAACGGCGCAATCGTCCGGGAACAATCAACCCGGGGTCAAATGACGATAGACATAGTTGAGGGTGCGGCAGTGAACAAGATCATTCAAGAATTGAACGGCGAACGGGCGAAGGCTAGATTTCCGGATTTCAATCCGGGGGATACGGTCGTCGTGCAGGTCAAGGTGGTCGAAGGCGACCGCGAGCGCGTGCAAGCCTACGAGGGCGTCGTGATTGCGAAGAAGAACCGCGGTCTGAATTCCTCGTTCACGGTCCGCAAGATATCGCACGGCGAGGGCGTCGAGCGGGTATTCCAGACCCATAGCCCGTCGATCAGCGAAATCAGCATCAAGCGCCGCGGCGCGGTGCGCCGCGCGAAGCTGTACTACCTTCGCGACTTGTCCGGCAAGGCGGCGCGCATCGAAGAGAAAATCTGACATCCGCTCGCCGCGCCGCTGCGCGGCGTGGCGCCGGGAGGCGTTGCATGAGTTTCGGGTCGGCTCTGCCGGGATTTTTCCGGTTCGTTTGGCGCATCCTCGAGGGTATTCGTCGCGTCCTGCACCTGATTTTGCTGCTGGTGATATTTGGTTTCCTGCTGGCCGTGCTGCACACCTCGATACCGGCCGTGCCGAAGACCGCGGCGCTCGTGATCGCCCCGCAGGGCGAGCTCGTCGAGCAGTTGTCGGGCGACCCGCTGCGCCGTGCAGTCGGCGAAGCGACCGGCGGTCCGGCGCCGGAGACGCTGCTACGCGACGTGATCGATGCCATTGAGGCGGCGAAGAGCGATCCGCGGATCAAATTGATCGTGCTAGACCCGGATCGGCTTGCGCCTTCGGGGCTGTCGAAACTCCAGGAGATCGGCGCCGCGCTCCGCGATTTTCGCGCCGCCGGCAAACGCGTCGTCGCCTCCGGCGACTCGCTCGATCAAACGCAATATTATCTCGCCGCGCAGGCGGGCGAGGTGTATCTCGATCCGCTCGGCATGGTGTACATCGACGGCTTCAGCTATTACCGCATGTTCTACAAGGAGGCGATCGATAAACTCGATGTCGACGTCAACATATTCCGTGCGGGCACGTTCAAGAGCTACACGGATCAGTTCTCGCGCAGCGATATGGCGCCGAGCGAACGCGAGGAGAGCGCGGCATGGCTCGCGACGCTCTGGGACGCCTATCAGCGCGGCGTGACGCGTGCCCGGTCTTTGCCGAAGACCGCGCTCGCGGACTACGTCGATCAGGCACCGGCGGAATTGGCTGCGCTGCAAGGCGATGCGGCCAAATTGGCCCTGCAGCACGGCTTGGTGACGGCGTTGAAGAGCCGCCGGCAGGTGGCGGACGAATTGAAGAACTTGGTCGGCGAGGATCCGGACACACATTCGTTCAATGCCGTCACGATGGACGGATACCTGTCTGCGGTACGCGCCGCGCACCTCTTCAAATCGAAACCGGCCGCGCAAATCGGCGTAGTCGTCGCTGCCGGCGAAATCCTCGACGGCCGGCAACCGCCAGGTACGATCGGCGGCGAAAGCACCTCGGCCCTGCTGCGCGAGGCACGCTACGATCCGGCGATCAAGGCCGTCGTACTGCGCATCGATAGTCCAGGCGGCAGCATGTTCGCCTCCGAACAGATCCTGCGCGAAGTCAAGCGTTTGCGCGACGCCGGCAAGCCGGTCGTCGTGTCGATGAGCTCATACGCCGCTTCCGGCGGCTATTACATCGCGGCGGCCGCGAATCAGATCTTCGCCAGTCCGACGACGTTGACCGGCTCGATCGGCGTGTTCGCCGTGGTACCGACGTTTCAGCGCACGCTGGAGAAAATCGGCGTCACCGTCGACGGCATCGGCACGACGCCGCTCGCTGGTTCGATGAGTTTCGGTCGTACGCTGACCCCCGCGGCCCAGCAGCTCCTGCAGAGTTCCGTCAATCATGCGTACGCGCAGTTTCTGCAGCGCGTCGCCGAGGGACGCAAGATGAGCGTCGCGGACGTCGACAAGATCGCGCAGGGGCGGGTCTGGTCGGGCGTCGATGCCGAGCGCTTGGGGCTCGTCGATCATCTCGGCAATTTGCCGGATGCCCTCGCCGCGGCCGCGAAGCTCGCCGACCTCGGCGGCGCGTACGGAACCGACTATATCGAGCCGGAACTCAATTTCCGTCAGGAATTGCTGATGCAGTTGCGCTCCGCGGCGCTGCATTGGGGCGGCATCGCCGGACTGGTCCCGCGGCGAACCGCGTTGAGCCGCGTCTTGGATCCCTTGCTCGATCAGGCGCGCGACATCTCGCGGTTCAATGATCCGCGCGGTATCTACACGTATTGCTGGTGCGGACAGCCGGGGCTGTAGGTCAAAGTGCCGACCAATCCAGGATCACTTTACCGGACTTGCCGGAATTGACGATCGCGAAGCCTTCGGCGTAGTCGCGTATGCCCAGGCGGTGGGTGATCACCGGGCTAACGTCCAGACCGCTCTGCAGCATCGCCGCCATCTTGTACCAGGTTTCGAACATTTCCCGCCCGTAGATCCCCTTGATCACCAGGCCCTTGAATATGACCTTATTCCAATCGATCGCCGTTTCGCCGGGCGGAATGCCGAGCATCGAAATGCTGCCGCCGTGGTTCATCGTGCGCAGCATGTCGCGCAACGCCGCCGCGTTTCCCGACATTTCGAAACCGACGTCGAAGCCCTCCTCCATGCCGAGTTCGCGCATGGCCTGGTCCAGCGAGTCGCGCGCGGCATTGAGCGCCCGCGTAGCTCCCATCGCCTCGGCCAGCTTCAGCCGGTAGTCGTTGACGTCGGTGATGACGATGTGCCGCGCGCCGCAATGGCGTGCGATCGCCACCGCCATGATGCCTATCGGCCCGGCTCCGGTGATCAGCACGTCTTCGCCGACGACGTCGAAGGCTAATGCCGTGTGCGTCGCGTTGCCGAGAGGGTCGAGAATCGAGGCGACTTCGTCGTCGATCGCGGCGGGTAGTTTGAAGACGTTGGCGGCAGGAATCGCCAGGTACTCGGCAAACGCGCCGGCCCTGTCGACACCGACGCCCTGCGTGTTGCGGCACAGATGCCGGCGGCCGGCGCGGCAATTGCGGCAATGGCCGCAGGTGATGTGGCCTTCGCCGGAGACGCGGTCGCCGCTGTCGAAGCCGCGCACCTCGCTGCCGACCGCGACGATTTCGCCGGAGTACTCGTGGCCGACCGCCATCGGCACGGGGATCGTCTTTTGCGCCCACGCATCCCAGTTGTAGATGTGCATGTCGGTGCCGCAAATCGCCGAACGGTGCACTTTGATCAGCACGTCGTTGTGTCCGACGGCTGGTTCCACGACATCCTGCAGCCAAATGCCCGGCTCTGCGCGCGCCTTGACCAATGCTTTCATGAGCAACCCCTAGTGAATGATGCCGAGAGCGCGCGCCGCGCGCGCGAACGCGTCGACGGCCTGATCGAGTTGCCGGGTCGAATGCGCCGCATTCATTTGCGTGCGGATCCGCGCTTTGCCCTGCGCAACGACCGGGTAGGAAAACGCGACGACGTAAACACCCTCGGCGAGCATCCGCTCGGCCAGGCGTACCGCGGCCGGTGCATCTCCCAACATGAGCGGAATGATCGGATGTTCGCCCGGAATCAGGTTGAATCCCAGCGATTGCATGCGGGCGCGAAAGTGCAAAGCGTTGGCGCGCAGGCGTTCGCGCAGATCGGCGCAGCTCTCCAGTAGATCGAGCACCCGAATCGTACCGGCGGCGACGACCGGCGCGATGCTGTTGGAAAATAAATACGGCCGCGACCGTTGGCGCAGCCAGGCGACGATTTCCTTGCGCGCGGCGACATAGCCGCCGCTCGCGCCGCCCAAGGCTTTGCCGAGTGTGCCGGTCAAAATATCGACTCGGCCGACGACCTGCCGCAGCTCATGCGTGCCGCGGCCGCGCGCACCGATGAATCCGGTGGCGTGGGAATCGTCGACCATGACTAGCGCGCCGTATTTTTCCGCGAGCGTGCATATCTCGGCGAGGCGCGCGATCGAGCCGTCCATCGAGAACACGCCGTCCGTCGCGATCATGCGCACGCGCGCGCCTTGCGCATCCTTCAGGCATTGTTCGAGTTCGTTCAAGTCGTTGTTCGCGTACCGTAGGCGCCGCGCCTTGCACAGCCGGATGCCGTCGATGATACTCGCGTGATTCAACGCATCGCTGATCACGGCATCTTGTTCATCGAGCAAGGTTTCGAACAAGCCGCCGTTCGCATCGAAGCACGAGGAGTACAGGATCGTATCCTCCATCGACAAGTAGGCGGACAAGCGCTCCTCGAGTTCGCGATGCAGGCTCTGCGTACCGCAAATGAAACGCACCGAGGCGACGCCGTAACCGAATTCGTCGAGCGCCCGATGCGCCGCGGCGATCACGGCCGGATCGTTCGCGAGGCCCAGGTAGTTGTTGGCGCACAAATTGATCATCTCGCGGCCATCGGCCAGCTTGACGACGGGCCCTTGAGCCGAACCGATGATGCGTTCGCGCTTCATCAGCCCGGCGGCATCGAGCGCTTCGGCATCGCGCCTCAGCCGATCAAGAAATTCGACTGTCACCATGGTCCCCAATGCGGCTTCCGGCCGCGAAAGAGGCATTATACCGGCTAACGGCGACCAACCCGATGCGTGCTCGTGTCGACACCGGGAAGATGCCCCGCCCTCGATGCGCGCCGGATGCAAGGTTCGATAAGCGGGATCGGCGCCGGCAATTACGGCTGCAGCGTGGCGAGGTTGCACGCGCGCTAGCTAAAGGAGTCGGCCAGATCGTCCGGATCGTCCAACTCGCACAGCACCGCCGTTTCGGGCTGCAGCGCACGCCATTCGGCGTGATTCCAAATCGCGCGGGCGAGGCCGGCAGTCGGCAAACGTCGCGCCTGCGGTTGCGGCCCCAAGCGCCCGGCGAGATCGCTCAGGCTGGGATTGTGGGCGCAGATCAGCACATGCTCGAGCGCCGGGGCGAGGCCCGTCACCAGCCTCCAAATCGCCGCCGGTGTGGCCGAATACAGTTCGCGTGCGCAGCGCAGCGCCTTGGCATCGAGCTCGCAAACCCGTGCGACGATCACCGCGGTCGCCCACGCGCGTTCGGCGGGGCTCGCGACGATCAAGTCCGGCACGTCGCCCCGGATCAGGATGCGCTTGGCCATTTCGGCCGCTTCGTTCCCGCCGCGCCGCGTCAGCGGCCGCTCGAAATCCTCGGCATAAGCCTCCGGCGGCTGCGCCTGACCGTGCCGCAGCAGCGTTAGCCGGCGCGTACCCACACGTGGCCCGCCTCGATTTTGGTTTCGAAGACCCGCACCGGTTCATAGGCGGGCGGAGACAGAGCCGCGCCGGTACGCAGGCAGAAGCGCGCCCCATGGCGCGGACAAACGATTTCCGTTCCTTCGATCGCGCCGCCGGTCAACTCGGCGCCGTCGTGCGTGCAGATGTCCTCGATCGCGAAGAATTGCCCGGCGCTGCGTACGACGGCGACGATGCGCCGTCCGGCCGCGACCGGCATCGCCTGTCCGTCTTCGAGCCCCGCCGCGGGACCGGCATCGATCCAGTTCATGCACGCACCATGGGGCTACATCATGCCGGTTTGCAGCCGCGCCTCATCCGACATCATCGTGTGGTTCCACGGCGGATCGAACACCAGCTCAACGCGTGCCTGCGCAACGGTCGGCACGATCTGCACCTTGTCGCGCACGTCCTGCACCAAGACCTCGCCCATGCCGCAGCCCGGCGCGGTCAACGTCATCTTGATTTCAACGGTGCGCGTGCAGTCTGCGTTTTTCAGCACGGCACATTCGTAAATCAATCCGAGGTCGACGATGTTGACCGGAATTTCCGGGTCGTAACAACTCTTCAGCTGTTGCCAGACGACGTTCTTGATGTCGTCGTCGGTCGCGCCAGGCGGCACATCGGGGGCCTTCGCCGCCGTCATACCGATCGCGTCGGCGTCGCTGCCGGCGATGCGGAACAGATTGCCGTCGACGTAGACCGTGAAGCTGCCGCCCAGCGCTTGCGTGATATAGCCGACCGCGCCGATCTTCAACTTGACCTCGGTGCCGGCAGGAATCGCGATCGCCGTGACTGGCCGCCGTACGACGATCGGTTCATTCTCATGGGCGCGCATCGTGTCTACCATTCACTCGGTCGAAACCGCGGGCAGTTCCCGCGGTTCGCCGCTTTGCAGCGCCGACGCGAGCGTGTGCCAACACAGGCTCGCGCATTTGACTCGCGCCGGAAATTCACGCACGCCGGACAAGGCAGCGAGCTTGCCGAGTTCCCCGTCGACCGGCGCGCCGTCTTCGGTCAGCAGGCGGTGGACGCGCGTAAATACGCCGAGCGCTTCGCCGCGTGTCTGGCCTTTGACTGCCTCGGTCATCAACGACGCGGAGGCCGTCGATATCGCGCAGCCCTCGCCCTCGAAGCGGATATCTGCGATACGGTCGTCGCAGAGGCGCAAGCGCAGCGTCAGACGATCGCCGCACAAGGGATTGAACCCCTCGATGCTCGCGGTAGCCCCGACGAGCGGCCCGAAATTGCGGGGCGCGCGGTTGTGGTCCAGGATCACGTCTCGATAGAGATCTTTCAGTTCCATTGGCGCCGGCTCACGTGAACATCCGCCGCGCCCGTTCGACCGATGCGGCCAGTCTGTCGATTTCATCGAACGTGTTGTAGAACGCGAGCGACGCGCGCGCCGTGGCCGGCACGCCGAAGAATTCCATGACCGGCATCGCGCAGTGATGTCCCGTGCGGATCGCGATCCCGTCCTGGTCGAGTACGGTGCCGAGATCGTGCGGATGGACGCCGGCGACCACGAACGATACCAGTCCGAGCTTTTCGCGTGCAGTACCGATCACCGTCAAGCCGTCGATGCCGCGCAACGCTTCGGTCGCATGCGCGAGCAGGGCGCGTTCATGGGCGTGCGCCCTGGGCAGATCGAGGCCCGCCAAGAATTCGACGGCCGCACCGAGACCGATCGCGCCGCAAATATTCGGCGTGCCGGCCTCGAATTTATACGGCAAACCGTTGTAAGTAGACTTCACGAAACTGACCGACAGGATCATGTCGCCGCCGCCCTGCCACGGCTGCATGCGCTCGAGCAATGGCGCGCGGCCGTAGAGCACGCCGATGCCGGTCGGAGCGAACATCTTGTGGCCGGAGAACGCGTAAAAATCGCACCCCAGCGCCTGCACGTCGACGCTCATGTGCGGCACCGCCTGCGCGCCGTCGATCAACGTGGCGATGCCGAGCGCCTGCGCGCTCGCGATCAGCCGGCGCACCGGCAGCACCGTGCCGAGCGCGTTCGACACATGGGCGCAGGCGAGCAGCTTGGTCCGCGGCCCCATCAGCGCCTCGACGGCCTGCGCATGCACGGTGCCGCTCGAGTCCATCGGCGCGACGACGAGCTTCGCGCCGGTCTGTTCGCAAACCAGCTGCCACGGCACGATGTTGGCGTGGTGTTCGAGGTAAGTGATCAGCACTTCGTCGCCGGGCTGCAGAATCGGCCGCGCATAGCTTTGCGCGACCAGATTGATGCCTTCGGTCGTGCCGCGTACGAATATGATCTCGCCGCGCGATGCGGCATTGACAAAGCGCTGCACCCGGTCGCGCGCGCCCTCGTACAGTGCGGTGGCTTCCTGGCTCAGCGTATGCACGCCGCGGTGAATGTTGGCGTGATGGTGCCGGGCGTAATCGTCGAGGGCATCGATGACCGCGAGCGGACGCTGCGCGGACGCGCCGTTGTCGAGATATGCGAGAGGTTTGCCGTGCACGAGGCGCGCCAACACGGGAAATTCGCGGCGCACGCCGTCGACGTCGAATTGCGCACGCGCGCGGGCGGTGGCCGGCATCATCGAAACGCCCTCACACGCTCGGCATCGGGCAGCTGCGCGATCAGCGCGGTTTCGATCGCCGCGCGCGCCTCGGCGACCGACATTCCCGTGAAGACGTCCGCCAGGAAAGCATAGACCAGCAAGCTTTGCGCGGTCGCGCGGTCGATACCGCGCGACAGCATGTAGAACAACATATCGGGGTCCAGCCGCCCCGTCGTGGCTCCATGCGCACATTTGACTTCGTCGGTGCGGATTTCCAATTGCGGTCTGGTGTCGATTTCCGCGGTCGGCGCCAGCAACAAGCCGCGGCACGACTGCTGCGACTCGGCGGCGGTTGCGCCGGGGTTCACGATCACCTTGCTGTTGAAGATCACACGGCTGGTGCCGCTCGCGATCGCGCGCGCCGTTTGCCTGCTCCTGGTATTGGGCGCGGCATGCACGGCGGCGTTGACGCAGTCGAGGTGCCGCGCCTCGTGGCCGACGAGCAGCGCGTAACTATCGAGCACCGCACCGGATTGGCGCAGTTGCGCCTCGAGAGTCGTCCTGACGAAACCGCCGCCGACGCAGATCGTGAATTGCGTGCAACGGCTGTCCTTGTCCTGCCGGATCTCGAGCGTATCGACGTGGGACGAGCCGGCGCCGGTGGCGAAGACGCGGTAATGGCGTAATTCGGCTGCCTCGGCCAGAAAAATTTGCGACACGGAATTGGTCAGGACGTCGCCGCCGCTGCCGCTCACGTGGTACTCGATGATTGTCGCCGCAGAACCCGGCGCGGATTCGATGATCATGCGCGGATGCACGGCCGCCGACTGCGCGCCGCCGTCCGCGACGTGCGTCAACAATAGCGTCGCGTTGCTGCCGGAGCCGATCTTGACGTGCAGCCCATCGGCGAACAGTGCGGTGTTCAGCAGGGCCCAGCGCTGGTGTTCCGAATCGGACAGCGGCCTCAACCGGCGCATGACCCAGTCGGCATCCGTCTGCACGAGCTGCCGCAGGCTTCGAACCTCGACGCCGCGGGTGGGCCGATCGGCCGCATCCGCAAGCTCGGGATAGCCGTTGGCGATGACGATGCCGGGAATGCCCGCGATGGCGGGCGCCGGCAGGCCAGCGCCGCGCCGCGCCGCGGCGTAACTTTGCGCCGCGAGCCAGCGCAAATTCGTGTAACGCCAGCTCTCGTCGCGCGTCGTCGGCAGGCCGAGACGCAGGCAGCGCTGCATCGCCTCGCTCCGCACCGCCGCGATCGGGTCGCCGGCGCGCGCGCGCCATTCGGTCTCGAAGGACCGCAGCGCGGCCGACAGCGGCGGCGCGGCGCTCGATGGCGCAGCCGCGCTCATGCGACTTCACCCGTCCGCACCCAGTCGTAGCCGCGGCTCTCCAGTTCCAGCGCGAGCGACTTGTCGCCGGACTTGAGAATTCGGCCGTCGGAGAATACGTGGACGCGGTCCGGCACAATATAGTCCAACAGGCGCTGATAGTGGGTCACCAGCACGATGGCCCGTTCGGCATCGCGCAGGCTATTGACGCCTTGCGCGACGACCTTGAGCGCGTCGATGTCGAGACCGGAGTCGGTTTCATCGAGTATCGCCAAGCGCGGTTCGAGAATCAACATTTGCAATATTTCGTTGCGCTTCTTCTCCCCGCCGGAGAAGCCCTCGTTGACGCCGCGCGTCAGAAAGGCCTCGCTCATTTGCATCGATTTCATCTTCTGTTTGACGAGCGCCAGGAATTCGTAAGCGTCGACCTCCGGCTCGCCGGTGGCCTTGCGCTTGGCATTCAACGCGGCCTTGAGCAAATACACGTTGTTGACGCCGGGGATCTCCACCGGATATTGGAAGCCGAGGAACAATCCGGCGCGGGCCCGCTCCTCGGGGGCCATACCGAGCAGATCGCGGCCGTCGAAGTCGACAGCGCCGCCGGTGACCTCGTAGTCCTCGCGTCCAGCCAATACCTGCGCCAGTGTGCTCTTGCCGGAGCCGTTCGGACCCATGATGGCGTGCACTTCGCCGGCATTAACCTCGAGGTTGACGCCGCGCAAAATATCCTTGCCCGCAACGCGAGCACTGAGATTGGCAATCTTCAACACGACACTTCCCCAAATTTGGCCTAACCGACGGCGCCTTCCAAGCTCACGCTCAGCAGGTTCTGCGCTTCCACGGCGAATTCCATCGGCAATTCCTTGAACACGACCTTGCAAAACCCGCTGACGATCATGTTGACCGCATCCTCCGCCGAAATACCGCGCTGCAGGCAATAGAACAATTGATCCTCGCCGATTTTCGAGGTGCTCGCCTCGTGCTCGACCGTCGCGCTCGGATTTTTGACCTCCATGTACGGGAACGTGTGGGCGGCACATAGGCCGCCCATCAACAAGGAATCGCATTGGGTGAAATTCCGGGCGCCCGCGGCGCTCGGCAATATTTTGACGAGCCCGCGGTAGGTGTTTTCCCCGTGCCCGGCCGAGATGCCCTTCGCGACGATCGTGCTGCGGGTATTGCGGCCGATGTGGATCATTTTCGTGCCTGTGTCGGCCTGCTGATAATTGTTGGCGACTGCGACCGAATAGAATTCGCCGACGGAATTCTCGCCCTTCAAGACGCAGCTCGGGTACTTCCACGTGATCGCCGATCCGGTTTCCACCTGCGTCCAGGAGATCTTGGAATTGCGGCCGCGGCACTCGCCGCGCTTGGTCACGAAATTATAGATGCCGCCGACCCCGTGCTCATCGCCTGGGTACCAATTCTGTACCGTCGAATATTTGATTTTCGCGTCGTCGAGCGCAATCAGTTCGACGACGGCGGCATGCAGTTGATTCTCGTCGCGCATCGGCGCCGTGCAGCCCTCCAAATAGCTGACCGAGGCGCCTTCAGCGGCGATGATCAGGGTCCGCTCGAACTGGCCGGTCTTGGCCGCGTTGATGCGGAAATACGTCGACAGTTCCATCGGGCAACGGACGCCGGGCGGCACGTACACGAATGAGCCGTCGGAGAACACCGCGGAATTGAGCGCCGCGAAGAAATTGTCGCCGGCGGGCACGACCGAGCCGAGATAGCGCTCGATCAGCTGCGGATGTTTGTGCACGGCTTCGGAGAACGAACAGAAGATCACGCCCGCCTTGCCGAGCTTGTCCTTGAACGTCGTCGCGACCGACACGCTGTCGAACACCGCATCGACGGCGACGCCCGCGAGGCGCGCCCGCTCATGCAATGGGATGCCGAGTTTGGCGTAGGTTGCGAGCAATTTCGGGTCGACCTCGTCGAGACTCTGCGGCGCATCCAGCGGAGCGCGCGGCGCCGAATAATAAGAAATGTCCTGATAGTCGATCGGTTTGTAGCGCACGTGCGCCCAGGTTGGTTCGCGCATCGTTTGCCAGTGGCGAAACGCCTTCAAGCGCCAATCCAGCAGGAACTGGGGTTCGTCTTTCTTGCGCGAAATCGCCGCGACGACCCCTTCGTCGAGACCCGGCGGCAGGCTGTCGGATTCGATGTCCGTGACGAAGCCATGGCGATATTTCCGGCCAATGAGGCTTTCGACGTCTTGAGTTTTGCTCGACACGATGGGTTCCGATCCGTATGCGTTAGGGCCGCGCGGCGCCGACGCGAATTTCCGACGCCAGCGCAGCGACGCGCAGCCCGCTCGAGTCCAGTCCCGCCAATTGGTGCAAGGTCACGTCCTCCAGCGCTCGTCGTATCGCCGCGTTGATCCGCTGCCAGGCGGTGCCGACGCGGCATAATTTTTCGATACCGCACTGGCTCGACGGGGCACTGCATTCGGTGATCGCTATCGGACCTTCGAACACGTCGAGGATTTGCGCGGCCGTGATGGCGAGCGGCCCGCGCGCCAGGCGATAGCCTCCATGCGCGCCGCGCGAGGAAATCACCATACCCGCGCGCTGCAATTCCTTCAGTACCTTGCTGACCGTTGGCAGATTCAAATGCGTCCGTTCGGCCAGATCGGGCGCCGCGCAATGCCGCGCCGGCTCCTGCGCCAGCGTCGCCAGCACAACCGTCGCGTAGTCGGTCAATTTACCCATTCGCAACATGATCTTTAGCCCCTTGCGCCGGCGTGACCGCCTTGCGGCACTGCGTTTCCATGTAGGACAAGTTTAGTCCTAATTGAACGCAGACGCCACCGCAGCGCGACTGCGACGAGATTTTGTTATCCTTTGCGGTCGCGTACCCATCCGGACGTCGAACCGAGAGACCGGAACCATGAATAACCAAGAGTTGACGGCAACCGCGCACGCAATGGTGGCGAAGGGCAAAGGAATCCTCGCCGCGGATGAAAGCGGCGGCACGATCGGCAAGCGCTTCGGCGGCATCCGCTTGGAATCGACCGAGGAGAACCGGCGGCGGTACCGCGAACTGTTGTTCACCGCCCCGGGCGTGGTCGATTACATCAGCGGCGTGATTCTGTATGACGAAACGATTCGCCAGAAGACGCGCGACGGCATGCCATTTCCGGCGTATTTGGCCGAGCGGGGCATGCTGCCGGGCATCAAGGTGGATGTCGGCGTAAAAGCGCTGGCAGCTTATGCGGGCGAGACCCTTACCGAGGGCCTCGACGGGTTGCGCGAACGCTTGGACGGGTACCGCCAACTCGGCGCCAAATTCGCCAAATGGCGTGCCGTCATCGATATCGGTTCGGGAATTCCGAGCCATTACGCAATCGATGCGAACGCGGCTGCGCTCGCGCGCTACGCGGCGCTGTGTCAAGAAGCGGGCATCGTGCCGATCGTCGAGCCCGAGGTTCTGATGGACGGCGGCCATACGATCGAACGCTGCGAAGAGGTCACGGGCGCCGTGCTCGAGAGTGTCTTCGCTCATCTGTCGGGCGCGCGCGTGTACCTCGAAGGCATGATTTTGAAGCCGAACATGCTCGTGCCGGGCAAGAAATCGGCCCAGCAAGTCGCGCCGGAGCGCGTCGCTGAGTCCACGGTGCGGTGTCTGAAGCGGCATGTGCCCGCCGCGGTTCCGGGCATCGCATTCTTGTCGGGCGGCCAGAGTCCCGTTGAGGCCACGCGGCATTTGAGCTTGATCAATTCGGCCGGACCGCTGCCCTGGGCCGTGACGTTCAGTTACGGACGCGCCTTGCAGGAGGATGCGCTCGCCGCATGGCACGGCGAGGCCGCCACCGCCGGTCAACTGGCGCTGATCAAGCGGGCAAAATTGAACGGTCTCGCATCGCTCGGCTCGTACCGGCCGTCGATGGAAAGCGCGGCCGCATAACCAATCCTTCGCCAACCAAGGGTGCCCGCGCCGCTAGCGGCGGGATCCGACGACTACGCCATTGAACCCAGCCGATTCCATCATCGAGATCCGCAACCTGAGCTATGCGGTGCACGGCCGTGCAGTTTTCGACAAATTGGACATGGATTTTCCGCGCGGCCGGATCACCGCGGTAATGGGGCCGAGCGGTACCGGCAAGACGACATTGTTGCGCTTGATCACCGGGCAGGTGCGCGCCGATTCCGGATCGGTGCGGGTCGCCGGCCACGCGCTCGCGTCGCTGACGCGCGACGAGCTGTATGCGCTGCGCGGGCGCATGGGCATGCTGTTTCAGAACGGCGCGCTGTTGACGGACTTGAGCGTGTTCGAGAATGTCGCATTTCCGTTGCGCGAACACACGAAACTTCCGGAGAGGCTGATCCGCCAATTGGTGCTGACCAAACTCCAAGCCGTCGGTCTGCGCGGCGCGGCTCAGCTCAGCACCGCGGAACTGTCCGGCGGCATGGGCCGGCGCGTCGCGTTGGCGCGGGCGATCGTCATGGATCCGGAAATCCTGATCTACGACGAACCGTTCGTCGGTCTCGATCCGATCTCGATGGGGGTGATCTTGCGTCTGATCCGACGCTTGAACGATGCGCTCGGCCTGACGAGCATCGTCGTCTCGCACGATGTGCAGGAGATTTCGACGGTGGCGGACCTCGTGTATCTGCTGTCCGGCGGCACGGTCGTCGCGCAGGGCACACCGCAGCAATTGCATGCCTACCCGTCCGAGATCGTCAGGCAATTCGTCGGCGGACTCGCCGACGGGCCGGTACCTTTCCACTTTCCGGCGCCGGATTATTTCGGCGAATTGCTCGCGCTGGATGCCGGCCGATGAGCGTGTTCGCCGATTTGTGGACGAGCCTCATGGATACCTTGGTTAATATTGGGGACATGGTGCGGTTCCTGATCCGACTCGTCGGGCACGTGCCGCGTGCGTTGCTGCGCTTGCAATTGATCGTCGATCAGGTCTACAACGCCGGCGCGTTGTCCTTGGTCATCATCATGCTGTCGGGATTGTTCGTCGGCATGGTGCTCGGACTGCAAGGCTTCGAACTGCTGCAGCGCTTCGGCTCGGAGGAGGCGCTCGGTACCGCGGCGGCGATCGGTCTCGTCAAAGAATTGGGACCGGTCGTCACGGCACTGCTGTTCGCCGGACGGGCGGGTACGGCACTCGCTTCGGAACTCGGACTGATGCGTGCAACCGACCAACTGTCGGCGATGGAAATGATGGCGGTCGATCCGATCCAACGGGTCGTCGTGCCGCGCTTTCTCGGCGGCGTGATTGCGATGCCGCTGCTCGCGGCGATCTTCAGCATGATCGGTATTTACGGCGCGCAATTGGTCGGCGTGCAGATCATGCACGTCGACAGCGGCAGCTTCTGGTCGCAAATGCGCGCTTCGGTCAAGCTGGTGGACATCAACGAGGGTATCGTCAAGAGCTGCGTCTTCGGCGTTGCCTGCAGCTTGATTGCCGTGTACGAAGGCTACTACGCGAAACCGACCGCAGAAGGGGTCGGAGCGGCGACGACGCGCACCGTCGTCACGTCGGCCGTCGTCATTTTGTTTCTCGATTATTTGCTTACCGCATTCTTTTTGAAGTAGGGAAACTCTATGCGCAAATCACGTGCGATGAATCTGGGAACCGGTCTGTTCGTGGTGCTGGGATTTGCGGCGCTGTTCTTCCTGACGACGCAGACGACCAGCCAAGGTCTGTCCTTACACCGCGAACCGTATTACAACCTCACGGCGAAATTCGACAATATCGGCGATTTGAAGGTCGGGGCGCCGGTGTCGATGGCGGGCGTCCAAATCGGCCGGGTGGCCCGCATCGATTTCGATTCGCAGGATTACAAGGCCGTCGTCGTCATGCACGTGAGCGCCAAATACAATCAAATTCCGACCGACAGCGATGCGAGCATCTATACGCAAGGATTGCTCGGCGGCAAGTTCATCGGACTGAGCCCCGGGGGCGCTGAAACTTACCTGAAGAACGGCGGTCAAATCGACTTTACCCAATCGGCGTTCGTGCTGGAGGACCTGATCGGTCAATTTCTCACGAATTTCTCCAAAGGGTCGGATAAATCCAAGACGGACGCGCACGCGGCCACGGAGCCATCGAAGTGAAAACGCTCAGATACGCAGTTAGCGCCATGTTGGTGAGTTTATGCTGCCTGGCAGGCGGGGTGAGCGTCGTCGGCGCTGCGGATCAGTCGCCGATCGCCGCTGGGCCGGCAGCGGCGACGCTGGGCCCGCAGCAAATCGTCGAGGATTCGGCGAAGCGCATGCTGACCGAACTCGATGCTCACCGAGCCATGTACAGCAACGATCCGGCGAAGCTCGATGCCCTGGTCGCGAACGTCCTGCTGCCGAATTTCGACAGCGAGTATGCCGCGAGACTCGTTTTGGGCTTAACGTGGCGCACGGCGACGGCCGAACAGCGCAAGCGTTTCGTGGCGGCTTTTTATCGCGCGCTGCTGCACAATTACGGCAACGCGCTCGTCAACTTCACGGCAAATCGCTTCGAGGTTCTCCCCTACCGGGGTAGTCCGAACGCCACTCAGGCGACGGTACGTACTTTCGTCAAACGTTCCAACGGCGAAAAGGTGCCGGTCAATTTCACCTTGCACCGGACGACCGGCGGTTGGAAGGCGTGGGACGTCGTCATCGACGGAATTTCATACGTGAAGAGTTATCGGACTGATTTCGGCACCGAAGTTCGGCAAAAGGGCCTCGATGAAGTAATTGAACGGCTCGAGCGCGAAGGCAGCACGCCGAAAAGCGCCGGGAGCGCCGGCACTTGAAGCACGACACGGCCGACGCGGCCAGTTTGGAGCTGCAGGACGGCGGCCGGGCGGTCGTGACCGGGATTCTGGGCTTTCATACTGCCGGTGCGCTGCTCTCGGCCGGCAGCAAGGCGATCATCAGCGAACGTGCCTCAGTGATCGACTTGGCCGGCGTCACTGCGGGCGATAGTGCCGGACTTGCGCTGCTGATCGAATGGCTGAGCATTGCCCGCGCCGCCAAGCTCGAGCTGCGGTACGAGCACATGCCGTTGCAGCTGGAACAGCTCGCACGCTTGAGCGAAGTGGAGGACTTGCTGCCGACGGCGTGAGCCGCGGCAGGCGTTGGGTCGCGCCAAACGGCAACAGGCGATTAGTTTGGCGGCTGAGGCTGCGCGGGGTTCTGCGCGGCGGGCTGCGCGGCGGCCGGCCCCGCCGCCGGGGATTCCGCGTCGGGATCGGTCGGAGGCGCCTCTTCCTCGCTCTGGCCGCCGGAAATCTCGTAGGCCCGTTGTTGCAGATAGGCGTCGCGGATGAACGTATAGGGGTCGTACACGTTCTTCAGGGTGGCGTCGAGATGCAAAAGGTCCGCGCGCTTTTTGATGAGTTCAAGCCCATATAGCCCGTACCTCACGTCGGTATTGCTGAGGTAGTGCTGCGGATTCGTGTAGGTGTCCACGGCCCGCGCCGGCGCGTCGCGCAGGTCCGACGGTCCGAGCAGCGGTAGCTCGATGAACGGTCCGGCGTGCACGCCCCAGACGCCGAGTGTCTGGCCGAAGTCCTCGTCATTGCGATCCATGCCGATTTGCGTCGCCGGATCCAACAAGCCGCCGAGGCCCACCGTGCTATTCAGCAGAAAACGCCCCAAATCGTTCGCCGCGGCGCGCAGCTTGCCCTGTAGCAAGTCGTTCACCAGCACAGTCGGCGTATCTAGATTGGAGAAGAAATTGCTGACTCCGGTGCGCAATGGGTGTGGTACGACGCGCACGTAGGTTTTCGCGACCGGCTTCGCAACGGCTCTGTCCAGCACGTCGTTGAATTTATAGACGCCGCGGTTCCACCGCTCGAACGGATCTTGCGGCGAGCGTGGGGCGTTCGGCGGCAGCGTCACACAGGCGTTCAAGCACACCGCCATACCGACGCCGAGCACGATGCGTGCCAGTCCTTTGTTCAACATTTGGAATGCCCTTTGTCAGTGCTGGCCGGCGCCGCCGCTACCGGCGCCGCCGCCGTTGTCGTCGGCGGTGTTCTTGATCTTGTTCTTGGACATCGCTGCGCGCACTTCCTCCAAACGGGCGCTGAAGCGAGCGCGCTGAATCGGGTTCAATCCCGGTAGTGCGAGAGCGAGCTGCAATTCGTTCGACGATCTGGCGAGATCGCCGTTCATGATATAAAATTCCGACATATAATAATACGAATCGGCGACGTCGCCCGCGGCATTCGCGGCCTTGGCGATCAGGCGTGCTTGGTCCGGAGTCGGCTCAACGACGTCGAACAGATCCAGAAGCAGCAAGTGCGCCCGCTCGTTTTCGCCGGCCTGCATGTAAGTTTGCGCCAAACGGATCGAGATCGGTACGTTGCGCGGAAATAGCGTCAGCGCTTTTTCTAGGATTGCCTGCGAGTCCTGCAGTTGGCCGTTCGCGAGGTACGCCTGGCCGAGCGCTCCGTAGAGCTGCGTGACGCGCGGATATTGGTGCAGCAAGGCCTGCAAATCCTTGATCGCGGGCGCGGGATTCTTCGCGTTCGTCAACGCAACGTCCATGCCGTAGCGGTCGTCGAGATCGCGGCCACCGCCGTTTTTCCGCAAATCCGCGTAGTAGGTGACCGCCGCGTGAGAATCGCCAATCAGCGACCGCAGCCGCTCGCGCATCAAGCCGTAGCTGATTGAATCCTGGTGGCGTATGCGCCCGATCTGCGCCGCCCTGTTGCGCGCTTCGGCTATGCGGTCCGAAGTCACCGGGTGGTCGATCAGGAACGAGATCGCCTGAGTGCGGCTCGGATCGGGGCCGTTGCGCTCCAGATTTTCGAATGCGCTGGCCATGCCGAGAGGATCGAATCCCGCGCTGGCCATCGTATAAATACCGATGCGGTCGGCCTCATATTCCTGGGAACGCGTGTAGTTGATCTGATGTTGGATCGCGGCGCTCTGTGTCGCTAGGACCGC
>JAYTQR010000012.1:0-2618 GCA_043746615.1 Gammaproteobacteria bacterium | reverse complement strand
CATTTGGAGAAGGGGCGGATCGTCATCTTCGCCGCCGGCACCGGCAATCCGTTCTTCACGACCGACACCGCGGCGAGCCTGCGCGCGATCGAAATCAATGCCGAGGTCTTGTTGAAGGCCACGAAGGTCAATGGCGTCTACGACTGCGATCCGGCGCTGCATCCCGCGGCAAAACACTATGCACGCTTGACATTCGATCAAGTGCTGAAGGATCGGCTGAACGTCATGGACGCAACTGCGATCGTCATGTGCCGCGAAAACAATCTGCCGCTGCGCATCTTCAATCTGTTCCATGCGGGCGATCTGGTGCGCATCGTGCAGGGTGAGGACGTCGGCACCGCCGTTTCGGTTGATCCGTGAGGGGGGGTAATGCTGGATGACATCAAGAAGGACGCCGCCGTACGCATGCAGAAGTGCGTGACCACGTTCCGCGACCAACTGAAGAAGATGCGCACCGGCCGCGCGCACACGAGCCTGATCGAACACATCAAGGTCGACTACTACGGTGCGGAAATGCCGTTGAACCAGGTTGCCAACGTGGCGACGGAGGATGCGCGCACGCTGACCGTGACGCCGTGGGAGAAGGCGATGGTGCCGGTCATCGAAAAGGCGATTTTCAAGTCCGATCTCGGCTTGACGCCGAATACCGCCGGACAACTGATCCGCATCTCGATGCCGGCGCTCACCGAGGAGCGCCGGCGCGACATCACCAAGGTCGTCAGATCCGAGGCGGAGAACGCCCGAGTGGCGGTGCGCGGCGTGCGGCGCGAGGTCATGAACGAACTCAAGGAAATGCTCAAGGAGAAGTTGATCGCGCAGGACGACGACCGCCGCGCGCAAGATGAGATCCAGAAGCTCACCGACAAGCACGTTGCGGAAATCGACCATGCCATGGCCGACAAGGAAAAGGAATTGATGCAGGTCTGAGCAATGCCAGACTTGCCCATCCCTTAAGACCATGCCCGATTCGCCGCAGCATGTCGCGATCATCATGGACGGCAACGGCCGGTGGGCCCGCGCCCGCGGCCTGCCGCGTCCCGCCGGACACCGCGCGAGCCTCAAGGTGGTGCGGCGCATCGTCGAGGAATGCGCCAATCGGCACGTGGGGTTTTTGACTTTGTTCGCGTTCAGCAGCGAGAACTGGCGCCGCCCACCGGATGAGGTCGGCATGCTGATGAATCTGTTCCTCGACGCCTTGGTGCGCGAAATCGCCGATCTGCACGGCAATAACGTGCGGCTGCGCTTTATCGGCGACCGCGAAAATCTCGGCGCGGAGCTGCTGCAGCGCATGGTCTGCGCGGAGGCACTCACGCAAGGCAATTCCGGCTTGAACCTGCTGGTGGCCGTCGCCTACGGCGGCCGCTGGGATCTGGCGCAGGCCTGCCGTGCATTGGCCGCCGACGCGGCGGCGGGTCGCCTGAACCCGGAACAGATTGGCGATGCGCAAATCGCCGCCAAGCTGGCGCTCGCCGGCATCCCTGATCCGGACCTGCTGATTCGCACCGGTGGCGAACAGCGCATCAGTAATTTCCTGTTGTGGAATCTGGCCTACACCGAACTCTATTTCTGCGACGTGCTGTGGCCGGAGTTCACGCCCGCGCACCTCGCTGCCGCGTTCGAGCATTTCTCCGGCCGCGAACGGCGCTTCGGCAAGACGTCGGCGCAAATCGCGGCGCATTCCGATGCTTAGAGACCGCATCCTGACCGCCACCGTGCTCGCGTTCCTGCTGCTGGCGAGCTTGTTCCTGTTGCCGGCGCGCTGGACCGTGCTCGCCTTCGGCGCGGCGTTCGTCGTCGGCGGGTGGGAATGGGCGCGGTTCGGCGGTCTCGGCTCCGTCGCCGCGCGCACCGGCTACGCGGTCGCGATCGGCGGGTGTCTCGCGCTCGCCTGGCGGTGGGCCGACGCTCCGGCGCGGTTGGTCGAGCTGCTGCGCTTGAGCTGCGCGTGGTGGGGGCTCGCCTTCCTGTGGCTGTCGCTGGCGCCGGGACGGCATCGGCCGCTGTTGACGCTGTTCTGCGGCTTGCCGGTGCTGGTGCCGGCGTTCGCGGCGCTCGCGCGTTTGCGGATGGGCCATGGCATCGCGAGCGGCCCGGAAGCCGTGCTGTGGTTGTTTCTGCTGGTTTTCGGCGCGGACATCGGCGCTTTTTTCGTGGGCCGGCGGTTTGGCCGCGCCAAACTTGCACCGCGGGTCAGTCCGAGCAAGACCTGGGAGGGTGCGATCGGCGGCATGCTCGTGGTCGCGGCCATTGCCTGGGCCGCGGCTTGGCGTTTCGCACTGCCGACCGCCACCGCCGTCGGCTTCGGCTGTGCGGTCGGTCTTTTTTCGATCGTCGGCGACTTGACCGAGAGCATGTTCAAACGCTCGGCGGGGCTCAAGGACAGCGGCGCTCTGCTGCCCGGGCACGGCGGCATCCTCGACCGCATCGATAGTATTTTGGCGGCGGCGCCGCTGTACGTCCTCGGCTTGTTCAGCGCGGGGCTGTTCACTTGAGCGGCGTGCGGGGCGTGGCGATTCTCGGCTCCACCGGCAGCATCGGCGCCAGTACGCTCGCGGTCCTCGCGATGCACCCCGACCGATTTCGCGTCACCAGTCTCGGCGCACGGCGCAGCTGGCAAA
>JAYTQR010000011.1:0-8553 GCA_043746615.1 Gammaproteobacteria bacterium | reverse complement strand
TTCACCAAGGACTGCCACGAGCTCGGCATCGTCATCCACGGCACGTTCATTCTGGGCCTCCCCGGCGAGACCAAGGAGACGATCCAGCAGACGCTGGATTTCGCCAAGGAGATCAATCCCCACACGATTCAGATATCACTCGCGGCTCCGTATCCGGGCACTTTCCTTTACCGGCAGGCGAAGGAAAACGGCTGGCTATACAACGAGGAAATCGATCTACTGACGCAGGAAGGCACGCAGATCGCACCGCTGAACTATCCGCATCTCAGCCACACCGAGATCTTCAAGTCCGTCGAGGACTTCTACAAGAAATTTTACTTCCGCCCGTCCAAGATCGCCTCCATCGTGGCCGAGATGATCGCAAGCCCCGCAATGATGAAGCGCCGTTTGCGCGAAGGCGTGGAATTCTTTCACTTCCTGCGGTCGCGGCACGACGCCGCTTGAAACGGCTGATCGTCACGGCGGATGATTTCGGCGCCGCTCGCGAAGTCAACGACGCCGTGGAAGCGGCCCACCACGGCGGCATTCTCACTGCGGCGAGCTTGATGGTCGCGGCGCCGGCGGCGGCCGATGCCATTGCCCGCGCGCGGCGCACTCCCTCGCTTTGCGTCGGACTGCATGTGGTGCTGGTGGAAGGCCGGCCGGTGCTGCCCGCATCCGCCGTCACTCATCTCGTGGATCGCGACGGCGCGTTTCGCTCCGATATGGCGGCACTCGGCACCGTCATCGCGTTCAGCCGGCAGGCGCGCCGCGAACTCGCCGCCGAAATCACCGCTCAGTTCGCGGCGTTTCGCGCCACGGGCCTCACGCTCGACCATTGTAACGCGCACAAGCATTTTCATCTCCATCCGGTGGTCGGCGGCTTGATCGCGGCGATCGGCAGCCGCTTCGGCCTGCGGGCGGCCCGCATACCGCTCGAACCCTTGCACGTGCTGCGCAAGATCGAACCGCAGACCCCGGCGGCGCCGGTGCTGCTGACGGCACCCTTTGCGCTGCTGCTGCGCCGGCGCTTTCGCGTGCACGGACTCCTCGCGCCTGATCGGATCTTCGGCGTGCGCTGGTCCGGACACATGAGCACGCACCGATTGGCCGGTTTGATTCGCAACTTGCCGGACGGACTCAGCGAGATCTATCTGCATCCGGCCACCGGGCCGTTCGCCGGTGGCGCACCGCACTACCGCTACCGCGAAGAGCTTGATGCGCTGATGGCGGCCGACGTTGTCGCAGCGTCGCGCGATGCGTCGCTGCGACTGGGCGGATTCGGCGATTTCCTGGGTCCCGCGGCGCTCCGTGGAACCTCGTGCGCAGCGCAATCCAGTACCGAGGGATCGACTCGCGCCGCCAACGACGCGCCAAGGGCCGCATCGATCGCATGAAATTCCGCGGCGTCCTCATCACCGCTCTGGGACTCGCCCTCGCCCTGTACGTGGTCAAGTTCGTCGGCTTCGGCGGTGTGGTCTCGGCTACAGTCGCGGTTGGTTGGGGCGGTTTTGCCATCCTTTGTCTCTATGCATTGGCGCTGTTCGTCATCCTCGGCACGGCTTGGTACGTGTTGCTGCCCAAGGAGTCCCATACACGCTGGCGGGTATGTGTACGGGCGCGGATGGTCCGGGATGCCGCCGCGGAGGTGCTGCCGTTTTCTCAATTCGGAGGCATAGTGCTCGGCGCGCGCGCGGCGACGCTGCAGGGCCTGTTGCCCCCCGTTGCCTTTGCCTCGATCATCGTCGATGTGACCACCGAGATGCTGGCGCAGATCGGCTATATCGCGCTGGGGCTCGCGATCTTGATCGCGCGCGTCCCACGAACCTCATTGGCAGCGTCGCTGACGACGGGTTTGCTGATCGGCCTCGTGCTTGCCGTGGCCGCCGGCGCACTGTTTCTCGCATTGCAACGCTACGGCCATCGCTTCACCGTCAAGCTCGCCGCCCGTCTTCTGCCTCGGGCCGTCGCGACCACGGCGTCCGTCGGCGTCTCGCTGGACGCGATCTATCGATCCCGTATGCGCGTAGGCCTTTCCTCGGCGCTGCATTTCGGCGGATGGATCGCGAGCGCGATCGGGGCATGGATCGCCTTTCGCCTGATCGGTGCCCGCGCCGACTTCGAATCGGTGCTGGCCATCGAAAGCCTCGTCTACGCCGCCCGCAGTGCCGCCGCCTTCATCCCCAATGCGCTCGGCGTGCAGGAAGCCGCTTACGCGGTTCTGGCGCCGTTGTTCGGAGTCGGAGCGGAATTCGGGCTTGCCGTATCCATGTTGAAAAGGGCACGCGACATCACGGTGGGAATACCCGTGTTGCTGATCTGGCAGGCCGCGGAAAGCCGGCGCGCGCTCAGCTCGCACGCTTGAACACAGCGGCAACGTTGCATTGCCCGCTAGCGCAGATGCCCGTGCTCGCGGAACCAGCGTACGGCGTCGGCGAAGGCCTCGGCCGGCGGGCGCCATTGGTAGCCGAGTTCTGCAACGGCTTTGGCGCTGGAAAAGTACATCTTCTTGCGCGCAATGCGCACGGCCTCCAATGTGATCCGCCCGCTGTGGCCGGTGATTCGCGCGACCGCCTCGGCCGCATACGCGATCGGTAAAACGGCGCCGTACGGCAAGCGGATGCGCGGCGGCCCGCGGCCGGTGAGCAGCGCAACCTGCGCCAATATCCGCCGCAGGCTCAGGTCCTCGCCGCCGAGTATGTAGCGCTCGCCCGGGCGCCCGTGATGAAGCGCAGCGACGTGTCCCGCCGCCACATCATCCACATGCACGATGTTCAGTCCCGTGTCGATGTAGACCGGCATCCGGCCGCGGGCGGCGTCCAGCACCATCTGGCCCGTCGGCGTGGGTTTCACGTCGCCTGGGCCCACCGGCGTCGATGGATTGACGATGACGACCGGCAGTCCTTGACCTGCGGCGCGCAGCGCCGCTTCCTCGGCGAGGTATTTAGAGCGTTTGTAATGGCCGATCATGTCGCCGAGGACGACCGGCGTCCGCTCATCGCCGGGAGAGCCGTCCGCCGGTATGCCGATCGTGGCGACGCTGCTGGTGTAGATGATCCGTTCGACGCCGGCACGCGCGGCGGCCATCAGCATGTTGCGTGTCCCGTCGAGGTTCGTACGGTACAGTTGGCGTGGATCGCGCGCGCCGAGCCGGTAGTCGGCCGCCGCGTGAAATAACGCCGCGCAGCCGTTCGCGGCGCGCTGCAGCCCATCCGTGTCCGCCAAATCGCCGTCGACGACCTCGACGGCGAGCGGCTGGATATTGCTGCGGTCCGAACCGCGGCGCGCGAGCACCCGAACCTGCCAACCCGCCTGCAGCAACGCTCTGGCGATCGCCGCGCCGACGAAGCCGGTGGCGCCGGTGACGAGCGCTCTCATGCGCGCCGCCGGCACGGCGTGACCTTGCCGGCGGACGGCGGCCCGAGCATGGCGCTGCGCGCGATCGCCGCAAGCGCGCGGCGCGCGGCGCGGTAGCGGCGCATGAGACGCAGCAGGTCGGCGACATCGGCCGGCGCCGCGGCGAGTCCGCCGACCAGGCGCCAGATCCGCAACGGTCCACCGCTACTCGCCGCCAGAATCGAGCGCGGCAGCGAATCGCCGGCCGTATCGACGATTACGCGCACGGCGATGAACGGTAGGCCGCGCGCCGCCGCGATCTCGGCGATGGCCAGACTTTCCATGTCGACGGCGGCCGCTCCGGTCGCGCGGAACGCCGCCGCCTTGGCCGCGACGCTGGCGATCGCTTGCGGACTCGTCAGCAGCTTGCCGCGCGACGCCGGCAATTGCGACTCGACCGCCGTGAGCAGCGCTTCGCGCCATTCAAAGGCCGTCGCAAATGCGCTGCCGTCCGCGCCGATCACCTCGCTCGGCAGCACGACGCTGCCGGCGCGCAAGCCGGGATCGAGTCCGCCGGCCATGCCCCAACTGAGTAGTGCCGTGACGCCGGCATCGGCGAGCCGGCGCGCCGCGAGCGCCGCCGCCGCGTAACCGATGCCGCTGATGGCGAGCAACGCGCCACCCGGTAAAGGCGACAGCGCGGCACGCCCGCCCGGCGCAGTGCCCAAGCAGTGCGCCTCGGCCGCGAGTGCCGCGACGATGCCGAACTTGCTCAACGAGCGCGGCCTTGCAGGGACTGCTTGCGGTAGGCCGCGAGCGCCCACAGCGGAAAATACGCCGAGTAGCCGTGATAGCGCAGGTAGAACACGCGCGGAAAGCCCGGCGCGGTGAACGTCGGGTCGCTCCATAGGCCGTCCGCCTGCCGCGAACGCAGCAGGAATGCAACGCCGCCGTGCACGGCATCGCTGCGTGCTCGTCCCGCGGCGAGCAACGCCAACAGCGCCCAGGCGCTCTGATACGCAGTGCTGCGCATGCACGCCGAGCGTGCCGGGCCGCCCAGATAAGTGTCGTTGCTCTCGCCCCAGCCGCCGTCGGCGTTCTGCCGAGCGAGGAGCCAATCCACGGCGCGCCCGACGGCCGCATCCTCGGGGCCGATGCCGGCCGCGCCGAACGCGCTCAGCACCGACCAGGTGCCATACACATAGTTCGTGCCCCAGCGGCCGAACCAGGAACCGTCGGGTTCCTGTTGCGCGCGCAGGTAGGCGATCGAGCGGGCGAGAGCGGCCGCGTCCTCGGGCCGGCCGACGCGCGCCAGCACGGTCGCGACGCGTGCCGTGACGTCGCTCGTCGGCGGGTCGAGCAGCGCGCCGTGATCCGCAAACGGAATGTAGTTCAAGTTGTCATGCGTGTTGTCGACATCGAACGCCGCAAAGCCGCCGTCGTCGCTTTGCATGCCGACGAGCCAGTCCAGGGCGCGGCGGATGCTTTCGGCATAGCGGTTCGCCTCGGCCGATTGGTGCATCGCCCAGACGATGATGGCCGTGTCGTCGAGATCCGGGTAGTGGCTGTTCGCGAATTGAAATGCCCAGCCGCCGCCGCGCAAGTCTGGGCGGTTGACGCGCCAGTCGCCGGGTTCGTCGAGCAACTGCCGCATCTGCAGCCAATCGAGGGCTCGCACCGAAGCGGCAAGCGCCGTGGCGCCGCCGCACTCCTGCATTGCGAGCGCCGCCAAGGAAGTGTCCCAGACGGGCGAGACGCACGGCTGGCAATACGCGCTTGCCTCGCTCTCGACGAGCAGCTTTTGCAGCGCGCGCTTGGCGAGGACGCGGCGTGGGTCGTCGCCCGCCATTCCGAGCACGGTGAGCGCCTCCAAAGCGTTGACCATCGCCGGAAAAATTGCGCCTAGACCGTCCGCACCGTTCAGCCGCTCAAGCGTCCAGGATAACGCGCGCTGCGTGGCGTGCGCGCGCAGCGCCGTCGGAATCAACGGATCGATCAGGCGACCCAGGCGGTCGAGCAGCAGAAACACCCGCGGCAACAAGCCGCCGCGCTGCAGAGTGTCGCGGAAATAGTCGTGTTCCTGGTTGGGCGGGATCCGGAACAACTCCGCTATCTGCACGTCCTTGGGGTTGTTCGCGCGCGCCTTGCGCGTGCACAGAATGAACAGCGGCACCATGACCGTGCGCGACCAATAGGACACCTTGTCGATGTGGAACGGGAACCAGCGCGGCAGGAGCATGATCTCGACCGGGATGTACGGGACGCCGCGCCACGGGATCTGTCCGAACTGGGCCAGCGCGATGCGCGTGAAGACATTGGCGCGCGCCGCACCGCCATGCGCGAGCGCGGCGGCGCGAGCCCGCCGCATGTGCGGCGCCTCGGGATCGTCGCCGGCGAGTTTCAGGGCGTAGTAGGCTTTGACCGTGCAGCTGATGTTGAAGTCGCCGTCGTGATACAGCGGCCAGCCGCCGTGGGCCGCCTGATGCGTGCGCAAATAGACGGCGAGCTTGCGCTCGAGCACCGCGTCGATTTCGTCCAGGAAATGCATCATCAAGATGTACTCGGCCGGAATGGTGCAGTCCGCTTCCAACTCGAATAGCCAGTAGCCGGGCCCGCTCTGCCGTGCGGCGAGCGCATCGCGCGCCGCCGCGATTGCGGCATTAAGATGCGCGGTGTCGGCCGGCGAAACCGCCGCGCGGTTCGGCGCGGCGCCGGACGGGGAGGGCGCCGGCGCTGCGGCTTGCGCCGGCCGCGGCGGGCGGGCGGCTGGCACCGCCGCGAGCGGCAGGACCCGGGCCGCGAACCGAAACAGGCGTCTGAGCATCCAATCGTTGCGCAGGGCGACTTCGCTCAAGATACGGGTCAGTGCGACGGCGCGGCGCGAAACCTTCACTTGCTCGCCGGCCGTGAAACTCAAATTGCGGTCGATGTTGCGCAACGTCAGTATTGCAAGACCGACCGCCCATAGGCAGAAGCGGCGGATGCCGGCCTCCTTGCGGGGGATCAGCAGCGTGTAATCCAGGGCGTTACGCAGATGCGCATGCGCGACGCCGATCAATTCGCGCAGGCCCGCTGCGAAGGCTTGCTGGTGGGGCTCGGCGGACAGATGTCCCAGATCGATGCCGTGGCGGGCAAAGACCTCCTGCGGCAGCCAGCAGACGCCGCGGGCGCGGTCCTCCCATTGGTCCTTGAGAATGTTCGTCATCTGCAGTCCCTGCGCGAACGAAATCGCGAGGTCATGCAGCGCCACGCGGCGCGCGGCGATATCCACAGAATAATCGCAAAACAATTCCGTCAGCATTTCGCCGACGACGCCGGCGACGTAATAGCAATACTCATCGAGGTCGCTGCATGCGGCGAGACCGCACAGGCTCGCGGCGGATTGGAAACGTGGCATGCCGTAGCACATCAACTCGACGCAGCGCACGATCGCCGCGCGCTGCCTCGAGCGCAGCCCCGCCGTGATGCGGATCACCTGGTCGATGTGGCTGACGAGGTCGCGCTCGGTCGGCAAAGTCCGATCCGTCAGGCGCTGCAGTAACTCGCGTGCGAACGGCGCGCTTGCCGCGCCGCCCGCGAGCACCGCGGTGAAACGTTCCAGGAACGCGAGAGTTTCACGCGGCGACAGCGCCGGCTCGTCCTCGACGGTGTCGGCAATCCGGCACAACAAGTAGGCGTTCGTGACCGCGACGCGCAGGGCCTCCGGCAACTGCGGAATCGTCAGCGCGAAGGTCCGCGAGACGTGCGGTAGGATCTGGTCTTGATAGGCTTCGTCGGAACTGCCGGCATTCATGCCGACAGTATCGCGAAAAGGCCGATCGATAGCACCATGTCGCCGAAAAAGCGGCGCTTGCAGATCACGCGGACGCCGTTGCCGCCCTACTTTTCTCGGCGATCACCTCGTCGGCGACAGTGCGCGGCACTGGGTCGTAGTGCGAGAACTCCATCGTGTACGAAGCGCGCCCGCTGGTCATGCCGCGCAACTGGCCGATATAGCCGAACATCTCCGACAGCGGCACGTGGGCGACGACCGCGATATTGGTGCCGCGTTCCAATTGATCGAGAATGGAGCCGCGGCGGCGATTGATGTCGCCGATCACGTCGCCGAGATAATCGCCCGGCGTGACCGTTTCGACCTTCATGACCGGCTCCAACAGGATCGGCGCGGCCTTGCGGATTGCTTCGCGGAAACAAGCCTTGGCGGCGATTTCGAAGGTCAGGGCATTGGAGTCGACATCGTGGTAGCTGCCGTCGATCAGCGTCGCCCGGAAATCCACGGTGGGATAGTGCGCGAGCACGCCGTCTTCTTTCTGCAAGCGCAGGCCTTTCTCGACCGACGGCACGAATTCCTTCGGCACCGACCCGCCGACCGTCTTATCGACGAACTCGAAGCCCGCACTGCGCGCCAGCGGCTCGAACACGATCCACACTTCGGCGAACTGGCCGGAACCGCCGGTCTGCTTCTTGTGAATATACTGTTCGGTCAGTTTCTTGGTGAACGTTTCGCGATAGGCGACCTGCGGTTCGCCCATCGTCCCTTCGACGCCGAATTCCGTGCGCATGCGGTCCAAAGTGACTTCCAGGTGCAGTTCACCCATGCCGCGCAGGATCGTTTGCCCGGTCTCCCGGTCGGTTTCCAAATGCAACGAAGGATCGGCGCGCACCATTTTGCCGAGTGCTGCGCCGAATCGCTCCTGTTCGGGCTTGTTCTTCGCTTTGACCGATACGCTGATGACCGGGTCGGGGAAGCGCATGCGCTCCAACACGACTGGATTTGCGGCGTCGCACAGTGTGTCGCCGGTCTCGGTATCCGCGAGCGACACCAGCGCGATGATATCGCCGGCGCGTGCTTCGTCGACCGGATTGGCCTCTTTCGCGAACATTTCGACCATGCGGCCGATCTTCTCGCGCTTGCCGCGCGTGGAATTCTGCACCGACGCGCCCTTGGTCAAGACGCCGGAGTAGACGCGGATGAAAGTCAGGGCGCCGTAAATGTCGTTGATCACCTTGAATGCGAGCGCCGAAAACGGTTCGTCGTCCGAGCACAGCCGCTCGCCGATCGGTTCGCCGTCGGCGTCGACGGTCTTGATCGAGGCGACGTCGGTCGGGGCCGGCAGAAAATCGACAACCGCGTCGAGTATTTGCTGCACGCCCTTGTTCTTGTACGACGAGCCGCACAGCACCGGCGTGAACGCCGAGTTCACCGTGCCCTTGCGCAGCGCACGGCGCAGTACATCT
>JAYTQR010000010.1:0-6430 GCA_043746615.1 Gammaproteobacteria bacterium | reverse complement strand
GCGACTCCCGACGGGTGATTGTGCGCGACGATGACGGCCGCGGAGTTCCACAGCAGCGCCTGTTTGACGACTTCGCGGGGATGCACGCTCGCACCGTCGATTGTGCCGCGGAACAGCGGCTCGAAGTGGATCAGTCGGTGGCGATTGTCAAGATACAAACAACAGAACACTTCGTGTTCGAGATCGCGGAGTCGTGCGATGAGGAAATCGCGCGTCGCGCGCGGACTCGCGAGCGACGGGCCGGAGCGCAAGGTCTCTGCCAATTGGCGTCGCGCGATTTCTACGGCAGCCTGCAGTTCGGCGTAGCGCGCCATGCCTAAACCCGGTTGCGCACAAAAGCGCAATCGGTCCGCGGCAATCAGCTTGCGCAGCGAGCCGAAGCTTTGCAGGACGTCGCGCGCCAATTGCACGGCCGAATGCCCGCGCGTGCCGTGGCGCAAGAGGATCGCGAGCAATTCGGCGTCGGCCAAGGCCTCGGCGCCTTGCGACAGCAATTTCTCACGCGGCCGCTCATCGATGGGCCAATCCCGGATCGCCATGAACGCGAGCATGGCTGGCGCGAGGCGCGCCGGCCAGCGGCATTTCTCCGCCATGCGCCGAGATTCGCAGCGGTGTTCGAGCGTTGGCGCTGGGGGTTCGGCGCCCCGGCCTCAGCGGTGCCCGGAGCTGCCGAAGCCGCCGGCGCCGCGCGGGGTCGCCGCGAAAGCCTCAACGATGTCGAATTCCGCCTGCACGACCGGCACGATCAATAGCTGCGCAATCCGATCGCCCGGGTTGATCGTGAATGGCGCCGCGCTGCGATTCCAACACGAGACCATCAATGGTCCTTGATAATCCGCATCGATCAAGCCGACCAGGTTGCCGAGCACGATGCCGTTCTTGTGGCCGAGTCCTGAACGCGGCAAAAGCAACGCCGCATAGCCCGGATCCTCGATGAAGATCGCAAGGCCGGTCGGAATCAATTCGGCCGTACCCGGCGCAAGCACCAGCGGCACATCGAGACAGGCGCGCAAGTCCATGCCGGCCGAGCCCGCGGTCGCGTGCGTGGGCAGTGGATAATCTCTGCCGATGCGCGGATCGAGGATCCGCAGCTGGATCCGCCGTTTCACCGAGTCACCGGCGAATGCGGCGGTTGTGCGCGCGATTGCGCGGCGCCGGATGCGCGGCGCGGCGGATGCGCGCGCTGCGCCGGGTGCCGTCGTGCGGCGGCGGCATGCGTTTGGCGATCAGCGCAATCAGCTCGCGCGCCACTTCGATTTTCGGGCCGCGCGCGACTTCGGCCTTGCCGCCCGGCCACAAGACGGTGAGCGCATTGTCCTCGCAATCGAACGCGATGCCGTCGCCAACCTGGTTCGCGGCGATCATGTCGAGCTTCTTGCGCTTCAGCTTGGCGCGCGCGTTCTGTTCGACATCGTTCGTCTCGGCGGCAAAACCGACGACGAACGGCCGCTTCGCCATGTCGGCGACCGATTTGACGATGTCCGGCGCCGGCTCCAGGTCGAGCGTGACGGCCGCGCCCTGCTTCTTGATTTTTTGCGCCGCGACCGCGACCGGTTGGAAATCCGCGACCGCGGCGGCGGCGATGAACAGATCGGCCTGGGCGACGTGCCGATGCACCGCCGAAAGCATGTCGCGGGCGCTTTCTACATCGAGACGCGTGACGCCGGCCGGGGTCGGCAACTGCACCGGACCGGTCACGAGCGTGACATGCGCGCCGGCTTCGCGCGCGGCAGCGGCGACCGCAAAGCCCATTTTGCCGGAGCTGCGATTGGTCAAATAGCGGACCGGGTCGAGCCGCTCACGCGTCGGACCGGCCGTGATCAGAACGTTGAGGCCGGCGAGCAGCCCCGCGTTCGGCGGCGGCTCGAGCAGCGCATCGGCGAGTTTGGTCGGCTCCCACATGCGCCCCGCACCGACCTCGCCGCAGGCCTGATTCCCCGATCCCGGCCCGAGCAGGCGCACCCCGCGCGCGACCAGCGACTCGACGTTCGCCTGGGTCGCCTTGTTCGCCCACATGATCCGGTTCATCGCCGGCGCCAGCACGAGCGGCGCTTCGGTTGCAAGACACAGCGTCGACAGTAGATCATCGGCGCGGCCGCCGGCCAGACGCGCGATGAAATCGGCGCTTGCCGGAGCAATCAGCACGATCTCGGCCCAGCGGGCGAGTTCGATGTGACCCATCGCCGCCTCGGCCGCGCTGTCCCAAAGGTCGCTGCGGGTCGGCCGGCCGGAGACGGCCTGAAAACTCATCGGCGTGACGAAGCGCTGCGCAGCCGCCGTCATGACCACTTGCACGTCCGCGCCGCGTTCCAGCAGACGGCGCACGAGATCCGGGCTCTTATATGCCGCGATGCCGCCGGTCACGCCGAGCAATATGCGCTTCTGCGGCGTCAATGGATGCCCTTCAGTGCTTTGAATCGTTGAATGTCGCCGCCGAATTGCGCCTTCATGGTCGCTTCCTCGTTTTGCTTCTCGCGCAGGTTCTGCTGTTGGGTTTGAATGTCGTTGCCGACACGCACCAGGTCCTCGGCCACTTGATCCGGCATCGGCGGCGCCTTCGGATCGTCGCTGTACGGTGTGAAATGCAGGCTCCTGGCGCGCAGTTTGCCGAGCCGGTCGTTCAGGATGTCGAGAAACTGACCGGTCACCTTGATTTGATCCGACACCAGCGCGAGGCGCTGATCCCTCAGGCTCTCGATTTCTGCGACGGAGGCGTAGGTGTTCAACAGATTCTGATCGCGGTTGTGCTGTTCCTGCGCCGCTGCGGCTTGCTGCTCCTCGGCGGCGAGTGCCTCGGGGCTTTTCTGCGCTTGCGTGCGCTGCACCACAACGCCCTCGGAATTGACGACGTCGTGTTCGTGCGTCGCATATTGCGGCGGCACTTGATCGCCGTAGTGGACGCCGCCGTGTTCATCGACCCAGCGGTACACCTTGATTCCGCCGGCATGCGCGGCGGCGAAAGCGATCAGACAGGCAACGGTGAGCGTCCAGGCAACAGTTTTCACGATTCGATCCTCGTTAGAGCCTGCGACATTGTGAGACGCGGCCGGCGCATTATCCATGCCCCATTGCTCAATTCGCGACTCCATAGCGGTCCCGGTAGGCCTGCAGCCGCAGCAGCTCCGGCGCCAAGCCGCCGGCCGCGACGTGTTCCATCAAGTCCGTCAGGTTCACGATCGGGATGACCGGGACGCCGAACCGTTCGCTGACCTCCTGCACCGCCGACAACCGGCTGTCCGTGCCGCGTTCCTGCCGGTCCAAAGCCAGCACGACGCCGACCGGATGCGCGCGGGCCCCCACAATGATCTCGATCGATTCTCGAATTGCGGTGCCGGCCGTGATGACATCGTCGATGATCAACACGCGGCCCGCGAGCGGGCCGCCGACGACCAAGCCGCCCTCGCCGTGTGCCTTCGCTTCCTTGCGGTTGTAGGCGAACGGCGGGTCGAGGCCATGCTCCTGCGCCAGCGCCGCGGCGGTCGCCGTCACCAGCGGTATGCCCTTGTACGCCGGCCCGAATAGCATGTCGAACGCGACACCTGAGGCGACGGCGGCGGCGGCATACGCGCGGCCTAGTGCGCCGATCGCCCGGCCGCTGCTGAACTGGCCGGAATTGAAAAAATAGGGGCTGTCGCGGCCGGATTTCAGCCGGAAGTTGCCGAATTTCAACGCCCCTAGACGCAGGCACAGTTCGATGAAGTCGCTTTGGTAGGCGCGGATCATTAGGTGTCGCAGTCTCGCAAGGGAATCGGCGCTCCGCAAGCGCGGGGACGCTGCGCACGGGCGGCTGGTATCATCGCGCGCCATGCGCATCATCACGTTGAATGCGAACGGGATTCGTTCGGCCGCGAGCAAGGGTTTTTTCGATTGGTTGGCGGGACAAAACGCCGACGTGGTGTGCGTGCAGGAGACCAAGGCGCAAGCCATCCAACTCGCCGACCCGCGGTTCCGGCCGGACGGGTATCATTGCTACTATTACGACGCCGTAAAGAAGGGGTACGCCGGCACCGCGCTGTATGCACGCAAGGCGCCCGTGAAGGTCGTCCGCGGCTTCGGCATCGCAGAATTCGATCGTGAAGGCCGCTATCTCGAGGCCGATTTTGGCCATTTACGCGTCGTTTCATTGTATTTGCCGTCTGGGTCGGCGGGACCGGCGCGGCAGGCGTCGAAGTTTCGCTTCCTCGAGGGCTTCATGCCGCACCTGCGCCGTCTGCAGCGGCGCCGTGGTCCGACGATTCTATGCGGGGATTGGAATATTGCGCACAAGCCGATCGATCTCAAGAATTGGAAAGCAAATCAAAAGAATTCCGGGTTCTTGCCGGAAGAGCGCCGCTGGCTCGACGAACTGTTTGCGACCGGCGCCTATGTCGATGCGTTTCGCGCGATCAATACGGACATCGAGCAGTACACGTGGTGGTCGAATCGCGGCCAGGCGTATGCGAAGAACGTCGGTTGGCGCATCGATTACCACATCGCGAGCGCGGCGCTCCAGCCCGCGATCCGGCGCGCAGAGATTTTCAAGGAGCGGCGTTTCTCGGATCACGCACCGCTCAGCATCGATTACGATGTCGAGTTCTAGCGCTTGACTGACCGTGTCAAGCCCACGCTGCGGCAAGCCCTGGCCTCGAGGCGCATGACCGCGATCGTGCTGCTGGGTTTTGCGTCCGGCTTGCCGTTGAACCTCACCGGATCGACGCTGCAGGCGTGGCTCGCCGACGCCGGCGTCGATATCCGCACGATCGGGATTTTTTCGCTTGCCGGCATCCCGTACGTGCTGAAATTCTTGTGGGCGCCGCTGCTCGATCGCTACCTGCCGCCGCTGCTCGGCCGGCGCCGCGGCTGGATCTTGATCTATCAAGCAGCGCTCGCCGTCGCAATCGCCGTCATGGGCTTCGGCTCACCGACCAAGGCGCCGTATTGGATCGGTCTGATGGCGCTCGGCGTCGCTTTCTTGTCCGCTTCGCAGGATATCGTCATCGATGCATACCGCGTCGACGTGATACCGCCGGACGAGCGCGCTCTCGCCGCGGCCGCCACCGGATTCGGCTACCGCACGGCGGCGATGTTCGCCGGCGCGGTCATCGTCATGATGGCCGCTTACGTTGGTTGGCGGGGCGCCTACGCAGTGGTTGCGGCCGTAATGGCCTGCACGGTGCTCGCGACGCTGTGGTCGCCCGAGCCTGTTGCGCCCGGCAGGCCGCCGCGCACCTTGCGCAGCGCGGTCGTCGATCCGCTGCGCGATTTGCTGGGTCAGCCGGGTGCCTGGGGCTTGATACTGCTGGTGCTGCTGTACAAGGTCGGCGATGCATTCGCGCTGAGTCTTTACAGCGCGTTCATGATCAAAGGCGTCGGCGTCTCGCTGACCGAGTTGTCGATCGCCGGCAAGGTCAACATGACGGTCTCGACGATGCTCGGCACCGCAGTCGGCGGCTGGATTTATCTGCGCTGGCGGTTGTTCCGTTCATTGCTGATCTTCGGCATCGCCCAGGCCGCGACGATTTTGCTGTATCTATGGCTCGCTCTCGTTGGGCACAAGCTGTGGCTGGTGATTCTGGCGACGAGCATCGACAATCTTGCGGGCGGCATGGGTCTGGCGGCGTTCGTCGCGTTCTTAATGGCGCAATGCACGACGAACTACAGTGCGACCCAGTACGCGCTGCTGTCCGCGCTCGCCTCGATTCCGCGCGTGCTGATGGGCGCGCTCGCCGGGTCCGTCGTCGCCGCGATTGGTTGGGCGAATTTTTTCGCGGTAACGTTCGCCACGGCGCTGCCGGGCCTCGTGCTGCTGGTGTTGCTGCGCACGCGCATACGCGCACTGGACATGCGCGAGCGCAACGCGGCCAAGGTTTGACGGCTCGCGAGCGGGCGAGCAGGGGTCGGTCAGCAGGGGGTCAGCAGGGGGTCAGCAGGGGGTCAGCGGCGCAGCGCGCGATCCTGCGAATCTGCCCAGAGGAATTGCACGTTGTCCTCGAAATCGCGCCCCAAATCCTCGACGCCGACGTCGACCGAACCCGACCAATCCTCCGGTGCGTCAGCATTTTCCAGCAGGTTGTCCCACATCTGTTCGTTCCAGGCATCGAAATCCATTTCAGCGACCGAGCCGTCGAAGTATTGAACCTCGATCGTCTCGTCTTCGTCATCGATCGCGACGACTTCGAACAGATCATCTGCGGCGCCACGGTACCATTGTCCTATGACCGGTTTCACTAGGTTCATGGCCTGCTCCTGTAGCTATGTTCGACTAGCTGCGCTCAGTTGCATTCAACTCCCAATGACCCATTCACGCAATAGTTAAATATTGCGCGCAGCAGCAAGCGCCGTATCGCGCAACCTCAGGCTTCGCGCCGCCGGTAGGCCAAATCCCAGACACCGTGACCCAACTCGGCGCCGCGCCGTTCGAATCGCGTCGGCGGCCGAAAATCGGGGCGCG
>JAYTQR010000009.1:0-17097 GCA_043746615.1 Gammaproteobacteria bacterium | reverse complement strand
GCCCGCGAGGCTCTTTTAGCCTCGCGGCCACTGGGACGCCGGCCTCGATGGGTTTCCGTCTGCTGTTCATCCATCGCCGCTCTCCCGGGCTGAAATTTGAGGGACTCGGCGCCGCCGCGAGCACGGCGTAGGCACGGAGCCTTATACACCCAGTATGGTCAAGCGCGATGGGGGTGGCTGATCCTTTTGCGTCGTTGACTTGTCTCGATGCGCCAAATCCGCGCGGGCACCCCTAGATCGATTCGAGGTAGACGACGACCGCTTGCATCTGCTCGCGGGTCATATCCTTGATGACGCCGTGCATGACCGGCGCCAGGCGCAGGACGTTTTGTATGCTGATCAGCTGTTTGAGCAAGTACGGCGCATGCTGCCCGGCGAGACGCGGAAACGCCGCGCGCCCGGCGGCATCGGCGCCATGACAGCTGGCGCACGGCGGTATCCCGCGCGCCGGCAGGCCCTGCGTGAACAGCTTCTTACCCTCGGCGACCAGGGCCCGTGGCCCGGCATGGCCGGGCGGCGGCGGCTGCGCCGCGAAATAGTCGGCGAGCTGCGTGATCATGCCGTCGCTCAGTTGTGACGCCATTCCCCACATGTACGCTTGCGCGTCCGGATCGCCCCGTGTTTGATCCTTGAAGGATTTCAACTGCTCTTCGATGTACGGCGCGCGCTGCGCCGCCAGGTTCGGAAACGTCGGCGATATGCTCTGTCCGTGGGCGCCGTGACAGACTGCGCAAATCTGGATGGTCTTCTTGACGGCCGCCGGATTCGCGCCCGCCGCCTGATCGGCGCCGTAGGCAACCGGACCCAAGCACAGACACGCGACGATCACCAGGCTGACAATGCGAGTCAAGTTCATGGGTAGCGTACTTTGCCTCAGAAATTCAACCAAGCCAACAGGTACACGGTGTCGTTGTCGGCGGCGTTGCGGCCGGCGCCGTCATAATTCGAGCTGGCACCATTGAATTTGCCGTAGCGCACGTACTGCAGCTGCATCTTGGTGTTCAGCCAGGGCAAATAATTGACCTCCATGACCGTGCCGTTCGAATCGGGGCTGTTGTATAAACTGCCGGAAACCGGCGCCTGCGCGTACAACATCGTATCGACACTCCCGGTCGTGTCGAAGTAGCCGAGCGAGCCGCCGATCGTGCGCTGGTAGCTATATTCCCCGGCGATCTTGAACGTTTTCAAGTCGTTCCTGGCATTCGCGGCGAATCCGGCGATGACGCTCGCATCGAGTGCCTGCTTTTCGTCGATGTAGGTCGACAACACCGTGAACAAATGGTCTTCGCCGATGAATTGGTACTGGAAATCCACGGCGGTGTCCTTGTACTGGTCCGTGGGTCCTTGCAAGGCCGTGCCGTTGCCGGGGTGCAAGTGCGCGACGATGCCGTAGGTGCCGAGGGACACGGAGTTGCGGTCCCAGCGATACTCGTAGGCCAGCCGCCAGTAGGGGGAAATGCCGTGCACGACGCTGCGTTGCGTGCTGTCGAGCGGATGCGCGCCACCGCGGATCGCCGCGCCATAAACACTGAATTCGGCATAAAGACTGTGGTTGTACCAGGCGTATAGGCCGATGCCTGCCACGGTTTGGCCGAGTCCGCCGGCGCCGCTGTCGAGTTTCGCCGAGGCGATTGGCGTCGGTGCAACGCTACTGCCGCTGTACGGGAATCCCCAGGCCGCCGTCGTGTTCCACGCGTCTTGCACGGTCGGGCTGTTGTTGACGGTGACGCCGACGACCAAATCCTTGCCGCTCATGGCCTTGCCGCCGTGCAAGTTGATGTGGCGCGCGTAGCGGATATCGGTGTTGTCGAAGCCGAAGCTGTCGCCGACGCCGTCATAGGTCAGCTGCACGAAGGCGCCGAGGTTGTCGGCGATCTTGCCCGCGTAGAACAGGCTCGCCTGCTGCGGGAACAACACGTCGCCGTCCTTGGCCAGTGCGCCGTTGCGCGCGAGCGCACCGTCGGGCAGCGCTGTGCCGGTATGGGTATAGGACAGCTGCAGCATCAGACTGATCGGCGGCACCGAGTTCAAGGCCAAGGTTTGACGATTATTGATCGTGATACCCGTGATCTGCTTGAGGTTGTCGAGTACGTAGCCGTTCAACTTGAATTCGCGCCCGAACGGCGTCAGTTCGGGATACACCGTATGGCAGGCCGCGCAGGCCATGCCGGTCTGGCGCGCGAAACTCGGCACCGCTTGGCTCGGTGCCGCCAGGGCCGCGCACAACGTGAGCGCGAATAGGTGCGGTACGCAACGGTGCGCTACCATGCGCCCTGAGTCGATCATTGTTTGCGTCCCGTTGGTGCTTTTTAACCGAATGTAAAATGAATGTTAACCCATAAATGTCTTGTAGCACACGGATGCCCCCGGTTGTGCCGGCTCGATACCGGCGCGCCCCGGCACGAACAATAGGGATTTGCACTTAGTAATAGTAATAGCCCGTCGTCGATCAGCCGGCGCACGGCGGCGCGTGCCAAAGTATTGCATGCGCAGCGCGAGCAGCCGATGATCGTGCTGAAAACCGCGCGTTTGACGCTGCGCAGACTCGAACTGGCGGACGCCGAGTTCATTCTCACACTATTGAATCAACCGTCATTCGTGCGCTACATCGGCGATAAGGGCGTAAGTGATATGGCTTGCGCTCGCGCATATCTCGAGAACGGGCCGCTGGCGAGCTACCAACGCCACGGCTTCGGTCTTTACATGGCATCGCTGACCGACGGCAACGCGCCGGTCGGTATTTGCGGATTGGTCAAGCGAGAAACGCTCGCCGACGTCGACGTCGGCTTTGCGTTGTTGGCGCAATACGAATCGCGGGGATATGCGACCGAAGCGGCCGATGCAGTGTTGCATTACGCTTGGCGCGAATGCCGCCTACGGCGCGTCGTCGCGGTCGCCGCACCCGACAACCGCGCATCGATCGCGGTCATCGAGAAGATCGGTATGCGCTACGAGGGCATGGTCCGGTTCGACGAGGACGGCACGGAACTGAAATTATTCGCCGTTGAACTGCCGCCGCGCTAGCTACCGCGGCGCCGGGTCAATCGTCCATCAAGAAGCTGCGCAGCTGTTCGCTGCGGCTCGGATGGCGCAATTTGCGCAGCGCTTTCGCCTCGATCTGCCGGATGCGCTCGCGCGTAACGTCGAACTGTTTGCCTACTTCTTCGAGCGTGTGGTCGGTGTTCATGTCGATGCCGAAGCGCATGCGCAGCACCTTCGCCTCGCGCGGCGTCAGCTGCGCGAGCACCGAGTGCGTGGTTTCGCGCAACGACTCGGTCGTCGCGGAATCGATCGGCGAGGACACCGACGTGTCCTCGATGAAGTCGCCCAAGTGAGAGTCCTCGTCGTCGCCGATCGGCGTTTCCATCGAGATCGGCTCCTTGGCGATCTTCAGCACTTTGCGCACTTTGTCCTCGGGCATCTCCATGCGCACCGCGAGCTCTTCCGGCGTCGGCTCACGGCCCATCTCCTGGAGCATTTGCCGGGAAATGCGATTCAACTTATTGATCGTCTCGATCATATGCACCGGTATGCGGATCGTGCGCGCCTGGTCGGCGATCGAGCGGGTGATCGCCTGGCGAATCCACCAGGTCGCATAGGTCGAGAACTTGTAGCCGCGCCGGTATTCGAATTTGTCCACGGCCTTCATCAGGCCGATGTTGCCTTCCTGAATCAGATCGAGGAACTGCAGTCCGCGGTTCGTGTATTTCTTCGCGATCGAGATAACGAGACGCAAGTTCGCCTCGACCATCTCCTTCTTCGCGCGCCGTGCCTTGGCCTCGCCGATCGACACGTCGCGGTTGATGTCCTTGATTTCGTTGATCAACAGGTGGTAGGCGCGTTCCAGCTCCTTGAGCTTGTTCTGCCGGCGTTCAATCTCTTCCTTGAACTTCGCGAGCGGCGCCGAGTAGCGCTTCTTCGCCCTGATGTGTTTATCCAGCCAGCGTGTGCTGGTCTCGTTCTTCGGGAACGTCGAAATGAAGTCCTTGCGCGGCATGCCGGCCTGCTTGATGCACAGAAACATGATTTCCCGTTCGAGCAGGCGAACCTCGGTCACATGCTGGCGCAGATTGTCGATCAACTGATCGAACATCTTCGGCGAGAGCTTCAATTCCATCAGTTCGCCGCAAATCTTCTTGCGCAGCTTCAGCGCCTTCGGATCTTTCGAGCCGAGCTTGTCGAGGGCGTTAACGTACTGGCCGTGGATCTTAGCGATCGCGACGAAGCGCTTCGCGGCCTCCACCGGGTCGGGGCCGGTGTCGATGGCCTCCTCCTCATCGTCGCCGTCGCTGTCGTCCTCAGCGGTGTCGTCGGTTTCCAGCGCCATCATTTTCGGATTCTGCGGCTGCGCGATCTCGTCCGGCGCGTTCGGGTCGACGAAGCCGACGATCACGTCGACGAGGCGCATCTGCCCGGCCTTGACCGATTCGTAATGCTTCAGCAGTAGATTGTAGGTACCCGCATAGGTGCCGAGCGCGATCTTGACCGCCTCGAGACCCTCCTCGATGCGCTTGGCGATCCGGATCTCGCCTTCGCGGGTCAACAGCTCGACAGTGCCCATCTCGCGCATGTACATGCGCACCGGGTCGGTCGTGCGGCCGAATTCCGCATCAAGATTGGCAAGCGCTGCAGTCGCTTCCTCAACGGCCTCTTCGTCGGGCGCGGCCGTGGCATCCGTCAGCAGCAGCGATTCGGCATCCGGCGCCTTTTCGTAGACCGGAATGCCCATGTCGTTGATCATGTTGACGATATCTTCGATCTGTTCCGGATCGACGATTTCGCTCGGCAGATGATCGTTGACTTCCGCGTACGTGAGGTAGCCCTGTTCCTTGCCGCGCGCAATGAGGACCTTCAGCTGCGACTGGCGTTCGTCAGCGATTTGAGTCGCGGTGCCCGGCGGCGCTTTTTTGCTCAAGGTGGACGCCTCGTACTGTTCGTTGCAGAATTACACACGAAGCCGCCTAGTATACGTTTGCGGCGATTGCGTATCCATCGTTCTAAAAGTCTGGTGGCCGCCTCGCTGGCAGTGCCCGTCAGGAGGCGGCTCCGGGCCGGCTCTTGCTCTTGAGTAACAGCGATAATTCCGTCTTTTCGTCGATATTCAAGCCCAAATCCTCTGCTTTTCGCAGCAATTCATTCATGCGACGGCCCGCGCCATACGCCTCGGACAGTTTCTCGACGGCAGTTTTGAGCTCGCTCGCCGCCGCCGCGTCATCGCTTACCAGCGGCAGGCCCGCCGCCAGTTCGGTCAGACGGGCGAACTGCGGACGGTCGCGCCAGCGTTCGAGCAATAGCGCGGTGGTCGGCTGCTGGGCCGCCGCCGCTTGTTCCAGCAGTTCCCGCAGCACCGCGACGCCGGGTTCATCGATCCCGGCGAGCTGGTGCCGATCCGTAAGAGTCCGTGCCGCCGCCGGGTAGTGCAACACCAGACTGATCGCCTGCCTGAGCAAATTGCCGCGCCCCGCGCTCATACCGCGCCGCTCGCCCTGCATCGGACCATGTGCGCGCCGGCCCGGTTCCGGCACGGACCGGCCCTCGCGCCGCAAGTTGCCCGGTATCAGGGCCTTCTGCAGCAGTAGTTCCTTCAATTTTCCGGCCGGCATGCGGATTTCCGCGGCCAGCTTGTCCGCCAGCAATTCTCGATAAACCCCGTCGGGCATGCGCGCGAACAGCGGGCGCGCGAGCGCGGCGAGCTTGGCCCGGCCGTCGACATGCGCGAGGTCCACCTGTTCCACGAGGTGCCGCAGCAGGTATTCCGACAGGGGCAACGCTGACTGCAACCGGCTCTCGAACGTCGCCGCACCCTCGGCGGCCACCAGCGTGTCCGGATCATGCCCCTCGGGCAGAAACAGAAACTTCAGTTCACGGCCGTCGTGGGCCATCGGCAGCGCATTCTCAAGCGCCCGCCATGCCGCCCCTCGGCCGGCGCGGTCGCCGTCGAAACAGAACACGACCTCGCTCGTGATCCGGAAAATCTTGCTCAAGTGTTCCTGCGTCGTCGCCGTCCCGAGCGTTGCCACCGCGTAGACGATGCCCGCTTGGTGCAGGCGCACGACATCCATGTAGCCCTCGACGATCAGCAGACGCTTGAAATCCGCGCGTGCGCGCCGCGCCTCGTACAGCCCATACAATTCCCGGCCCTTGTGAAACAGCGGCGTTTCCGGCGAGTTCAAGTATTTCGGGTCGCCTTGGTCGACTACGCGGCCGCCGAACGCCAGTACCCGGCCGCGCCCATCGCGAATCGGAAACATCAGCCGATCGCGGAAGCGGTCATAGCAGCCGGCCTGCCGCTCGCCGCCGCGCGTGTCGCGCTCGATGATCAATCCGGCCTGCAGCAGTTTGCGGCGGTCGTCCTCTTGGGCGCCGAAGCGATTGAGCAGGGCGTTCCACGAATCGGGCGCGTATCCCAACGCGAACGCCGCGGCCGTCGCGGGCTCGACGCCGCGAACCGCGAGATAAGCCGCCGCGCGCGCGTCGTCGCGCAAATTCTGTTCGAAGAAACGCGCGGCCTGGTCCATGATCTCGTGCAGATCGATAGCGCCCGGTTCGCGCGCGGCTTGCGCCTCGCGCGGCAGCTCCAAGCCCAAGCGTTCGGCGAGATCGGCGACCGCTTCCGGAAACTCCAGCTTCTCGTATTGCATCAGAAAGCCCAAAACCGTGCCGTGCGCGCCGCAGCCGAAGCAGTGGTAGAACTGCTTGTCGGGACTGACCCAGAAAGACGGTGTCTTTTCGCTGTGAAACGGGCAGCAGGCCTTGTATTCGCGCCCGGATTTCTTCAACGGCACGCGCGCGCCGATAACCTCGACGATATCGGAGCGCACGACGATCTCGTCGATGAATGTCTGTGGAATGCGGCCGGCCATGGACCGCGCGCAGTCAACCGGCGAGCTTGGCTTTGATCTTCGCGCCGACCGCGGCCATGTCGGCCCGGCCCTGAGCTTTGGCTTTGACCTGTCCCATGACCTTGCCCATGTCCTTGATGCTCGCCGCGCCGCTCGCCGCGATCGCCTCGCCGATCAGGGCGTCGATCTCGGTGTCGCTCATCGCCGCCGGCAAATACGTCTGCAGCAGCGCGATTTCGGCCGATTCCTTGTCGACCAAATCCTGCCGATTGCCGCTCTGGAATTGCTGCACAGATTCCTTGCGCTGCTTGATCATTTTCTCGAGCACGGCGATGACTTGACCGTTGTCGAGGCTGATCCGCTCGTCTACTTCCCGCTGCTTGATCGCCGCGGTGATCATCCGAATGGCGCCGAGGCGCTCCTTTTCGCCGGAGCGCATCGCCGCCTTCATGTCTTCGGTAATTCGCTCTTTGAGCGACATCGAAACGTGGAAATCCAGCTCAGTATGGCCGCGGCGCCGGCGGCGGCGTGCTCGCGGGTGGGGCGCCACCGGCAGCGCGTATGCTCTCGCGCGACAGCCGCTTTAGATGGCGTTTGACGGCCGCCGCCTTTTTTCGCTTACGCTCCTGGGTCGGCTTCTCATAGAATTCGCGGCGCCGCAGTTCGGTCAGGACGCCCGCTTTTTCACAGGCGCGCTTGAACCGGCGCAACGCGGCGTCGAAATACTCATTCTCGCGAACTCGAATGCTGGGCATTCCAACCTCAATTACAGTCCGATAAAGAGACAGTCAGACAAAAACCGACCGCATTCGGCGGCAGGGGGCGCATTCTAAGGTGAGCCCCCAGAAAAGGCAAAACTATGCGCGTGATCGGCATTGAAACCTCCTGCGACGAGACCGGCGTCGCGGTCTATGATGCCGACCGCGGCCTGCTCGCGAATCGCTTGTACAGCCAGATTGCGATGCACCAGGCGTACGGCGGCGTCGTGCCGGAATTGGCTTCTCGCGACCACGTCCGGCGTCTGGTGCCGCTGCTGCGCGAGGCGCTCGCCGAAGCGCAATCGGACCGCGATTCGATCAACGGGATCGCGTACACGGCGGGCCCGGGCTTGATCGGGGCGCTGATGGTCGGGGTCGGCTTCGCCCGCAGCCTTGGGTACGCATGGCGCAAGCCGGCCATCGGCATCCACCATTTGGAGGGGCACCTGCTCGCACCGTTGCTGGAGGAGTCGCCGCCGGACTTGCCGTTTTTGGCGCTGATCGTCTCCGGCGGCCACACGCAGTTGGTCGATGTCGCCGCTTTGGGCCGCTACCGGATCCTCGGCGAGTCGCTGGATGACGCCGCCGGCGAGGCATTCGACAAGACCGCGAAGCTGCTGGGTTTACCCTACCCCGGCGGCGCGGCGCTCGCCACGCTCGCCGAGCACGGCCGCCTCGGTCAATTCACCTTTCCGCGGCCGATGCTCGATCGCCCCGGCCTCGAGTTCAGTTTCAGTGGCTTGAAGACCGCCGCCCGGGTAGCCTTGCGCGACCGCGTTTTGAGCGAGCAGCTGCGCGCGGACATCGCGCGCGATTTCCAGGAAGCGGTCGTCGATACGCTGGTCGAGAAATGCCGGCGCGCGCTGCAGGCGACCGGGCACCGCCGCTTGGTCGTCGCCGGCGGCGTCGGCGCCAACGTGCGTTTGCGGGAACGGCTCGGCGTCATGGCGCGCGAATGCGCGGCGAAGGTGTATTTTCCGCGGCCGCAGTTCTGCACCGACAATGGCGCGATGATCGCGGCCGCCGGCTGCATGCATCTGCGAGCCGGCGATCTCGCCGGTCTGGACATCGGCGCGCGGGCGGCATGGCGGCTCGGCGATCCGGCAACATGAGGAGTTCGAACAGCTCAATGGACAAGATTTTCATACACGCACTGAAGACCGAGACGATCATCGGGATCTTCGATTGGGAGCGACAAGTCAAGCAGACCGTGCTCGTCGATATCGACATGCACGTCGACGTCCGCAAAGCGGCGTTGACCGATTCGATCGACGATACGCTGAACTACAAGCGTGTCGCGAAGCGTGTGCTCGCGTTCATCGAGGCCTCGCAATATCACTTGGTGGAAACGCTGACGGAGCAGATCGCGATGCTGCTGCTCGGCGAATTCGAGGTCGCCTGGGTGCGCGTAGCGCTCAGCAAGCCGGGCGCCGTCCGCAGTTCGCGCGATGTCGGTATCATCGTCGAGCGCGACCGCAACGACCTCGCGCAATGGCGCGCCCTCGCCGCACCGAGGTGATGTGATCAATAACCTTTGGCCAATCCGGACGGGCGGCGGCGATCGTTCGCGCCTTCCAGGAGGCGGCGCTTCGGATCGACGAGGACCGCCTCGTCCGCGCCCCATGACGGGATGACCTTGAACTGGTAACCCATCGCCTGCAGCCGGCTCCGCACGGCGGGCCTCAGCAGTCCCGGCTCGACGAACACCACGTCGGGATACCACTGCTGATGCAGCCGCGGCGCATCCACCGATTGCTGCACGTTCATGCCGAATGCGGCGACGTTCAGAAAACTCTCCAGCGTCGTCGAGATGATCGTCGAGCCGCCCGGGCTGCCGGTGACCATGTACAAGTCCTTGCCCCGCAGGACGATTGTCGGCGCCATCGAACTCAGCGGCCGTTTGCCGGGTTCGATCGAATTGAACTTGCCCTGTACCAGCCCGAAGGAGTTCGGCACCCCGGGCTTCGATGTGAAGTCATCCATCTCGTTGTTCAGGAAAAAGCCGGTGTTGCCGGCGATCTGGCCGACGCCGAACAGAAAATTGATCGTGTAGGTCACGGCGACCGCATTGCCGTGATCGTCGACGACCGCGTAACTCGTCGTGTCGGTCCCGTCCACCGGGCCGAGGCTGCCCTTGATCGCGGAGGACGGCGTCGCCGCGTCCGGTTTGATCGTCGCGCGCATCGCGGCGACGTGCTGCGGCGACAGCAGCAGGCCGACGGCGTCATGCACGAACGCCGGATCGCCGAGGTAGGTGTTGCGATCCGCGAACGCGCGGCGCTCAGCCTCGACGAGGTAATGAATGCTGTCGACCGAGCCGTAGCCCCAGCGGGTGAGCGGATAAGGCTTGATGATTTGCAGGATCTGGCAGATCGTCGTTCCGCCCGAACTCGGCGGCGGATCGGAGACGATCGTGTAGCCGTGGTAGCCGCAGCGCACCGGCGTGTCCCATTCGACCGAATAGTCGGCGAAATCCTGCATCGACAGAATGCCGCCCTGCGCCTCGCTCGCCGCAACGACTTTGCGCGCGATCTCGCCGTGGTAGAACGCGTCGTCGCCGCCCTTTTCGATCAGTTCCAGCGTGTGGGCAAGATCGGCTTGCCGCAGGCGCTCGCCGACGGCATACGGCCCGCCGTCATGCAGAAAAATCGCCGCGACGTTTGGGTACTTGCGGAAATCGGCGGCGCGCTTGCCGAGGATGTCGACGTCGCCTCGCTGCAGTACGTAGCCGTCGCGCGCCAGCGCGATCGCCGGCGCGAGGACCTGCGCCAAACTTTTTGTGCCGTATTTTCGCAACGCCGCATTCAAACCCATCACCGTGCCCGGCACGCCGATGCCGAGATAGGTACGGGTGCTTTTGCCGGGGATCACGTTGCCGGCGGCATCCAAATACATGTTCGCGGCGGCTTTCAGCGGCGCCTTCTCGCGGAAATCCAGGAACAGGTCCTTGCCGCCCGCCAAATGCAGCATCATGAAACCCCCGCCGCCTATGTTGCCGCAGCAGGGGTGTACGACGGCGAGCGCGTAGCCGATCGCCACCGCCGCGTCCACCGCGTTGCCGCCCTCTTTCAGCATATCGACGCCGGCCTCGGTCGCGAGATGCTGGGCCGTCACCACCATGGCGTGCGGGGCCGTGACCGGCCGCAGCTTCGCGAGCGCCGCCGGCGTCGTCGGCGCGGCGCCGGCGTCGAGCGCCTGCTTCGGAATGTCGGCCGAGGCCACCGGGCGCGATGCCGGCGGCGATTGGGCAGCCCACGTCGCCGCCGTTGCAACGATCAAAGCGAGCGCCGCGGCGGCTAAAATCGCTGATTTCCTCACGATCGGCAGGCAATGGCGGCGGCTGTCGGGGACTCGTGTCCGAGGCATAGGAAGTACTCCGGAAACATAACAAGCACCGGCGGTGCAGGCCCCGCAAGCTTATCCGAACCGCGTCGGTGGTGGCGGTCGGCCAGATATTTTGGGTTCGGCCTGCCTGTCGAGGCTCCGGCATTGCGCGGGCGGCGCGAGCCGCCATGTGGGTCACGCTCGATCGACGCGCTGCTCTCGCGCAGTTCAGTGGACCTGAGCCGTGCCTGTCGCACGCGCTTTCTCCAGGACCGCCGCCGCCGCGCTAACCCGGTATGCACATCCGGATCGCTGCTGCGCCCATGATCGCCGTCGCCAGCCACCCGAGCGCGACCAGCGCGCGGTGCGCGGTGAAAGCGCCCATCACGGATTTTTTTGACGCCAGCACGATGATGACGGCCATCAGCGGCACGGCAACGACGCCGTTGATCACTGCGCTCCAAAATAGCGCCTTCATCGGCGGAATCGGCAAATATTGAATCACGAGTCCGGCGAGTACGCTGACGGCGATGACGGCATAGAACCCGCGCGCGTCGGCCGCCTTGCGCTCGAGACCCGAGTGCCAATTCATGGCCTCGGCGAGTGCGTAGGCGCCCGAGCCGGCGAGCACCGGCACGCCGATCAGGCCGACGCCGAGTATGCCGACGGCGAAAATCGTGGACGCGAACCGGCCCGCGAGCGGACGCAGCGCGCTCGCCGCGTCGGCCGCGGTGTTGATGTTGGTGATTCCCGCGACGTGCAACGTAACGGCTGTAGCGAGGATGATGAAAAAAGCCGTCAGATCGGAGTAGAACATGCCGCTCCACGTGTCCCAGCGGATCCGGCGCAGCTCCTTGGGCGCAGCGCAAGCATCCTGCACCAAGGGCTTGGCGGGCGGCCGCGCCAGCATGTCCTCGACTTCTTCGGACGCCTGCCAAAAGAACAGGTAGGGACTGATCGTGGTGCCGAAGATACCGACAATGACCGCGGCTGCCGCGGCGTTCGGCGTGAACGTCGGCCACACGGAGCGTAGCGCCACTTCGCGCCACGGGACGTGCACCGTAAACAGCACCGCGGCGTAGGCCAACAATGACAACGTCAGCCACTTCAGGAAGGCGACGTAGCGATGATATGGGACGAATATTTGCAGCAGCAGTGTCGCGAACACGAACAAGGCGGTCATCAGGTGCCGGTTGACATGCGTGACCAGTTCCGCGACCTCGCCCATCGCCGCGACGTCCGCCGCGATGTTCAGAGTGTTCGCGAACAGCAGCAAGAACACGACGCATTGCACGATGATCGGCGGGAACGCGGTCTTGATGTTGGCGGCAAGACCCTTGCCGGTGACCCGGCCTATGCTCGCGCACATGGACTGAATCGCGGCCATCAGCGGGAAGGCCAGCGGCATCGTCCACAGCATGTTCAGGCCGAATTGCGCGCCGGCTTGCGAATAGGTGGCGATACCGCTGGGATCGTCATCGGCCACGCCGGTGATCAGGCCGGGTCCAACGCGCGCGAGTGGGTGTTCCTTCAGGCGCTCCCAAATAATGCCGAGGAAACGCTTGCATCGGGACGGCGCACCGCTCGCCTCAGGGCACAATGTGCGAGTTGCCGAGATCTTTCCATTCGTAACGCGGGACCTGAATCCAGCGGCCGTCCTTGAACTCCGGTACCTTGTGGACTTTCGTCTGGTCAACGCTCATCTTACCGCCCTTGTCGTCCACCCAAAAATCGATGTCGTAAATTTGATTCGTCGTGCCGGCCACGCGGAAATCCGTGCAGGCGAAATAGTGGCCGTTGTTGTCGAGTTGTCTGATCGGTTGATGCGTGTCGACGAACTCCAGGTTAAGTACCTTGCCGGTGACGTTATCCTTGAGCTTGAATATTCCGCCGTCCTTCGCGGTCACCCGCAGCGCATTCTGTTCTACGGCCGACATCACTTCCCACCCGCGCTTCGTCGCGACGTGCCCCGGGTGTTCCGACGCGGGTATCCACCACCACGGGATCGGCTGCCGTTCCATCGTTGTCCAGCGACCGTCATCGAACAGCGGTTCCTTGTATATCCGCACCTCCTGCACTTGTAGCTGACCGTTCTCGGGGATGACCCAGAAATCGATTAAATATTTCTTCTGCGGATTTTGTTGGTCGTGAAATTTGACGTCGGGGAAAAAACCGTAGCCGTCGAGGGTCCGAGTGAAGTCGATGCCGTCGAAGACGAGTTTGAGGTGCGCGCCGTTCAGCGGATCGACCAGCGGGTAAACTCCGCCGTTGGCTTGTATTTTGGCGGCGATCGAGCTCTTGACCAACTGCTCGGCGTCGCTGCCATCGAAAAACTGCATCGCGTCTTTGGTCGATGCCACGCTGCTCGCGGCGATGAACTCGTGTGCCCGCTGCAAATTCTCGGCTGGGTTTTTCAAGAACAATGCCTTCGTCGCTTCGCTGCTGAAGCAATAGATCTTGCCGTCCTTGTCGGTCCAGCGGATCGCGCAGTTCGTCATCACGTGCCGGCCTTCTGCCAAAGCCTCCGTGCCTTGTCCGCCGAACTCCGGCTGCGCGGCCGCGGCCGATGCGGGCGTCGCCGCACCAAGTGAAGGTTGCAGCAAGGCTGTCAGTAGAACGCTCGGTAAGAGCGCGGACCGGAAAACCGAAACGGCACGGTACCGCACGTGCGTGGAGGTATTCATGGCGTAACCTCTGCACCATCGAGTGGGCGATTTTCTCTGCAATCCAACGGCGAAAACGCTACCACACCAGTGTCGTGAAGACAAATGGAGGCGGCCATCGACCGCGGCTACACGCTGCGTCCGCCGTCGACGACGATGATCTGCCCGGTGATGAATGGCGCATCCTTCGCAAGGAACAGCGCGGTGCGCGCGATATCCACGGGCGTGCCGTGACGGTGCAGCGCCGTTTTAGCGACGATCTCCTGCTTCAAGCGCTCGTCTATGTCGCTTTCCGGCCACAAGACGGGTCCGGGCGCAATGCCGTTGACGCGGATCTCGGGCCCGAGTTCGCGCGCGAGCGCGCGCGTCAGCATCGCAAGTCCAGCCTTGGCGGCGCTGTAGACCGGATGCGCCTTCAACGGCCGCAAACCGTGGATGTCGACCAAGTTGATGATCTGGCCGCGCCGGGCGCGCAAGCTCGGCGCTGCGGCTTGCGACAGGAACAGCGGCGCCTTCAGGTTCGTGCCGATCAAATCGTCCCACTGCGCCGCCGTGATAGTGCCGACCGGCGTCGGATAAAAACTCGATGCGTTGTTGATCAATAGGTCCAATGCACCGAATTCCCGCATGGCGGCCGCGACCAGCCCGTTCAATGCGTCGGTATCGTGCAAGTCCGCCGCGTGGCGGGCGGCCGAACCGGGACGCTCGCCGTTCAGTTCGCCGACCAGCGCTATCGCCGCCGCTGCCGAGGAGCGATAATGCACGAGCACATTGGCACCGGCCGCATGCAAAGCGCGGACGATCTCGGCGCCGACCCGGCGCGCTCCGCCGGTGATCAGCACGACCCGGCCCCTTAAATCCGAATTCTCGATGCGACTCGCCATGCGAAACTACGATACCGGAACTCCCGAGCAGCGTGAACCGATACCGGCCGCCGCCGCCGCCGCCGCCGCCGCCGCCGCCGGCGGCGCCGAGCACAGCACGCGCATCCGCAACTACATCGCCGCCGAAATCGCCGATCGGGGCGGTTGGCTGAGTTTCGAGCGCTACATGGAACTAGCGTTGTATGCGCCGGGACTCGGCTACTACTGCGCCGGGGCACACAAGTTCGGCAGCGGCGGCGACTTCACGACGGCGCCGGAAATCTCGGAGCTGTTCGGCGCCTGCATCGCGGAGCAGTGTGCGCAAGTGCTGGCCGCAGTGCCGGACGGCACGATCATGGAAATCGGCGCCGGCAGCGGCCGTCTCGCCGGCGATATCCTCGCGAGCCTGGCCGATCTCGGCCGCCTGCCGCGGCGCTACGCGATTGTGGATATCAGCGCCGATTTGCGCGAACGGCAACGCGCCTACCTGCAGCAGCGTCTGCCGCAATTGATTGGCCGCGTCGAATGGCTGGCCGCGCCGCCGGCTGCCGCATTCGACGGCATCATCGTTGCGAACGAAGTATTGGATGCGCTGCCCGTGACGCGCTTTCGCTGGCGCCGCGGCGGCGTCGAGGAGATGGGCGTCGCCATGGCGGATGCACAATTCACCTGGTCCGCGCGGCCCGCGAGTGCGGCGCTGACCGAGCGGTGCGGCGTATTCGCCGCGACCGGCGGCGGTTGGGACGACGGTTACGTTTCGGAGTGTTGCCCGCGGCTCGCGCAGTGGACGAATGGTGTGACGCGAGCGCTGCGCGCGGGCGCCGTGCTGTGGATCGATTACGGCTTGCCGCGCGCCCAGTATTATCTACCGGAGCGGCACGAAGGAACGCTACTGTGCCATTTCCGCCAGCGTGCGCACGACGATCCGTTTAACCGCCCCGGGCTCGAGGACATTACCGCGTGGGTGGATTTCACGCGGCTCGCCGAGGCCGGCGCGGCGGCCGGTTTCGCCGTCGCCGGTTTCACGACTCAAGCGCATTTCCTGGCCGGCACCAGCATCGACCGGCACATGCAGGCACGCGCCGGCGGCGACGTGCATCGATTCGCCCGCCTGGCGAATCAGGCGCGGCAGTTGCTGATGCCCGGTGAAATGGGCGAACGATTCAAGGCGATGGCGTGGCTGCGCGGCCTCGATCTGCCACTCGCCGGCTTTTCGCTGCGCGACCTGCGTCACTCGCTCTAGGGCGATCGGTGCCGATCAACCGGCCGCGGATCGCGGCCGCATTGCATCGATCGCGATGCAGCGCTGACGGCGCAATAGCCCGGCAATCTCCGCTCCGCTGCGCGCGGCGAGATCATCGGCTGTTGGTTTGACCGCGGCCGCCGCGTCGCGCGCTTGCGCGAGATACGCGCGCTGCGGGTAGGCGCGCGTTTCGTAGCCGCTGCGGCCGCGCGAATCGGCCTCGCACGCGAGCAGCGCATCGGCGAAGCGCTGCGGGCGCCGGAACGCGTCGGTTTTCTCGAAAAAATCCAGCACGGTTTCCGGCCGCAGCTCGAATGCGCGGTGCACGATGCCGTGGAAGCGTGCGACGATCAATGCCAGGTCGCGAAATTCGGTGGGAATCCGCAGGCGCGCGGCCAGCGTCTCGATCAGCGCGATGCTGCGTTGTTCGTGGCCGTGATGGCGCGGCCATCCCGCGCGCGGCGTTTGCGCCTTGCCGAGATCGTGAACTAGGGCCGCAAACCGCACTTTCGGGTCGCCGCTCAATTGCGTCGCTTGTTCCAGCACCATCAGCGTGTGTATGCCGGTGTCGATTTCCGGGTGCCATTCGGCCGGTTGCGGTACGCCGAACAGTGCGTCTATCTCCGGGAAGATAATCGGCAACGCGCCGCAGCTGCGCAATACCCGGAAGAACTCGCCGGCCGCGGTTTCGCGCAGCGCTTTTTCGGTTTCCTGCCAGACCCGCTCGGCGACCAGCGCACCGACTTCTTTGCGATCGACCATCGCGCGCATCAATTCGAGCGTTTCCGACGCGACGCGAAATCCCAGCGGCGCGAAACGGGCGGCGAAGCGCGCGACCCGCAGCACGCGCACCGGATCCTCGACGAAGGCGTTCGATACGTGGCGCAGCCGCCGCGCCTGCGCATCACGGCTACCGCCATATGGATCGATCAGCGTACCGTCGGGATCCTGCGCGATCGCATTGATCGTCAAGTCGCGCCGGCCGAGATCTTCTTCGAGGGTGACTGCGGGTCCGAATTGCATTTCGAAGCCCCGATAGCCGGGGGCTATTTTGCGCTCGAGCCGCGCCAGCGCATATTCCTCGTGGGTCTGCGGGTGCAGGAACACGGGGAAGTCGCGGCCAACCTCGCGAAAGCCGAGCCGCAGCATCTCCTCGCGCGTGCTGCCGACGACGACCCAATCGCGCTCACGCACCGGCAACCCGAGTAGCGCGTCGCGGACGGCACCGCCAACCAGATACACTCGCATCCGTGAATAGTAGCAGCATCTGCCGCTGGGCCCGGGCGGCGTCCTTGGTCTTGGTCACCGCCGCCACGACCAGCGGCTGCTATGAGCTGCAGGCCGCGGGCGGCCAAGCCTCGTTGATGTGGAAGCGTGAACCGATCGCCCGCGTGATCGCGGACT
>JAYTQR010000008.1:0-3277 GCA_043746615.1 Gammaproteobacteria bacterium | reverse complement strand
CGAACCGGGCCAGCGGCTCTGCGCAATCACCGGGCCTGCACGCGCGCTGTTGACCGGCGAGCGGACCGCGCTCAATTTCCTGCAGTTGCTGTCCGCTACCGCGACCGCCGCGCACCGCTTTGCAGCAGCCGTCGCGGGCACGCGCTGCATCGTCCTCGACACGCGCAAGACGATACCGGGGTTGCGTACGGCGCAGAAATACGCGGTGCGAATCGGCGGTGCCCAGAACCACCGGATCGGGTTGTTCGACGGCATCTTGATCAAGGAAAATCACATCATGGCGGCCGGGGGCATCGGCGCGGCGGTCGCGGCCGCCAGACGCCTGCACCCGGCCGCCGCGGTCGAGGTCGAGGTCGAGAGTCTGGCGGAATTGCGCGAGGCGATCGCCGCCGGTGCCGATGCGGCCTTGATCGACGACTTTTCGACCGCGCAAATGCGCGAAGCCGTGGCGATCAACGCGGCCTGCCGTTCACCGTTGAAAATCGAAGTTTCGGGCGGCGTCAGCGCGGAGAACCTGGCGGCGATCGCCGCGACGGGCGTCGATTTCGTGTCGGCCGGCGCCATCACCAAGCATCTGCGCGCGATCGACCTGTCGATGCGCTTCGATTGGGGGGGGCCTGCGGACGGCTCAGCCGATCGCCGCGGTCTTTAGAATGCGCTGCGGCTGCGAGACTCCGTAGCCTTGCGCGTAATCGACGCCCAAGGTGCGCAGCATGTTGATGATCTCGGCGTTTTCGGCGAACTCCGCGATCGTTTGCTTGTGCGTCAAATGGCCGATCTCGTTGATGGAGCGCACCATTTCGCGATCGATCGGATCGTGCAAAATCTCCTTGACGAACGAGCCGTCGATTTTGAGGAAATCGACCGGAAAATGCTTTAAATATCCGAATGACGACAGGCCCGATCCGAAATCGTCCAGCGCGAATTTGCAGCCCTGCTCCTTCAGCGCCTGAATGAAGCGATTGGCCTGCGAGAAGCTGGCGATCGCCGCCGTTTCGGTGATTTCAAAACAGATCTTCGTCGCATCGAGGCCGCTGCGCGCCAGCTGGTCGATGACGTACGGCAGGAACTTGTCGTCGCCCAGACTGAGTCCGGACAGATTGATCGAACACATCGCCAATTTTTCGCGTTCGTCCGCGTCGGACACCAGCCAGCGAAAGGCATTCTCGATGACCCAACGGTCGATATTCGGCGTGATGCCGTAGTGCTCGGCCGCCGTCATGAAATTATCCGGCGTGACTATCTTGCCGTTCTCGTCGCGCATCCGCAGCAACAGCTCGTAGTGCGCGCCGGTGTGCTGCTCGCGCAGCGGCAGAATCGACTGGCGAAACAGCTCGAAACGGTTCTCTTCGAGGGCCGTGTTGATGCGCGCCGCCCATTGCATCTCGCGCCGCCTGCGCATCAGATCGATGTCGTTCTCTTCGAAGCTGTGAACGCGGTTGCGCCCTGCTTGCTTGGCGGCTTGGCAGGCGCTGTCGGCGGCGCTCAAGACAGCCGCGACATCGGCGTTGTCGGCCGAGATCGGCACGACGCCGACGCTCGCGCCCAAGCGGAACGTGCGCTCCTCCCACGTGAACTTGAAATTGCGCACCGCCTCGCGCAGTGTTTCGGCCGTGCGCATCGCCTCGTCGAGGGAGCAGCTTTCCAGCAGTATTGCGAACTCGTCGCCGCCGAGACGCGCGAGGGTGTCGCGCCACCGTACCTTGGATTTCAGCAGAGCGCCCACCTGGCCGAGCAGCGCGTCGCCGGCGCTGTGCCCGCAGGTGTCGTTGACGATTTTGAATTGATCCAAATCGAGACAACACAGCGCGTACGAGGTCTCCCGCGCCTTTGCGCTCTTCAGCGCCCGCTCCATCCGATGCTCGAATTCGCGGCGGTTGACCAAACCCGTCAGCACGTCGTGGCTCGCGTGGTAGCTCAGCCGTCGATTCAGTTCGCGCGCCTCGCTGACGTCGTGGAACACCAATACGCCGCCCGAAACCGCACCGCTGCCGTCGCGAATCGGCGAGGCGGTGCTTTCTACGTAAAGTTCGTTGCCGTCGCGGCGGATCAGCAGCATCGGCCGCACCGACTTGATCGAACGTGTGCGGCGAATCGCGACCGCCAGCGGATTTTCCAAGGGCTCGCAGGTTTCTTCGTGAAATGCCCGGAAAATCTCCTCGATGGCGCGTCCCTGACTATCCTCGAGCCGCCAGCCGGTCAGCTGTTCGGCGACTGGATTGATGTAATCGATGACCCCCTTCGCATCCGTGGTGATGACGCCGTCGCCGATACTCTGCAGCGTGATTTGCGCACTCTCTTTTTCGCGGAACAAGGCCTCTTCGTACAGCTTGCGCTCGGTGATGTCGAGTTCGACGCCGACCAGGCGAATCAGGCGTCCCTTGTCATCTACGCGGGCCTTCGCGCGGCTGATCACCCAGCGCCACTCGCCGGTCGCATGGCGCATGCGATGCAGGCTCTCGAACAGTGCGGTCTTACCGGCGACGTGATCGCGTATCGCCGCTTGCACGCGCGACATATCGTCGGTATGCACGAGTGTGCGCCAGTCCGGCGCCTGGCCGACCTGGGCCTCGTCGTAGCCCAGCATCGCCTTCCAGCGCGGCGACAGATACATCCGATTATTGAGCGTGTCGAAATCCCATAAGCCGTCATTGGCGCTGTATAGCGCCAATTCGTTGCGCTCTTGCAAGTCGCTCAAGCGTGCCTGAATTGCCACACGCTCGCGGGCGGTCGCCAGGCTGCTGCCGAGCAATTTCAACAACAAGTGCAATTGCACGTCCCAGTTGTCGCGGGGTTGGGCACAGGCGATCGACAGCACGCCGGCCGGCCGGCTTTCGACGAAATAGACGAGCATCAGCACCGAACCGATGCCGAGCTGACGCCAAACGGCCGCATCAGCCTTTTGATCCTCGCGCACGGCGGCGGTGTCCCGCAGCTCCGAGACGCGCAACGGCGCCAAGCGCGAGCCGAACCAGGGCAGAGTCGCCAAGGTTTGACCGCGCAGTTGTTCGGGATTACCGGTCGCGAACAGGCTGCGTGCGACCATGATGTCTGCGAACGCGGCGGTTTCCGCATCCAGCGTCATGTGAAACGCGGTGTCGGCGTGCGTCGCCTCGCGCAGCAGCTCCAGATTGGTGCCGATGCAAGCGGCAGCCGTCGCCGCCGTCATCGATTGGAATTCGACCGCGATCTTGATGCAAATGACGTCCAGACCGGCGGGCATCGCCTGACTGCGCCGCGGCCAGACCTGCGGCAACAGGATGTCCGATGCCGTGAA
>JAYTQR010000007.1:0-3245 GCA_043746615.1 Gammaproteobacteria bacterium | reverse complement strand
CTCCACAGCTTGAAGCTATCGCGCGTGCGCATCGCGACCGAGATCGCGACGACGCGATGCTGCTCGTGCGAGAGGAATTCGGAACCGGTTTCCTGGCGGCGCTTCGTGAACATGATCTGACCGACCTGTGCATCGGAAAGATCGTGCAGAGCGTACAGCCGCCGGCCGAGCGCGGTGTCCGGCACGGTCTCGATGTCGAAGATCAGGGTGTTCACGGCGAGCGCCTCAAGCCGCGCTCTTGCGCATCAGCACGGCGAACGCGACGACGAATCCGGCCTCGTCGGTCAGCGTCACGTGCCCTGCGCCGATGCCGAGGGAGTCGCGCACCTGGGCGCCGCGCGCCGAATAAACGATCTCCGGTTTGCCCCAGGCGTTTTGCACGATACCGACGTCGCGTATCCACACGCCGTGCGCGAAGCCGGTACCCATGCCTTTGACGATCGCCTCTTTGGCCGCGAAGCGCATCGCCAGAAAGCGCGCCGGGCGCGCCGTACGAACCAGCTGCGCCCGCTCCTCGGGCATCAATAAATGCGCGACGAAACGTTCGCCGTGCTTCTGGTATACCCGCTCTATGCGTTCGGTCTGCAGCACGTCGATGCCGATTCCGAAAATCATGGGGCGAGCGGCAGCGGCGCCCGCGCTAGCGGCGCGCCGCGATCATGAGATCCTTCATGTCGCGTACCGCTTTGGCGAGACCGTCGATAACGGCACGGGCGATGATCGAATGGCCGATGTTCAGCTCGACGAGCGGCGCAATCGCCGCCACCGGCGCGACGTTGTGATAATGCAGCCCATGGCCCGCGTGCACCGTCAGGCCGAGCGCGGCCGCCGCCTCGGCCGCCGCGCGCAGCCGCTCGAACTCGCGCGCGCGCGCCGCGCCGGCGGCTGCGGCGTAGGCGCCGGTGTGCAGTTCGACCACCGGCGCGCCGGCGCGCTTGGCCGCCTCGATCTGCGGCGCATCCGGATCGATGAACAGGGAGACGCGAATGCCCGCGGCGCCGAGCGCGGCGCAGGCGTCGGCGACGCGCGCCGCCTGTCCGGCGACATCGAGGCCGCCCTCGGTGGTTATTTCCTGCCGCGATTCGGGCACCAGGCAGCAATCCTGCGGCCGCAGCCGCGTCGCCGTGCGGATCATCGCCTCAGTCACCGCCATCTCCAGATTCATCCGCGTCTGCAGCGCCTCGCGCATGGCCGACACGTCGCGATCCTGAATGTGCCGGCGGTCCTCGCGCAAGTGCAGCGTGATGCTGTCGGCGCCGGACTGCTCGGCGAGCAGCGCCGCGTACAGGGGATCCGGATAGCGCGAGCGGCGTGCTTGGCGCAGCGTCGCCACATGATCGATGTTGACGCCGAGCGCGATGCCGGCGCCGCCGAAGGTCGGCGCGCTCATGCGCGTTCCCGCCGGTGCAGCTCGACCATGATCTCGCGCGACTTCAGCGGCCGGCCGTCCAAGCACGCGTCGAGCGCGGCTCGCAACACCCGCTTGGCGTCGCGCAACGAGCGCGCGCCGGTGAACGACGCGGCGCCGAGATCGGCCAAGGATTGCCCGTAGACCGCCCCCGGTGCGTCGGCCACGCAGCCGACCGGGCCGCTTTGCGGCTGGAACCGGTAGTACCCGGTCGGTTCGATCGGCAGCCCCTGATCGGTCATCGTCAGCTCCAATCCATAGCCCAGATCATCGAGCAGGCGCTTCTCGAACCGGCGCAAGCACGACTCCTGATCCGCATCCTCGCTCAAGTCCTGCAGAGCTTGCGCATAGAATTCGAACAGCCGCGGATGAGGATCAAGGCGCAGCGTGAGCTTCAGCAGCAGTTCGTTCAAGTAAAAGCCGCTCATCAAGCGTTCGGCCGGTAAGCCGTGCGCAGCGCCGTCGATTTCGGCGCCGATCAGCCGGCAGGCGTCCGTTGTGCCGCACCAGGACAGCAGCAGGCGCTGAAACGGCCGCAGCAGCGCCCGCAAGTTCGATTTCGGCCCGGCGGCGCCGCGCGCGAACAGCGTGAGCCGGCCATGTTCGGCGGTGAACGCCTCGACGATGCGGCTGGTATCCCGGTACGCATATTGGTGCAAAATAAAGGCGCGCGCCAGCCACACCCGCCGCGGGTTGCTCATAGCTTGTCGTAACCGAATTGGCGCAGCGCCATTTCGCTGTCCGCCCAGTTTTCCTTGACCTTGACCCACAGCTCCAGGTGCACCGAGCGCTGCCACAAGTCGTTCAATTCGATGCGCGCGAGCCGGCCGATCTCCTTGAGCCGTTGGCCGCCCTGGCCGATGACGATCGCCTTTTGGCCGGCGCGCTCGACCCAAATGACCGCGTTGATCAGAATGCGTCCGCCTTCATCGGCGAAACGCTCTATTTGCACGTTGATGCCGTAGGGCAGCTCCTCGCGCAGCTTCAGCGTCAGTTTCTCGCGGACGATTTCCGCCGCGTGAAACGGCTCGTCGCGGTCGGTGAGCACGTCGGCAGCGAACAACGGCGGAGAGACCGGCAAGCGCGCACCGATCAGGTCGGCCAGGCGCCCGAGATTATCGCCGCTCTGCGCCGATATCGGCACGACCTCCGAGGCCGGCACGCGCAAGCTGATGTCCTCGAGAAACGGCAGCAGTTGCTCCTTGGCATACACGCGGTCCACCTTGTTGACGGCGAGGAACAGCGGCTGCTTCAAACCGCGCACGCGATCCCAGACCCACTGATCCTCCTCGGTGAAGCGCATCGCTTCGATGACGAAGACGATGATGTCGGCGTCCTGCGAAGAGGAAATGGCGACGCGGTTCATGTATTGATTCATCACGCGGCGGGTCGATTCATGCAGCCCCGGCGTATCGACGAGGACCAGCTGCGCATCCGGCCGGTTGACGACGCCCTGAATGCGGTGGCGTGTGGTCTGGGGTTTGGGCGCGACGATCGAGACTTTGCGCCCCACCAGCGCGTTGACCAGCGTCGACTTGCCGACGTTCGGCCGGCCGACGATCGCGACTAGCCCAGAGTGAAACGGCGCGCCGCTCACGGCGCCTTCCGCGGGTCCGGGGGCAGCAGGGCGAGCAGCCGGTCGGCTGCGAGCTGTTCGGCCCGCCGACGGCTGCCGCCCTCGCCGGACGCCGCGAGCCCGAGCGCCGCCACTGCGCATTGCACCGTGAAGACTTGCGCGTGAGCCTCGCCGCATACGGCCATCAGCCGGTATTCCGGCAGCGCCATGGCGCGCCCCTGCAGCGCTTCCTGCAGGCGCGTCTTCGGGTCCTTCAACGCA
>JAYTQR010000006.1:0-37483 GCA_043746615.1 Gammaproteobacteria bacterium | reverse complement strand
AAATCGATCGGCCACCAATGCAGCGACCGCCGCTGAATCCGCCGCCGAGCCTAGCGGTTGGCAAGCGCAGAAGAGCGCCTCGACCCGCACGCAGATCGTCGAGGCGGCGATCACCTGTTTGGTCCAATTGGGGTATGGGCGCACGACCACGACGGTCATCGCCCACAAGGCCGGCTTGTCGCGCGGCGCGATGCTGCACCATTTTCCGTCGAAGATGGACATCATCAAGTCGGCAATCGAATATTTGCATGCGAAGCGCTTGCGCGCATTTCGCAAAGCGATGGCGAAGGTGCCGCCCGACGGCGATCATGTACGTCTCGGCATCGAGGGCTATTGGGCGCACGTCAAACATCCATGGTTCGTCGCGTTCTTCGAAATCGCGGTGGCCGCGCGCACGGACAAGGAACTGGCCGCCATACTGTTCCCGGTGCAGGAAGCATTCGAACGCGCATGGTACGAGATGAGCCTCGATCTGTTCCCGGAGTGGCAGCGCAAGGGTGAGAAATTCGTGCTGGGCTTTGACCTGACGCGCTATGTCATCGAGGGGATGGGCATCAGTTTCCTGACCCACAAAGAGACCGAACGCGACCAGCGCGTCCTGCGCTACCTAGAGAGCAAGCTCAAGGAACTCGCAGGCGAAGATCGCTAGCTCTTCCAGTCGGTCATATGCAGATCCATTTCGCCCTCGACGCAGGCCATGATCGGCGGCACCAATCGATCATGGAAGGTACTCGCTTGATGCGCTTGAAACGCGGCCTCGTCCTTGAATCGTCCATAAACGATATAGGTGCGGGGTTTGCTGCGGCTCTTCAAGATATCGTAGACGAGCGTACCCGGTTCATTGCGGTGGGTCAGCTGCGAAAGTTCCTGTTGCAGACGCTCGAATTCCGCTTCCTTGCCGGCTTTGATGGTCAAGGTTGCAATGAAAGTCGTGGACATGATGACGGATCTCCTCTGCTCACTCGAGCGGGTCGAAATACTCGCGCACCCAGGTGCCGTCCAAACACGCGGATATCTTCGGCGCGGCCTGTGCAAGCGTGCTCGAGTTCATGTGCCGGTGCTCCGCTTGTTCGTCGCGGAAGCTCTCGAGCACGGCGTAGCGGTGCGGTTCGCGCAGCTGGTAGAACTCATAAATAAGCGTGTCCGGCTCGCGCGCGCGCACATGGTCTTGCAGCTCGCGGCACAGCCGGACGAACTCTTGCTGTTTCTCGGCCTTGCAAGTCATTCGCGCGATGAAGGTAATGATGGCCATGGGTACTCGCTCTGGTTGATTCTAAACGCCGCGCAGGCGGCGCTGATCGCGATGGTAACATCGCTTTTTCTCCGCGTCCGGCGCAAGGCGTAGATGTCGAACAATGCTTCTTTGGCGATTCCGTTGACGGCCATTGCCGAGGGCAAGATGCATTCCTGCACGATCGCCGGACGGGAGATCGTGCTGTGCCGAACGAAAGACGGCATTTTCGCGCTCGACAACATTTGTTCGCATGCCTATGCACGCCTCAGCGAGGGCCGGCTGCGCGGCACGCGGCTCATTTGCCCCTTGCACGGCGCGGCCTTCGACATACGCAGCGGTGCCGTTCTCGGCGCGCCGGCCACCCGGCCGCTGTCGAGCCATCCAGTGCGCATCGACGGACCGAATGCCGTGATTTGCGTGGCCGGCGGCGAGCCAAACCCCGCGTAAAGCCCCGTGCCACGGCGCACCTCTCGGCCGCGGCGCGACTCACGAGCGGCCCCGCTGGTCGAAACGACGGCCGATCATCGCCGCGGCGATATTCACCTTCTGGATATCGATCGCGCCGCCGGCGATGCCCCATCCCCACGCATCGCGCAGGCGGCGCTCCATCGGATACTCGCGCGAATATCCATATCCGCCCATCAACTGCACCGCGTGTCCGGTGACTTCGCGCGCGATCTCGTTCGCGTAGCACTTCGCCACCGAGGATTCCAGCACGCTCGGCAAACCGGCCTCGGCATTGCACGCGGCGCGCCAAATCAGCAGCCGCGCGGCATCGACTCTGATGCGCATATCGGCGAGCCGCAGCTGGACGGCTTGAAACTCGACGATCGGCTTACCGAATTGGCGCCGCTCCTGGACGTAGGCGAGAACGTCGTCGAGCGCGCCGCTCGCCTGAGCGAGCGCCATCGTGGCGTTGCCGCAGCGCTCCAGATCGAACGCCTCCATCAATTTCTTGAAGCCGCCGGCCGGCACGACGACATTGGCGGCCGGCACCGTACAGCGATCGAAGTACAGATCCGAGGACGGTACGCCGCGAAACCCCATGAGGTGCTCGCGCCTGCCGAACGACAGACCTGGCGCGTCCTTCTCGACATACACGGCGCCGATGCCTTTGGCGCCTGGCGCATCGGACATGCGGCAGTAGACGACGTACCCATCGGCATGTCCGCCGCCGGAGCACCAACGCTTGGTGCCGGTCAGCACGAGGCGGTCGCCGGCGATCTCCGCCCGCGTCGTCAGGTCGGTCAATGCCGAGCCTGCCGCCGGCTCGGACATCGCGATCGCGACGATCAGTTCGCCGCGGCACACCCGCGGCACGACGCGCCGCTTGAGCTCATCGCACGCGAATCGGTCGATCGCGCGCACCGGGCCGACGCAGGATTCGAACACCGGGAAGGCCACTGCGGAAGAAATCCTCGCGAACTCCTCGAGCACGATCAGCGCTTCGAGGTTGCCCTGGCCGAGGCCGCCGAGGCTTTCGGCAATATTGACGCCGAGAAACCCGTGGCTCGCATATTCGGCGATCAGCTCGTGGGAGGGCGGCTCGCCGCTCGCCTCGATCGCCGCCGCAATCGGCGGCAAGCGCTCGCGCGCATAGGCGCGCGCGGCCGCCTGCAGCGCACGCTGCTCCTCGTTCAGGTTGAAATCCAATCGCCACCTCGCCGTCGATCGGTATGGTAACCGCCGCGTGCGTAGCGCCGCGGGCGACCGTGTAAAATCCATTGCATGCAAAAACCAGAGCAAACCACCCGCCCGGATCCGATCCTGAAGAACATACGCGTGCTCGACTTCGGCCGATACGTTGCCGGCCCGTATTGCGCGAGCTTGCTCGGGCACTTGGGCGCCGAAGTCATTCGCATCGAGCGGCGCGAAGGCGGCGAAGATCGATATATCGCACCGGTCGCCGCGAGCGGCGAAGGCGGCGTATTTTTCCAGACCTGCTGCAACAAGAAATCGATGACGCTCGACCTGGGCAAGCCGGGCGCACGAGCGGTCATCGAACGGCTGGTCGGCAGCGCCGACGTCGTCGTCGCCAATCTACCGGCAGCGCAAATGGAAAAAATGGGCATCGATTACGCCACACTGCGGGCTGTCCGGCCCGACATCATTCTAACCACGCAGACCGCCTTCGGCGATGCGGGTCCTTACGCGAGCCGCGGCGGATTCGACGGCGTCGGCCAGGCGATGTCCGGCGCCATGTATATGACCGGCACCCCCGGCCAACCGGTCAAGGCAGCGGCGCCCTACGTCGATTTCGGCACCGCCGTGCTCAGCGCGTTCGGCACGCTCGCCGCATTGCTGCACCGTGAACGCACCGGCGAAGGCCAGGAGGTCAGGGGAACGCTGCTCGGAACGGCGCTCGCCGCGTTTGGCGCGCATCTCGCGGAACAGGGCGCCACCGGAATCGACCGTATCGGCACCGGCAACCGCGTGCAGACGTCGGCGCCATCGTCCGTATTCGCGACACGCGACGGCCATGTATTGACCCATGTCGTCGGCGCCGGTCTGTTCCGGCGATGGGCGAAGCTCATGGGCGAGGCAGCACGCTGGACGGACGATCCCCTGTACGGCAGCGACCAGTCGCGTGGCGATCACAGCGACGCCGTCATCGCACGCATGAGCGAATGGTGCGCGGCGCGCACGACCGGCGAGGCGCTCGCGGCGCTCGCAGCAGCGGGATTGCCCGCAGGTCCTGTCTACACACCGCAACAAGCGCTCGAGGATCCGCAGGTGGCGGCGATGGGATTTTTGCACGCCATCACCGATTTTCCGGGACTGCGGCAACCGGTGCCGGTGTGCGGACTGCCCGTGCAATTGAGCCGCACGCCGGGAATCACGCCCAAGCCCCCGCCGCGCCTCGGCGAGCATACGGTCAGCGTACTCGCCGCTCTCGGCTACAGCGGCGCCGAAATCTCCGCATTGCGGACCCAAGGGATCGTCTGACGGTGTGCAGCGCGTCCGGCCGGACGCGCTGCACACCGCGCCTTCACTTCTTGCCGAACTTGTAGCCAATCTCGCCGCCGATGAAGCGCGGCTCCCCGTAAAAGGACCAAACCCACAGCGGGTCGACGTTCTGCGACGATTCGATGTAGAGCCGATTCGTCAGGTTGCGTCCGTAGACCCGCACGAACCAGCGCTCGTCCGGGCCGTTATAGGTCACCGACGCATCGAGCAGCGCACGCGCGTCCGCGTAGGTTTGCGTGAACGGCTCGTACGGCTGCGCAATCGAATAGGTATCGAGATTCTTCGAAACATAATTGTCGTTGACGTCGAGCACCAAATGGTGCCCATTGGTTCCGGGAACCGCCATCGTGTAGTTCAGGTCGACGGTCGCGGTAACCGCCGGACAACGATTGACCGGCAGGCCTGAGAGGTTGACTGCACTGCCGGCGCTGTTCAAAGTCTGAAAGCTGCCATATTCGCAATGCTGGAAACTCAGCGGCACGCGCAACAGCAAACCGTCGGCGAGCTCCGCGGTGAACTCGTTCTCGATGCCGTACGCCGTCATCGACGCCGCATTCTTGAACAGCGTTTCCTCGCCCGCTTGTCCGTTCAAATTGGTCACCGGAACGACCACTTGACGAATCAAATCGGTGTATTTCACGTAAAACAGCGCTTCGTTGAGGCGCACGCGACGATCGAACAGCTCGCTCTTCACGCCGACTTCGAACGAATTCGCCTTCTCCGGATTCGTCGGTTGTTTTTCTGCATTCGAGATCGGATTGCCGCTCGTGCCAACCTGATCGTTGTAGCCGCCCGCCTTGAAACCGTGCGAGTACGTCGTGTAGCCGAACAGATCAGGATCGAATTGATGCGACAGCGTCAAACGATAGGTCGGTTGGGTCCAGGTATGGCTATCGGTGACGACGCCGAACGGGTACGCGCTGAAGTTCGCCGCGTTCATCAAGCCGCCGAGATTCGGGTAGGTGAACGCCGGCACGATGGCGCCGGTCGCCGACGGCAGCTGCTGCACGAACACCTGCTGGCGGCCGATCCAGTCCTTGTTATCTTGCGTGATGCGGGCGCCGAAGGTCAGCGTCGTCGCATCGGTGACCTTGTAGTTCGTTTCGCCGTACAGCGCTTTGGAGGATTCGGTCTGTGCGTTGCACAATACCTGTGGGTTGTTGTTGTAGCCGCCCGACTGCAAACCGGGAGGCGTCGGCACGCCGAACAAGTCGTAGATGCCGAGGATCTGCCCCACGCAGAACTTCGTGTTGTCATGCTGGTAGAACAGCCCGGCGACATAGTTCCACGGTCCGAATTGGTTCGACGCGAAACGCACTTCCTCCTGCCACGTCTTGCGGCGGTCCGAGCGGTTCGCGTCGAAGACCGAGATCGGCCCTACCACGCCGGTATAGTCGGACGGCAACGAGGAGTCCTGCGAGCGATAACCTTGCACCCACGTGAAAGTCCCGGCATCGATTTTATAGTCGACGTTCAAGTGCTCGCCGCTGGCATCGACGTGATGACCGTTCTGCTCGTCGACCAAGTAACCCGCGCGGTTGTCGACGCCCGCGTTGCCCAGAGGGTTATTGCCGGTGTAGCCCGGCAAGCCGAGCAAAGTGAAGACGAAATAGGGCGAGGTCGTGCCCGGCGTATCGTTCGTCGGCGTCGTATTGATCGCGCCCGGCGTTTGCGAGCGGTCGGTCAGCATCTCGTAGGTAAACAACGCCTTCAGATTGTCGTTCGGCTGCCATAACAACTTCGCTCGGCCGGTAAACACATCGGTGCCGCCGACGCGCCGGCCATCGCCGCTGTACAGGACGCCGCCGATCGAGTCGGTGGCGCCGTTGCGCATCCAGCCGTCCTCGCGCTCCTCGCTCGCGACGACCCGCAGTGCCAGCTGGTCGTTGATCAGCGGAATGTTCAACGCGCCTTCGGCATTGAACGCGTTGAAACTGCCCGAGCCGCCCTGCAATTCGAACGACGTTTGGTCGAGGATCGGCGGTTTGGTTCTGACGATGACCGCGCCGCCCGTGGTGTTCTTGCCGAACAACGTGCCCTGCGGACCGCGCAATACTTCGATTTCCTGCACGTCGAACGGGTCCAGAAGCTGAGTCTGCACGCTCGGCATCACGAAGTCATCGATCAGCACCGCGACCGGCGCTTCGTTGTAGACGATGATATCGGTGTTGCCGACGCCGCGCATCGCGAACGAGGCTGCGTTGAAGCCGTTGATCTTGTTCGCCGAGAAGTTCGGCACCATCAACGCCAGATCGGCAATCGTGCGCGGCTGCAGCTGCGCGATCATGTCCGCATCGACCGCCGTCACCGCGATCGGCGTCGATTGCAGGTTCGATGACCGGCGTTGCGCGGTAACGACAATCGTCTCCAACCCGCCGATGGCCGGCGCTGCGGCCGATTTTTCCGTCGCCGTCGTGTCGTTGCCGGCGTCCGCGTGCGCGATAGCCGCCAAAGACACCGCCGCGCACAGCGCGACGAGGATCCCGGAGGCGCTCATCACCGGGCGCCGACGCCTGAATATCGTGCGAATGTTCATCATATGTGAAACCCCCCCTGTTGAATCGAAACCACGTGCATGGCGACGCCCCGATGCTCGATCCGGGCGGACCCGCCACGGACTCGATTGCTCTGGACGCTTGCGTATATTCAAGGTTTATTCAAGGTGGAACATACGCGCCACACATTAAAAAAACAAGCATGACTGTTTTTTTACCGTGATCCGGTGTCTAATTGGGGCCTGGATTTTTCCGCCGCGGCGGCCGGCGCCGGGGGATGATTGCCGATGAACCAACTGATCGCGGGTGTTTTGCTGGGCTTCGGTGCGGTTGCGGCGCACGCGGCGCACGCGGCGCCCTTAAGTAGCGCGCCGAATCCCGGCAGCGATCGCGAAAAAATGCCGGGTGCCGCGGTCTATCACCGCGTTTGCCAGAATTGTCACGAAGGTCAGGCACCGAAGGCTCCCGCGCGCACGTTTCTCGAAATGATGCGGCCTGAGGCAATTGATGCCGCATTGACCGTCGGCATCATGCGCCAACAGGCGGCGTCGCTGACCGCCGCGGACAAACGCAACGTTGCCGTGTATCTGTCCGGCATGCGCTTCGGCGTGCCGCAGGCGCCGCCGGCGCCGCGCTGCGCCGGCAAGGCCGCCCGCTTCGATCTTGCGCGCGCGCCGCGCATTTACGGCTGGGGATTCGATCTTTACAACACCCATTTCATCCCGGGCGGCGTCGCGAAGCTCGCCCCGGACGAAGTGGGTAAACTCCAATTGAAATGGGCGTTCGCCTATCCGGCTGCGGTCCGCGCCCGGTCGCTGCCCAGTTTTGCCTACGGGGCGCTGTACATCGGCAGCGAGAGCGGCACGGTATACGCGCTCGATCAGAAGAGCGGCTGTATCCGCTGGACGTTCGCGACCAGCGCGGAGGTACGCACGCCGATCGTCGTGCCGCCGATGCAAGGCAGCTTGAAGCGCGCCTTTTTCGGCGATATCCTCGGCCACATCTACGCCGTCGACGCGGCGACGGGCCGCGAGCTGTGGCAGCAACGCGGCGACGCGCATCCCAGCACGACGATCACCGGCGCGCCGGTTTATTACGACGGCACGCTGTACGTGCCCGTCTCCTCGCTGGAGGAGGCTACGACGCAGGCGAGCTATCCGTGCTGCACGTTTCGCGGCAGCATCGTTGCGCTCGACGCCGCCACGGGCAAGATGCGCTGGAAGCGCTATACGATCGCGCACGCAGCGCGGCAGACCGGCCTCACCAAGGTCGGCACGAAGATTTTCGGGCCCTCGGGCGCGGCGGTTTGGAATACGCCGACGATCGATCCGAAACGCGGCCTTCTGTATGTCGGTACCGGCAACAATTACACGGGACCGACGGATCAGCGCAGCGATGCGGTGCTGGCACTTAACCTGAAGAGCGGCCGCATCGTCTGGTCTTTGCAACTCCTGGGCGGCGATGCCTGGAACGTCGGCTGCATGGTCGGCCTGCAGAGCTGCCCGGCAGACTCCGGTCCGGATTCAGACATCGGCGCCGGCACGCTGCTCGCGACGCTGGCCAACGGCGAGCAGCGACTCTTCGTCGGACTGAAAAACGGCACGGCGCTCGCACTCGACCCGGCGACGCACCGTCATGCGCTGTGGTCGACCCGCATCGGCCGAGGCTCGATACAGGGCGGGATTCAATTTGGCATGGCCTTCGACGGCCAGCGGCTCTACGTGCCGATCGCGGATATGGCCAACTCGATGGATGCTTCGGAGAAGGTGCGCTTGGCGAATGCCGGACCGCCGCACCCGGGCCTGTATGCTCTGGACCCTGGTACCGGCCAGGTTTTGTGGAGCCACGCTGCCGGTAACGTGTGCGCGGGCCGCAAGTTCTGCGATCCTGGCATTCTCGCCTCGATCGCCGTGATTCCGGGGACGGTGTTTGCGGGGCATATGGACGGCCGCATTCGAGCCTACGATGCGGCGAGCGGCCGTGTGATTTGGCAATACGATACGACGCAGGCGGTCAAAACACTCAATGGCGCGGTCGCTCACGGCGGCACGATCGGCGGCGGCGGTCCGGTAGTTCACGACGGCATCCTGTACACGAACTCCGGCTATGGTTTGTACTATCACATGCCGGGCAACGTGCTCATGGCATTCTCCGTCGACGGTCAATAGCAACGGCCGTTCGCCGGTGCGCAAGCCATGGCGACGCGGGCTCAGCACAGCGGGACCAGCTCTGAAAAAAAACAGTCAAGCCTGTTTCTTTTATCGAAGCGGGTATAATCTCGCGGCGAGGCACTGATTCGCGCTCAGGCGGTGAGTTTCATGGACACGGCAACCGTTCAACGATTTCTCGAGGGCATGAAATACGAAACGGAACGCTCCGCGCCGCCCGACGGGTTTCCACGACTGCCGGATATCCCGGCTGGCCGTTACACGAATCCGGAATTCCTGCAGCTCGAATCTCAATATCTGTGGCATCGGAGTTGGCTCTACGCTTGCCACATCGATGAACTGCCGCAGCCCGGCAGCTATTTGTTGTGGAAAAAAACCGGTGCTCCGATTCTAATTGTCCGCGGCAAGGATGAGGTCATTCGCGCCTTCTACAACACCTGCAGGCACCGCGGCGGCCCGCTGGTGAAAGCCGCCTGCGGTCAAGTGGACGGGCTGGTCTGCGGCTATCACGGCTGGTCCTATGCCCTGGACGGCCGGCTGGTGAACCTGCGCGACAAACGCGATTTCCCCGGTCTCGACCTGTCCACGCGGCCGCTGATCGGCGTGCGTTGCGAACGCTTTTATAACTGGATATTCATCAACGAAGACCCGGACGCCGATCCGCTGCTGCAGAATTTCGCCCCCTTCGCGGAATATTTCGAGCAGTTCCAGCCGCAATGTTGGCGCTATGTCGTCAAGGAAAGCTTCGAGGTCAATTGCAACGTCAAAGTGCTGCTCGACGCGTTTCTCGAGGTCTACCATTTGAAGTCGATACACCAAAATACGGTCGACCGGTTCCTCGATCACCGCGGCACGACGATCGCGCTATACCGTCGCGGCCATTCGCTGATGGTGACGCCGAACCGCCGCCCCGACTGGCAAGATCCGGGGACGCGCGGCATGCGGCGCATCGAGTCCGCGACGGAGATTTCACAGCGCAACAATCCGTCCTTCAATTTCTTTCCGAACTTGGTCGTACCCGTCGATCCGACCGGCGCTCCTTTCCTGCTATTCTGGCCGAGCTCGGCTATCAGCATGCGCATCGAGTGTCACTGGTTCGCCCCAAACTGGGGCGACGGGCCGGCGCCCGAGCTGTGGAAGACGCGCGTCGCCAACTTCGATCGCATTCTCGAGGAAGACCTGCAGTTCGCTCCGCAGATTCAGGAATCGCTGATGTCTCCGGGATTTCGCGGCATCCCGCTGAGCTACCAGGAGCGGCGCATCTATCATTGGCATGAGGAACTCGATCGGCGCATCGGCCGCGAGCGAATACCTGCCAATTTGCGCGTCGAACCGCAGCTCGAGCCGTTTTTCGAGAGCTGAGCCTGTGGCATGAGTACCGTTGGCGCGGTGCTGAGCTGTGGCGTGTACATCCCGCGGCTGCGGTTGCCACGCGCGCGGATCGCCGCCGAGACGGCCTGGGCCAACCCGCCGACGCGCACGGCCATCCCCGGCGCGCGCGCCATCTGCAACTGGGACGAGGACGCCCTGACGCTGGCGGTCGCAGCCGGCCGCTCGTGCCTCGCCGCGGCCCACGGTGAAGCGCAGGGCGGCGCCGCCCACTTGGATTCCCTCGTACTGTGTTCGACCACCGCACCGTTCGCCGATCGCGACGACGCCGTGGTTCTGGCGACGGCCCTCGATCTGCCGGAGGATGTCGCGACGCTGAACGTAGCCTCCTCCTTGCGTGCCGCGACCGGCGGCCTGATCAGCGCCGCACGGCACGCCGCCGCCGACAGGACGCTCCTCGTGGCGAGCGACGCGCGGCAGACGCGCGTCGGCAGTGCGCAGGAGCTGGCCTATGGCGATGCGGCGGCGGCCGTGCTCGTCGGGCCAGCCGACTCCGCCGCGCTTGCAACCGTGCTCGCGAGTCAAAGCATCGGTAGCGATTTTGTCGATCACTATCGCATGAGCGGTGCGCGTTTCGATTACGCTCTCGAGGAGCGCTGGGTGCGCGATGAAATGCTGATGAAGGCGGTGCCCCGAGCCGCCGCCAAGTTGCTGGCCGCAGCGGGCTGCGCTGCCGAGTCGGTGCACCACTTGGCGATTCCGGTCGGCGCCGGCCAGGCGCGGCGCATCGCCGCGGTCTGCGGCTTGACGGCGGCGCAATGCGATGAACGCGTGCTCGCGCAGTGTGGCGACGCCGGCGCGGCGATGCCGCTGCTCCTGCTCAGCGCGGCCCTCGAGGCGGCAAAGCCCGGCGAATTGATCGTGTTGATCGGCTTGGGTCAGGGCGTCGATGCGCTGTTGTTGCGCGCCGAAGCGGCCGTCGGCAACGGCAGACGCCCGCTGACGGCGGCGCTCGCGCGACAGTTCGAGGAGACGAGCTATGTGCGTTACCTGTCGCACCGCGGCTTGGTGGACGCCGATTTCGGCATGCGCGCCGAACGCGACCAGCGGACGGCGCATACCGTCGCCTACCGCAAGGGCGGTGCGATCACCGCATTCCACGGCGGCCGCTGCGAGCGCTGCGCCACGGTGCAATATCCGCAGTCGCGCGTCTGCGTCAACCCGCAATGCCGTGCGACCGACACACAGGTGCCGTATCGGCTCGCGGACTCGCGCGGCCGCGTCAAATCGTTCACCGAGGATTGGCAAGCCTACGCCCCCCGCCCCCCGTATATCTACGGCAACATCGAATTCACAGAAGGCGGCAACCTGTTGATGGAAGCGACCGACGTCGAAGCCGGCGAACTGCGGGTCGACGATGCGGTGCGGTTCGTGTTCCGGATCAAAGATGACGACCGCATGCGCGGCTTTCGCCGCTATTTTTGGAAGGCGACCAAGGCCTGACGGCCACAGGTGATCGAACGATGGCGAGCGGCATCAAGGACAAGGTGGTCATCGCCGGCATGGGTTGCAGCAAGTTCGGCGAACGTTGGACCTGCGGGCCGGACGATCTGATGGTCGAGGCATTCGCGGAGGCGCTTGCCGACGCCGGCGTAGAGCGCGACCGCATCGATGCGGCGTGGCTAGGCGTGTTTTTCGACGAGCAAAGCACCGGCAAGTCGTCGCTGCCGTTATCGATGGCGCTGCGACTGCCGAACGTGCCGACGACGCGCGTGGAGAATCTGTGCGCGACGGGCACCGAGGCGCTGCGCGGCGCGGTCTACGCGGTCGCCGCCGGCGCCTGCGATATCGCCTTGGCGATGGGCGTCGAGAAGCTCAAGGATACGGGCTTCGGCGGACTGCCGGAGCGCACCAAGGGGACGTTCGAGGATCTGTATTTGCCGAGCGCTACGGCGCCCGGCGCGTTCGCGCAGCTCGCCAGCGCCTACGCCACGCGCTACGGTTACTCGATGGCGGAATTGAAGCGCGCGATGGCGCATGTCTCCTGCAAGAGTCACGACAACGCGGTGGCTAATCCGAAGGCGCATTTGCGCAATCGCATCACCATGCAGCAAGTGCTCGATGCGCCGATGATCTCCTACCCGCTGGGCGTGTTCGATTGCTGCGGTGTCAGCGACGGCGCGGCGTGCGCCATCGTGACGACGCCGGCGATCGCACGCAGCCTCGGCAAACGCGACCTGGTCTCCGTGCAAGCGCTGCAGCTCGCGCCGAGCAACGGGGTGGAGATGGGGCACCAGTCCTGGGATGGGACCCATACATTGACGACGCCGCTCGCGGCGCGCCGCGCCTATACGGAAGCCGGCTTGGACGATCCTTGCGCGCAGATCGATTTGATCGAGGTCCACGATTGCTTCTCGATTACCGAGCTCGTGTTGATGGAGGACCTCGGCTTCTCCGCTGCGGGTCTCGCGCCGCGCGACATTCTGGACGGCCGCTACGACCGGGACGGCGCGATCCCGTGTCAAATCGACGGCGGCCTGAAATGTTTCGGTCATCCGATCGGCGCGAGCGGCTTACGCATGGCGTATGAGGTCTACCTGCAGCTGCTCGGCCGCGCGGGCGAACGGCAGCTGCGCGGCCGCGGCGGCCTCGGGCCGTGCGTCGGACTCACGCACAACCTCGGCGGAATTCCCAACCGCAACGTCGCGAGCGTGTCGATTTTGGGATTAGTTGCGGCATGATCGCCGCGCCACGCACGAGGGCATTGCCATGACGGACACTCTATTCACGCGGACCGGGCGCGCTCACCTGGCACCCCAGTGGCAACCGGCCTGGGACACGCTCAACAAGCTGACCGGCGATGCGACTTTCGTCGAAGTATTCGCACAGGCGCCGGAAATGCTGAGTTTCGTCATGCAGCAGTTTTACGCCGGCGTATTTTTCGGCGGTCGAGTCGCGCAGCGCTACAAGCAACTCGCACGGCTGCAGTTATCGCTGATTCACGGTTGCCGCACGTGCAACAAGCAGAACGTTCCGGGGGCGCTGGAGGCAGGATTCACATCCGCGCAGATCGACGCATTACGTGACGGACGCGTCGATGCGTTCTCAGCGGCGGATCAGGCGGTCATCGAGTACGCGCAGCAAATCGCGCTTTCGAACCTGGACGGTCGCATGACCCCGCCGCTGTTCGCCAAACTGCGCGCGCATTTCAGCGAAGCCGAGATACTCGAACTCGGCACAGCCATGGCCGTGATCTGCGGCATGGCCAAACTATCCTTCGTCCTCGATGTCGTCGAACGCGAAAGCTACTGCCCGTTCGCAACCGCGGCCGCATGACCGGGGCGTCGGCGCACCCGCCGCTTGCCGGCGCACCCCCTCACCGGTCGCGAACGCGGAAGTACTCGGGAATGCCGCCGGGCCAATCCTCGCCCCAGTTCTGGCGGCCGCCGTCGACGGTGAGAACCTCGCCGGTGATGAATTTGCCGGTCGGCGCGGCCAGATAGACCACCGCTTGCGCGATGTCGATGACATCGCCAAGACGTTTCATCGGATTGGAGACGACGAAACTTTCGGCGGCCTCGCGCGGATACACATTGAGGCCCTCCGTGGCGATCGAGCCCGGAGCGACGCAGTTGATGCGGATTTCGAGCGGCGCCCATTCGACCGACAGCGTCTTGCTAAGATAGATCACGCCGGCACGGGCCGCCGCCGTGTGCGCAACCTGCGGATTGCCGCGATTGACGACGGCGACAATATTGACGATCGAGCCGGCGTAGTTGCGGTCGCGCCAGTAGCGGGCGGCGCTTTGCATCATGTACCAGGTGCCGTTCAAATTGGTGTCGATCACGGCGTTCCAACCCTTGACGCTGAAGTCGATCGCCGCTTGCGGGTATTGGCCCCCGGCGCCATTGATCAGCACGTCGAGCCGGTTGTAGCGTTGCCACGTTTCGTCGAACAGCGCCTGGACTTGCACTGGATCACGAATCGTCATGGCCTTGGTCACGATCGCCTTGCCGAGATGCTCGTGGATGCCGGCCGCCGTCTCCTCGAGCTTCTCGGCGCGCCGGCCGCAGATCACGACCGCAGCCCCGAGGCGGCTCAGCACATAGGCGATCGCTCTGCCCATGCCGCTGCCGCCGCCTGAGACGATGCAGACTTGCCCGTGCAGGGCGTCATCGCGGAACGAAAGCGGCGCCGTCGCGAGTTCGACGTCGGTCAAGCCCCAATGTTTCGGCGGGTCCAAGGGTAGGCGATTTGTCATTGTAGGAACTCGACCGGAGGCCCGACCACTGATGTTTTTTTTCCAAGTTCAGAGGTTGTAGTATAGGATCAGGAGGGGTAAAAAGAAACAGTACTGACTGTTTGTTTCGGCGCGGCGGCGCCGCATCGTTAGCCTCAACATCTCACCCACCAGGGAATTAGCGACTATGGCTGGATCGAGAAAGCTGGCGCGCCGCTCAGCGAACCGCACCGGCGCCAGCACTGGCACCGGCACTAGCACTGGCACTGGCACTCGCACTGGCACTGGCGAGGATCTCGCGCGGCTACGGATTGCAGTGACGACGATCGGCGATTTGCTGCTGTCGGCCGCCGATCGTTATCCGCAAACTTTAGCGCTGGTGTTCCCGGACGCCGAATACACCTACGCGGATCTCGCCGCACGCGCCCTGAGCCGTGCGCGCAGCCTGCAGGCGATCGGCGTCAAGCCGCGCGATCATGTCGGCATCCTAATGCACACCTGCCCGGCATTCGTCGAGATGTTCTTCGCCGCGGCGCTGTGCGGCGCCGTCATCGTGCCGATCAATGCGCGCTATCGGTCGAGCGAACTCGCGTACGTCATCGAAAACGGCGACATCGCAACCCTGGTCACCGCCGATGCGATCGCCGATCAAGTCAGTTTCGTTGGTCGCTTGTCCGATGCGCTGCCGGAACTCAAAGCGCAAACCAATCCGCGGCGGCTGCATCTGGCGCAGGCGCCGAAGCTGCGCAACATCGTGTTGATCGGTACATCGGCGCCCGCGGGCTACGTGGCGCAGAAAATTTTCGACCGGGCGGCCGACAGCGTGCCGGAAATCAACGTGCACCGCGCCCGACTCGGCGTGCGTGTGCGCGATGTCGGCCTGATGCTCTACACGTCGGGGACGACCGCGAACCCGAAGGGTTGCCTGATCACGCACGAAGCCCAGGTCCGCAATTCCATCGCGCTCGGACGCCACCGTTATCAATTGACGCATGCCGACCGCTTTTGGTCGCCCCTACCGATGTTTCACATCGCCTCGGTGCTGCCAATGCTGGCGATCTTCGATGTCGGCGGCACCTACCTGACCATGAGCTACTTCGATCCCGGCGTTGCCCTGAAGATGCTCGAGCAGTACAAGGTCACGGCCACCTACCCGTGCTTCGTCACGATCATGCAAGGGCTGATTTATCATCCGGATTTTTCCCGGACGAACCTCAAACGCGTCAGGCTAATGAACTCCAATTTCGCGGTGCAGCCGCCCGCGGTCGCGGAGTCGATCATGCGCGCGATGCCGCAAGCGCTGCAGGTCGGCAGCTTCGGCATGACCGAGACCGCCGGAACGGTCTGCACGGGCGCTCCGGACGAGGAGCAGCACTTGCGCATCAGCCGGCTCGGTAAACCGCTTCCCGGCCTGGAAGTGCGCGTCATCGCACCCGATACCGGGGAGGATGCGGCGCTCGGGCAGCGCGGCGAGGTGCTGGTTCGCGGCTATAGCTTGCTCGAGGGATACCACAAAGACGCCGAGAAAACGGCGCAGGCGATCGATGGCGAGGGCTGGTTTCATACGGGTGACATCGGTTCGCTCGACGAGCATGGCACGATCATGTTCCACGGCCGCTACAAGGACATGCTGAAGGTCGGAGGCGAGAACGTCGCCGCCGCCGAGATCGAGGCGCTGCTCGGTCGCCATCCGGCCGTCAAGCTTGCCCAAGTTGTCGGCATACCGGACGGAAAATACGTCGAAGTGCCGGCCGCCTTCGTAGAACTCAAGCAGGGCGAGAAAGCCACCGATGCGGAACTGCTGGCTTTCTGCAAGGGCGAGGTCGCAAGCTTCAAGGTGCCGCGGGTCGTACGCTTCGTAGACGAATGGCCGATGTCGTCGAGCAAGATTCAAAAATTCCGCCTGCGCGAGCAGTTGTTGGCCGAATTGGGCCTCGGCTGAAGGGCGCACGTGCCAATCCTTGCACCGCGTTTCGGTCCGATCATCCAGAATGGCTTCGTCGTTCGCGATCTCGAAGAGGCGGCGAATCATTGGGCCGGCAAAGTCGGCGTCGGTCCGTTCTTTCTGCTCGAACACATCGCGTTCAGCGAGGTCTATTTCCGCGGCCGGCCGCTGACGCTCGACCTGTCCATCGCGATCGCTCAGTGGGGCGACATGCAAATCGAACTGGTCGTGCAGCACGATTCCTCGGCATCGATCTACAGTGAATTCGCCGCGCAGCATGGCCAGGGTCTGCAGCATGTCGGGGTGATGACCGCGGCGCTCGATGCACACCTCGCACGCTTGCGCGCAGTCGGCATCGAGCCGGTGCAGCACGGCGCCACGGCCAACGGCATGCGCTTCGCCTACCTCGATACCGACGCGCAACCCGGCGGCATGATCGAACTGATCGAAGCCGGCCCCGCGGTCGAAGCCTTTTTCGCCATGGTGCGCAAGGCCGCCGCAACCTGGGACGGCACGCGCCCGTTGCGCCGGCTCAGCTGATGCCAAGCGGCAGCGCAACGTCCGGCGGCCTGATGGGCGGGCCGCTCAGGCCCGTGCAGATCGCATACCATACAGCGGACCCGGAACGCTCGGCACGCGAATTCGCGCGTGCGTACGGTTGGGGACCGTTCTTTTTATTCGAGCACATCCCGCTCGCGCATTGCCAATACCGCGGCGCGGCGGCGGCATTCGATCATAGCTCCGCTTACGGCCAGGCGGGCAATGTGATGATCGAATTGATCACTCAGCATGACGATGCACCCTCGGTGTTGCGCGACTTGTATCCTCGCGATGGCATCGGCATTCATCACGTCGCCCACTTCGTGCCAAATCTTCGCGAGGCTCTCTCGCGCGCGCGCGCGGCCGGTGCGGCCATCGCACTCGAAGCCCGTACCGCAACCGGTATCGAGTTCGCGATGCTCGACACGAGCGGCACTCTCGGCCACATGGTCGAACTGTACGAGCCGCGAGGCGATCTACTGAAGTTCTACCGGTACGTCCGGCGCGCCGCACAGGATTGGGACGGCAGCGAACCGGTTCGACGGCTCGGCGCATAACGGCCGATCCAGGCCTCATTTCGTTTCGCGAGGGAGTTCCAATGCAACGCATCAACGGCAAGGTCGCGATCGTCCTCGGCGCCGCCGGCAAAGACAACATGGGGCAAGTCATCGCGCGCCGCTTCGCGGCCGAGGGCGCCCGAGTCATCGTCGCCGGACGCCGGGAAGAGGCGCTGCGGACACTCGCCGGCGATGTGGGCGGCGATTATTGCCTCTGCGACATCACGCGCCGCGCGGAGGTTGCCGCGCTGGCGCAATTCGCCGTAACACGCATGGGCCGCCTCGACGTCGCCGTCAACTGCACCGGCTGGGCACCAATGACCAAACTGCTGGATGTGGACGAGGACGAACTCGACAAGCTTTGCGCGCTGCAATTCAAAGGAACGTACTTTTTCTTGCAAAGCATGGTGGGCCAGATGGCGGCCAGCGGCGGCGGCTCGATCGTGCAAATGTCATCCGCTTCGGCATATGCCCTGCTTTACAATCACGCGGCCTATATCGCGACCAAATCCGCCGCCGATGCCTTGGTGCGATGCTTCGCCAACGAGTTCGGCGCCAAGGGAGTCCGCGTGAACTCGATAGCACCGGGCTTGACCGCAAGTCCTATGACCGAGCGCGAGGTGGCTCTGCCCGGGCTGCTCGAGGCGTTCCTCAAAGAATATCCGCTCGGGCGGATCGGCACGGCCGCGGATATCGCCAACGCCGCGCTGTGGCTCGCCTCCGACGAAAGCTTCATGACCGGGCAGATCCTGCAGATCAACGGCGGCCTGACCTTGCGGCGCAACCCGACGCCGCGCGAAATCAAGGCGAGCCTGAAAGCTTTCGCCGCTGCCAGCACCGACACCGGCACAAAAAACAGTCAATCCTGATTGTTTTTTTCGACCGGGGTGCTACCATCAGCTCTTGGCGCGCTGCGCACGGCGTACCGCGTACCGCGCACCGCGTACAGCGTACGGATCAGCGGATAGGACGGAGCACACAATGTCGGTCAACTACAAAGTCGCATGGCCAATGACCCTCAACGCGCCGCCCGATTCGCTCGAAGCGAAGCGGCCGCCCATCGACAACGGACTCGATGTACCCGATCCGGCACGCTACTACGCGCGCGAATTCATGCAAAAGGAATGGCAGCTGCTGTGGCCACGCGTCTGGTTGCTCGCCGGGGTCACGCCGGATTTGCCGGAGTCCGGCGATTACACGGTATTCGAATTCGGTCATGAGGAATTCATCCTGGTGCGACAGGAAGATGCCTCGATCAAGGCCTTCTACAATGTCTGCCCGCACCGCGGCAATCGCGTGTGCCAGAACGAAAGAGGCAGTGTTGCGCGCTTTACCTGCGCCTTCCATGCGTGGCAATTCGGCTGCGACGGTAAACTGCAAAGGATCACCGACGAGGCGACGTTCGATCCGCGCTTGATCGCGCATCGGCCCGGACTACGCGAAGTACGCTGCGATGTCATCGGCGGTCTGATCTTCATCAACATGGACGGCAAGGCGCCGGCGTTGCGCGAATGGATCGGCCTGCCTCCCGGCTATATCGAGAATTACGAGATCGACAAGATGCATGTCGTGCGCCACGTGCGCAGCGACTGGCGCGCAAACTGGAAAACCGGCGTCGACGCGTTTTACGAAACCTATCACCTGCCGCACATCCATCCGCAAACGCAGGGAGTCATGGAGGATTACAGTCAATACGACCTATACCCGAACGGCTTCAGCCGTATGATCGTGCCGATCGGCGTCAAGTCGCACCGTGTCAGCGACCAGGACTCGATCGATCCGTACCAGGAATACATGATGCGCGAGGCGGGCATCGATCCGGCCGGTTTCACCGGCGCTTCGCAGGACGTGCGACGCGCGATCCAGGCGGCGAAGCGTACACGCGGTAAACGCTTCGGGCTCGCTTATTACGACAAACTGACCGACGCGCAATTGACCGACAGCTGGGCGACGGGCTATTTCCCGAACGTACAAATCGGCATGCACCCCGAGGGCGTATTCATCATGCGCTTCGTGCCGCATGCGACGGACCCCGAGCGCTTTTACTATGACAACATGACGATGTTCCGCTACGTCGACGACTCCGGCTACACGGTACCGGGCTGGATGGGTTTGCCGAAGGACCTCGACGTCAGCGGCGCAACCCGGCCCAACATCGAACACGTGCCGGTCGACGTGCGGCCGAATCTTGGCGAAGTACTCGATCAGGACGTCGACCTCGTCACTGCGGTACAACGCGGAGCGAAGTCGCGCGGCTTTCGCGGTCCGCTGTGGTCCGACCAGGAACAGCGCGTACGCCACTTTCACCGCGAACTCGACCGATATATCAACGGCGACAAGTAGCTTAGGGGCCCCGAGCCCGCACCGTGGCAGCCGCCGACCCTTGCATAAAAGCGGCAACGCCACTGGGATAGTGCGCGATCATGGAAATGCTCAAGCTGATCCTCCGGACCCTGATACTGCCCCCCGCGGCCCCGCTGCTGGTCGCACTCGTCGGCCTGCTGAGCCTGCGGCGCCGCCGGCGGCTCGGGCGCGGGCTCATTACGCTGGGCTTGGTCTCGCTGTGGTTGCTGTCGTTGCAGATCATCGCGGGCCCGCTCGAACGTTTGGCAGAACATGATCCGGCGCTGACGCCGACGCGCCTCGCCGCGGCGCATGCCGAGGCCATCGTGATCCTCGGCGGCGGCGGCCAGCGCCGCTATGCGCCGGAATACGACGGCCCGGCCGCGAAACCATATTTGCTCGAGCGTCTCGCGTATGGCGCGTGGCTCGCACGGCGCACCGGTCTGCCGGTCCTCGTGACCGGCTTCAAGATCGAGGCGGTGGCGATGCAAGACACACTTGCGCGCAATTTCGGCATCCACACGCGCTGGGTCGATGGCAGCGCCTTCGACACGTTCGAAAATGCGCGCAATGCCGCGCGCCTCCTGCACGCCGCCGGCGTCGAGCGCGTGCTGCTCGTCAGCAGCGCGGCACAAGAACGGCGCGCAGCGCATGAGTTTACGGCCGCGGGTCTGCAAGTCGTGCCGGCGCCGGTCGGCATCTCGCCGCCGGCCGTGCCGGACGTTGTCGATTTTCTGCCGAGCGCCGAGGCGCTGTTGACGTCGAATGGTGCGCTGCATGAATTGATCGGCGAGCCGGTGCGCGTACTGCTGGCCTGGATGGATCTGCGCCGCCAATGAATCTTGGCATGGCGCTGCCGCGCCGCGCCGATGCACTGCGCATGCGCGAGCGACACGCTGTCATTGCGGCTACAAGGTTGCCGTTCGGCGACCAGATTATCTTCATTGTGGCGCGCCGGCAGCGGACATTGCCGCCGCCGGCCGCGCGTGCCACCATAGCCGCACACGATCGCGGCGCGTCCATAGGCCGCGGTGCAAAACCCAAGCATTCACACAATCTGTAGGGGAAGAGTCATCATGCGTTATAAATTCCGCTCAGCCTCGGAACCTTCGCCAACAAGCCGATCGCACTGGGCCGCGAGGCTCGTGCCGCTGGTCATCGCCGGTGCGGCGCTCGCGGCCGGCAATGCCCAAGCCAATAACGGCATTAATTATTCGGTCGCGCAAAACACCCCAGGTTTCATCAAGCATGCAACCGATCTCGGCGCTCTGGATCCCACCCAGACGATGGCCGTCACGGTGTGGTTGAAACTGCGCAACACGAACCAACTCGACCAGCTCGCGAAGCAGCAGCACACGAAGGGCAACGCGAATTATCACCAATGGATCGACCAGGCCGCGTTCAACGCGACCTACGCGCCGACCGCGCAGGCGGTCAAATCGTTCGAGAACTTCGCTACCGGTCACGGACTCAGCATCCTGTACGCGGCGGCCGACAACGCCTACGTCAAAGTGTCCGGGACGGTCGCCAGCGTCGAGAAGGCGTTCCACACGCAGATCGACTCGTTCCGCTACAACGGTCAGACCTATTTCTCGAACACCGGCAATCCCAGCATCAACGATGCATCGGGAGCGCAAGTCGATGCGATCAGTGGCATGGATAACTTCGGCTTCAATCCAGACGTCGCCTCGGCGGCGACGGCCGACGGCGCGCAGGCTCAGCCGGTCGCCGTCGGTTCGAGCCCGAACGGTCTCTTTTTCGAAAGCCAGTGCTTCCGCGGGACCGAGACGCAGACCTTTACGGCGGGTACTACCAGCGCGACCTACACCGGCAACCGCTACGGGGCCGACATCAGCAATAGCACGTTGGGCCACTTGGCGCCCTGTGGCTATCAGCCGAGCGAAATGCACACCGCCTACGGCATGAATGGCCTGTATGCCGCGGGGCTGACCGGCAGCGGGCAAACCGTCGTCATCACCGATGCGTTCGGCGATGCCACGATCGAGTCCGACGCCAACGTGTTCTCGCAGCTCTACGGCTTGCCGGCGCTCGATTCCAGCAACTTCCAAATCGTCAGCGCGCCGGGCTCACTGAACCACCCCACCGTGAGTGTTTTCGGCAACCCCGCAGGCTGGGCCGTTGAAATCTCGATCGACGTGGAGTGGGTGCATGCGATGGCGCCCGGCGCCAAGATCGTGCTGGTCGTCAGCCCGAACAATGGCTCGGACCTCGACGAAGCAATCAATTTCGCCGTTGTGCATCACTACGGCAACACGATCACGAACAGCTGGGCTGGTGTCGAGGGCTTCGGCAATCCCGCACAATTTAACCGCGATAACCGCATCTTGGAAGAGGCCGCCGTGCAGGGCATCGACGTCAATTTCTCCAGCGGCGACAGCGGCGATTATGCGCAGGCCGTCGGCTTCAACACAGTGTCGTTCCCGGCTAGTTCGCCGTTCGCCACCGCGGTCGGCGGCACCAGTCTGGCACTGAATACCGACGATACCATCGCGTTTCAAACCGGCTGGGGCACGAACCTGACCCGCATCGCCAACCGGGTCTCGCAGGGTAGCTCCCCGAGCAACCCGCCACTGTCGCTCGGCTTCCTATTCGGCGCGGGGGGCGGCCCGAGCCTGACGTTCGCCAAGCCGGATTTCCAACAGAACCTGCCCGGCACGAAGCGCCTGTTGCCGGATGTTGCGATGCTCGCCGATCCAGAAACCGGTGTGGAAATCATCGAAACCGTGAACGGACAATTGACTGTAGCCGTGTACGGCGGCACGAGCGTCGCGTCGCCGATGTTCTCGGGGATCATGGCGATCGCCGCCCAAAAGGCCGGTCACGCACTCGGCCAGGCGGCACCGTTGATGTACGGTCTTGCGTCCGCCAACGATACCACCAAAGCGATCTACGACGTCACCGACTACGGCTCTGCCAGTAACGTGACCGGTACGATCACGACACCGAGCCTGACGACGAGCTATTCGGCGGATGAACTCGCAAGTCCGCTGGACGGGACGACGAGCTACTACAGCGCGCTTTACAACAGTCCCTTCTCGACGCGCTGGTTCGTCCTCACCTTCGGTACCGATTCGTCCTTGACGACGGGCCCGGGCTGGGATGATGTGACCGGAGTCGGCACGCCGAACGGCGAGAACTTCGTCAACGCGCTCGCACTGTGATTCGGGGCCAGGGCTGATACTGGCGGAAGAGCTGGGGCGGCCGGGAAACCGGCCGCCCTTTTTATTGGGGCATCGCGGCTGACTCTTTCGGACTCACCGCCGCCAGCGCTCCTCGATCCTGCAGCAGACGCCGCACATCATCGGCAACCTCGTTCGAGAGACCGAGCGTCGAGGCGAGACCGGCCTCGGACGCGGCGCGTAAGCGTCCCCCACATGCGATTTGCATAACCGACGATCGGCAGCACCGCGGCGGCGAGTTGTGCGGCGGGATACCGCCTCGCTAACACAACCGCCAAAATTTCGCTATACGCCGGACCACGTTCGCCGATTGGCGACATATTGCACATCGTCTCGCGGCGCCTTTGAATGCCCCGCGCTATTCAACAACAACCCGCGGACCTGGAGACGATACTAATGCCATCAACGTTGACAATGACGGCCCATCAACAATTACTGATTCGGCTAACCGCATTAATTTACGCCACCATTCCATTGGCGGGCTGCCCGGGGGGCGCGACACCCCCGATCGCGCAAACAGCCGCAGCCGGCAGTTCATTGACGACGACGGCCGACCCATCGAACCCGACATCCGCGTCGGCTCCGGCCGCTCCGGCCACTCCGGCCACTCCGGCCACTCCGGCCGCTCCGGCCGCTCCGGCCGCTCCGGCCGCTCCGGCGAGCGGCAAGGCGACCTTGACTTGGGTCGCACCGGTGCAAAACACGAATGGGACAATATTGAACGACTTGGCCGGCTACCATATTCTTTATGGTTCGCACGCGGCAGCACTGAAACGGAAGATCGACCTGAGGGGAGCCGCCATACAGCGCTACGTCATCCGTGGCTTGACGCGGGGAACCTATTACTTTGCCGTCATCGCCTACAACACTCTCGGATTCGAAAGCGCACCGTCGCACACTGTCAGAAAAACCATTTGAGCAACAAAACTGAAGACTACAGAATTGTCTTACTCACCGTCGCCGACGCCGCGCTTTGCACGTTCTGCGCCGAATACGCGATGACTGAAAAATACCAGATGCCTGCCGATAAATTGTCGACGACGTGCGTAACGGCGGTGGGATCGGCGATTTGCACTGTCTCGCTCAAAGCACTGGCGTTGGTGCCATAATAAACATAATAACCGGCGAGGTCCGTCAGCGGCGTGCCATCGGTATTTTGCGTCGGCGCGACCCAGGAGAGGGCCGCGCTCATGTTTGACAGTGCGGCATTGATGCGAATCGTGAATGGTCCGACCGACCCAGTGCTGGTGCTGTTCGTGGCGATGATCGTGATATTGCCGCTCAGGCCCACATCGGCGCTCGTCGGCGTGCCACTCAACGTACCGGTGCTGGAATTAAAGCTCGTCCAACCCGGTTGACCGGTGATCGTGAAGTTCACGGTGCCGCTGCCGGGCACGACGAGCGGATGAAATAAATATTGGCTGCCGGCTGTCACGCTGCTGGGTGGTACGCCTTGCAAAATAATGGCCAACGGCTTCGTCACCGAGACGTCGTTAGCGACTTTCGTGGATGGGGTACTGATGAGCCCGGCGCTCTCGCCCGAGCAACCGGCCAGCGCGATGACAAGAAGCAATCCGAAAGAGAGACGCTGGCCCATTTGATGTCAACCTCGCAACGTAGCGGATACCACGGACACTTGCCGCAAAGATCCGAGACTTGCGAGGCTTGACAACGGCGTGCAATGCGACCGTCGGCAACCCCGCTATCGTAGGTCCTAAAGACCGTTAGACCGGAAGCTTTGCGTCCCCGCCTTTCGACGGGTTTGCCAAATCAACGCCGCTAGTAAACTACGGCGAGCGTGTTTTCTTCAAGCGTCGCCAGTCGCAGACAACGAAGAAGCCGCGCATTAACATATTCCGCGCGCGTAGAGGCGCTCCCGCCGCGCTTGCATCGCGGCGGTTTTGTACGATCGAGTTATCGCGCGCGTTTGGGTCTGACTGTGCGCTGAGGCGGCGTGCGCTTTGGCGGCCAATGCCGAACATAATCGGCCTGTTCCGCGGTTTGCGGAACTTGTGGCCAGGTTTCGGCACGCTCGCTCTGCCGCCAAATCCGATTCAATTCCGACAGCGCCGCCGCACCATCGGCGGCTTCTCCAGCCAAATAACAGCCGACGACGAGGCCGGTGCGTCCAATCCCCGCGCGGCAATGAATGTAGATGTGCCGCCCGAGCAGCAGGGCATTTCGAATGCGTGCTTGCAGCGTCTGCATCTGCGTTAGATCCTGCGGCGTGCGCATGTCCGGTATTTCACTGCGTAAATATTGGCTGCGCTTCGGCAGCAACGCCCGATACTCCCTAACCTCGCCCCTTTCGGTCAGGTCGATGAAATAATCGATCCCCACCGCGAGTAACCTCTCGAGACGGCGACGTGCATCGGCTTCGTCTTGCCCATAAGGATGCTCCCCGGCGAGCAGCCTGCCGGGGATGACCCAGTACGTGTTAGGAAGCGGTCGATCCATTACACTCCCGCGCCGGCTTGATGTCATCGGTGCGGTTCAAGACGATGCCGACACAGGGCAAATCCGATAAATCGCTCAATTCCGTGGTCACATCGGCACGCACGGTTACACGGACCACGGCGATCATCAGTACGGCATCCGCCTTTGGGGCTATCGCCGCCGCGGCACGGCTCCGCAACGCCGAGGGCAGATCGATTAGCAAGAGGGGGATTCACGGTGCCGTTCCGCACAATATGCGACTACTCATCGCAGCGCGCTGATGCCAGCAAATAGACCTCGTCTGTCTTCTCATGGGCGATCGCTAGCGTCTAATTTATTGCGGTCAGAATCTTGCCGACAGCGTCGCCGGCGCTGGTCACGGCGATCATCATCCAAACGTGGTGCCGCGCACGCGCCAACAAGGGCGCGGCGAGCGTCCGATTGGCCTCGACCGCGATGCGATTCTTCGCTCGCTCCCTCGTGCATGGCGAGATAGACCGCCGGATCGCTTGTGGAGGCGGCAGCGACCGGTTTCGTGGAGGCGTTCGACGCCATGCCGGTCGGGTCAAGCGGCCGCGCCGAGCGGCGCATTTCCAATACGTGATCGATGATCGACATTGAATCCTACCGGCCCGCCCGGCACGCGTTGATCGATGGAACCACCGATCTCTAAGGCAGCGGCGACGATGCTAGCACAGCCATTGCGATGGAGAGGCCAATGTCGTAAGCCGACCGCGATGCGATCAAAGCACGGGCGCAACGGCACCCCGAGTTCAGGCAGGTCGTTATTACAAAAACCTGAGCCAGGAAAATGAAGCCGCAACGTCCAACCTGGCTGACGCCAGGACGCCTACAAATACTGACTGCATCGATGCCGACAAGCACGCGTTGGCGCGATCAACGCCGGCAAATCAGAAGCAGTGGCAACGGATTGGCAATCTCACTACAGAAGTTGAGCAGTCCAGGGCATTATTCCACGTCTCACTGCCAGATACGCAAATAGTCCGAGTATTTAAGCGTTAAGCGCCCCTTGCTGAGCCAACTTCGGTGAGACGCGTAAAGGATATTAAGCATTACGCGTCGCCTCGTATGCGTCTTCCGGCGATGAAATGCGGATGTGTCTTCGAAGAACATCGTGCCAGCAGGTCCTGTAACTGTTCGCACTCGACCGTCGTACCTTGCATAGATTTCGCTATCTGGAACCGAAGGGCGGATTGCATCCCACATGTTCCTGGTGAAATGCGTTCGAGCAATGACTTGATGTGCTCCGGAATCTTCTGCAACGTCCGTGAGGTAAATAAATAGGTTCAGCGAATGCCAGCCCGCAAAATCAAAATGAAAAAATCGCTGCGAGGTTTTTTTCAGCGGTACCACGGATTTTTCTGCATGAGCAACGACTAAATTGCACTCAAGTAGCTCAGGCTCGGCGCGCAGGTAGCCTCGCACTACGCCCAAAACCGCAGCGCTCTGCAGTAGCACGCGAATGTCTGGAACTTCTTCATGGAAGTCACCATACTCACCAGGTGGCAATTCATCGGTAACCGCACGCACACGATTCAGTTCATCAGGTCGCAAGCGTCCGGCCATTGCCATGCCGTCCGCTCGAAGATTTTCCACAATTTGTGGAATATCAAGTTGGAGCAGACAAAAGGTACCCGTCGCTACTGCTTCACGCGGCGGCCTGGCTCGCCGAATGAGTTCTCGTATTGCATGACGCCACGGCCCAAAATGTAGAATCGCTCGCCCAATCTGGAGAGTGCTGGTCAGCGCCGGAGTCGATTGAAGAGCGCTCCTAATGCGTGCTTGAATGCATGGAGCCCGGTCGGTAACCATGTGGGCAAACCTCCCAGCTTATCCTCAGTCGCAGCAATGCAATCCCGTCGGCGGCGTCTTCGGTATGATTAGAGCGAGATCGGGCAAAGCTCTCTAGTTGCAGACCCTACCCAACAAGCCTATCACGAGAGTGCAGGGAGGTATTATTATCAACGATACCTATTCGCACCCGGGTTGCTTAAGAGTACGCGATCTTACTGGCCCCGCTCATGTTGTGGCCCGAATATTCAACAATCTCCTCAACGGTAAACAGCGACTTATCGCATTTAATGATCTTCGTGACTTAATCTTACTCAGGCTGAACAATACTGAGTCCGGATGGGATTCCTAAGTTGATCAGGGAGCCGTTCGACCCCTCAGCTAAAAACGCAGACTCATCCGCATTGAGTGTTTTTTGCCAGCTACGAGCCCCGTGTTGCTGAACGCCAGTTGTGTGTTACTGAACGGTAGAAGCGTGACATCAGTTGCCCGTGCCGATGCGGAGCCAGCGGCGAACCCAAGAAACGCCACACTCGACCAAATAAGCGTTAGACGCATCGTTATGCCCCGCGATGGTGCCCGTCACGGCCCCAACATTGCCCCCCTTCTTGTGGCCTCAATGTTAGCGGCGTGCGCCTAGTTTGCAACAACGCCGTGAAAACAAGTTATGGCAAATTGCCAGGGTCTCGTCAAAAGTACACACGGGAACTTGGTGCGTCAAAATGCTTAACTCAGCTCTCCCGGAACGCCTAGCAGGGTAGCCAAAGTCGCAGTCGTTTCACCCTGGCTTTTCTTGCGGGACGCTTGTGCGCGCACTGCGGCAATTATTCGTTCGTCGTTGTCGAACTCGCGAGTGAACTTGGCGGAGAGGGTGAGATTCGAACTCACGAGACCCGTGAAGGTCCTCCGGTTTTCAAGACCGGTGCATTCAACCGCTCTGCCACCTCTCCGCACGACCGGTGTCGGTCGTCTGTGGAGATTGTATCAGGCTCGCACCGGGCGATCGCCTGCGGCGCGCCCGTGCTGCATGAATTCGTCGAGACGGGCGATGACCTCCTCCGGCTGGATCAGATCCATGACCCCCGGCTGTTCAATCTTCGTGCCCCACGGCAGATCCTCGGGTTCGCTGCCTTTGAAGCGCCGCGCGGCATCGGCAAAGCGGTCGATGCACCAGCGGCGGCTGAGGTACGGCCCGCTGCGCGCCGGGTTCGTCGCGGCGTACAGACCGATGACCGGCGTGCCGGCGACGGCCGCCATGTGCGCAGGGCCGGTATCCGGGGCGACGAGCACGGTCGCTCGCGACAGCAGCGCGAGCATTTGCGGCAGCGTATTGTGGCCGATTTGATCCTCGAGCGGCTGGCGCGCGGCTGCGCCGATGCGCGCGCCCATGTCGATCTCGTACGCGGTCGGTCCGCCGCACAGGATCACGCGCATGCCCCAGCGGTTCACGGCGTGATCGGCGAGCGCGGCATAGAACGCCGGCCGCCAATTGCGCATCCTGTGACTGGATGAGGGGCTGATCAGCAGCGTCGGCCGCTGATCGGCAATCAAACGTTGCGCGTAGGCCAGCGCATCGGGCGGCAGCGGCACGTTCCATTCGACCCGCCGTGCGGCGATGCCGAGCGCATCGGCGAATCCCATGAAGCTGTCGAGCACGTGCTCGCGCGTGCGCGCCGCGATGCGCCGATTGGTAAACAGCCATTGCAGCTCGTGCGCCCGCGCGCGATCAAAGCCGAGCTTGACCGGTGCGCGCACCAGCGTGCTCAACAGGCTGGCGCGAAACGACAATTGAATATGCAGCAAGGCATCGAAGCGCCGGCCGTGCAACGCCCGCCGCAAACGCCGAAACTCCGCCGCGAATTTGCCCTTGTCGATGGCGAGAATCTCGATCTCCGGCAACAGCGACATCAATCTTGCCTCGGTGCGGCCGATGATCCAGGTGATCCGACACTGCGGCCAGGCGTGCTGCAGCGTGCGGATCAGCGGCACGACGTGGCAGGTATCGCCGATCGCCGATAGCCGCAGAATGCACAGGCTCTGCGGTGTGGCGGGCAATTCGGCCATGACGGCGACCCTCGTTCGATAATGCGAACCAATTGGACGGAATCAACTCTAAAAATACCGATTGCGATTATGTCACGGCTTTCGGGCCCGGCGAGCGCGCCGACCCCCCAGGGAATGCTAAAATGGCGTGACCGGCGCATCTCGGACGGCGTGCGCCGCAGGACGATGAGTCTCGATTAAGGAGCAGGTACGTTATGAATAATTTTCCGATGAACAACCCGGCGTTTCCCGCAACGGCGGCCGACAGCCGCGCGGTGTTCATTTCCCGCGTCTATACGCATGTGGTCGGCGGCATTATCGCCTTCATTCTCGTCGAGATGGCGCTGTTCGAATCGGGTCTGGCCGGCGAAATCGCGCGCTTCATGTTCGGCTTCAACTGGCTGCTGATCCTCGGCGCATTCATGCTGGTAGGTTGGCTGGCGACGCGCACGGCGCAGACCAGCACGGCGATCGGCATGCAATATTTCGCCTACGGCATTTACATCGTCGCCGAAGCGCTGATCTTCGTGCCGCTGTTGTACCTCGCCAACGCGAAGGCGCCGGGGACGATCGACAGCGCGACTCTGGTGACGCTGTTGGGGGCCGGCGGGCTGATGGTCGTCGCGCATCGCACCCGCAAGGATTTCTCGTTCATGCGCGGGATCCTGATGTGGGGCGGTATTCTCGCGGTCGTCGCCATCATCGGCGGTGTGGTGTTCGGCTTCCAGCTCGGCACCTGGTTTTCGGTGGCGATGATCGGTTTTGCCGGCGCTGCCGTGCTGTACGACACGTCGAACATCATTCATGCGTATCCGGAAGACCGCTACGTATCGGCGGCGATGCAGCTGTTCGCGTCGATCGCGCTGATGTTCTGGTATGTGCTGCGCCTGCTGATGGGGAGCCGCAACTAGCTGCGCCTACGGAATCCTCGCCGCACCGGCCATGTACGGCCGCAGCGCCGCGGGTATCGCGACGCTGCCGTCGGCGCATTGATTGTTCTCGAGGATCGCGACGAGCGCGCGCCCCACCGCGACCCCGGAGCCGTTCAGCGTGTGCACGAGTTCGCTCTTGCCGGTCGTGGGATTGCGCCAGCGCGCTTGCATGCGCCGCGCCTGAAACGCCTCGCAGTTACTGCACGAGGAGATCTCGCGGTAGCGTTGCTGCGAGGGCAGCCAGACCTCGAGATCGTAGGTCTTGGCGCTGCTGAAGCCGACGTCGCCGGCGCATAGCGCGATGAGCCGATACGGCAGCTCCAGCGCCTTGAGCACCGCCTCGGCGTGTCCGGTCAGTTCCTCGAGCGCCGCGTAGGAGCGCTCCGGCGCCGCGATCTGCACCAACTCCACTTTTTCGAATTGATGCTGGCGGATCATGCCGCGGGTATCTTTGCCGGCGGCGCCCGCTTCCGAGCGGAAACACGGCGTGTGCGCCACGAATTTGAGCGGCAGAGTCTCGGCCGGCAGAATCTGCTCGCGCACGAGATTCGTGACCGGCACTTCGGCCGTCGGCACCAAAAAAAAGCCCGCGTCGCCGCGCACCGCGAACAGATCCGGCTCGAACTTCGGCAGCTGGCCGGTGCCGAGCAGCGCCGCGGCGTGCACGAGGTACGGCACGTAGACTTCGAGGTAGCCGTGATCGCGCGTGTGCAAGTCCAGCATGAACTGCGCGAGTGCCCGGTGCAGCCGTGCGAGCGGTCCGGTCAGGACGACGAAGCGCGCGCCGGAGATGCGGCTCGCGGCCTCGAAATCCATGCCGATGCGCGCGCCGATCGCGACGTGATCGGCAGGCGCGAAGGCGAACGCGCGCGGCGCGCCCCAGCGGCGGATCTCGACGTTCGCCGACTCATCGCGCCCGTCCGGCACGCTCGCGTGCAAAAGATTCGGCAGCCCCCACTGCAGCTCGGCGAGTTCCGCCTGCAGCCGCGCGAGCGTTTGTTCCGCAGCGCCGAGCGCGGCGCCCGCGGCTTCGCCGGCCGCGAGCAATGCGCCGCTGTCCTGTCCCCGGGCTTTCGCGGCGCCGACCGCCTTGGCGTTGGCGTTGCGCAAGGCACGCAGCCGATCGGCTTCGATCTGCGCGGCCTTGCGCCGCTCTTCGATCGCGGCGACGTGCGCCGTATTGAGCACGAAGCCGCGGCGCGCCAGCTGCGCGGCAATGCCCGGCAAGTCGCTGCGCAAGAGCTTCGGATCCAGCACGATCGATTCCTTCTAGCGGCCGTTCAACGGCGTCATTGTAGGCGATGCCGCGGCACCGTCACGAATCTCCGGCGGGCGCACTCAGCCGGTCGCGGGCGCGGCGCGCGGCGAGCGCCTCGCCGATCTTGATTTCGAGGCCGCGCGGCACCGGTTGGTAATAACGCCGCTCCGCCATGCCTTCCGGCAAGTAGCGCTCGCCGGCGGCGTAGGCATCGGCTTCGTCATGGGCGTAGCGGTAGCCCTTGCCGTAGCCGATGTCCTTCATCAAGCGCGTCGGCGCGTTGCGCAGATGCAGCGGCACTTCGAGCGAGCCGAGCCGCTGCGCATCCTCGGCCGCGGCTTGGTACGCGGTGTAAACGGCATTGCTCTTCGCCGCGCAGGCCATGAAGATGATCGCCTGCGCGATCGCGAGTTCGCCTTCCGGAGACCCGAGACGCTCATACACGGCGCAGGCTTCGAGCGCGAGGGTGAGCGCGCGCGGGTCGGCATTGCCGATGTCCTCGCTCGCCATGCGCAGGGCGCGCCGCGCGATGTACAGAGGATCGCAGCCGCCGGCGAGCATCCGGCACAGCCAGTACAGCGCCGCGTCCGGGTCGCTGCCGCGCACCGCCTTGTGCAGCGCCGAGATCTGGTCGTAGAACTGCTCGCCGCCCTTGTCGAAGCGCACGTAGGTGCTGCCGATGACGGCGCGCATCGTCTCAAGATCCAAGCGCCGGCCGGTCTCGGCCGGCGCCGCCAGGTCAGCGGCAGTTTCCAACAGATTCAGCATGCGCCGGCCATCCCCGTCGGCGGCGGCCATCAGCAAGTCGCGCGCCGCGGCATCGATTTGCAACTGCAGCAGTCCGAGTCCGAGCTCCGGATCGGCGAGCGCCCGGTCGAGCAATGTCGCCAACTCCTCGGTCGCGAGCGACTTCAGCACGTACACCCGCGCCCGCGACAGCAGCGCGTTGTTGACCTCGAACGACGGGTTCTCGGTCGTCGCGCCGACGAAGATCACAGTGCCGTCCTCGACGTACGGCAAGAATGCGTCCTGCTGCGCCTTGTTGAAGCGGTGCACCTCGTCGAGAAACAGCACGGTGTCGCGCACGCCCCGCAGCGCGCGGGCATGCTCGACGGCTGCCCGGATTTCCTTGATGCCGGCGAGCACGGCCGACAGGGCGATGAATTGGGCCGCCGCGCCGTTGGCGACGAGCCGCGCCAGCGTCGTCTTGCCGGTGCCGGGCGGCCCCCACAGGATCATCGAATGCGGCCGGCCCGACTCGAGCGCGCGGCGCAGCGGCGCGCCGGGGCCGAGCAGATGCGCCTGGCCGACGAATTCGGCGAGACTACGCGGCCGCAGCCGATCGGCGAGCGGCCGGTAAGGCCCCGCGCCGCCCGCCGTCACGGCGCCGCGCGCCCAATGACATCGACCCCCGCCGGCGGCACGAACGTGAACAGGCTCGCAGCCAAATGCAGGTTGCGCTTCGGCTGCGAAAAGGTCAGGCGCGTGACCTGATTGAGCTTGTCGGCGAGCAGCATTTGCGCCAACTCGCCGCCGGCAAAGCCGATGCGGATCGCCTGAAAATCGGTGTCCGGATGCTTCGGCACCAGCTGATACCATTCGAGCCCGTCGCGGGGCGGCAAGGCGGTGATGTCGAACTGACTGCTCACCGGCGCGCCGTTCGCGAGCAGCACCGCCGGCGAGCTCGCGAGCGTCGCATCCATGTCGCGTACGTTCGCCTGCGCCAGATCCTTATCGTAAAACCACAGCTTCTTGCCGTCGGCGAGGACCAGCTGTTCCGACGGCTCGGTGTAGTCCCAGCGGAACTTGCCGGGCCGCTGCAGATACAGATGGCCGGAGGCGCGGCGCAGCACCTTGCCGTTGGCGTCCTCGATCGTCTGGCTGAAATCCGCGGACCACGTCGCCAGGCCCTTAAGGTAATGCTCGACTTGCGCCGCAGGCGATCGTGCCGCAGGCGCAGCCGCCGTAGCCGCTGTCGTTGCAGCCGCGACGGCCGTGCCGCTCGCGACCAGGATCAGGATCAGACCGGCCGCGCGGGCGGCACGGCGCATGCAATCAGCCATCGCTCTACTCCTCGGGCGGTGCCGCGCCGAAAATTTCCCGCCCGCCGTTCGACTGCAACGGTCCTACCAGGCCCGCCGCCTCCATCGCTTCGACGAGCCGCGCCGCACGGTTATAGCCAATCTTGAGCCGCCGCTGCACGCCGGAGATCGAGGCCTTGCGCGTCTCGGTGACGATGCGCACCGCCTCATCGTACAGCGGATCCTGTTCGGCATCGGCGATGCCGCTGTCGCCCTCCTCGTCATCGTCGGCTGGGAAGCCCGGCACCGGATTGCGCGGACCGTCGAGAATTTCGTCGATGTAGATCGGCGGCAGCGCAGCTTTCAGTCCGGCGACGACCCGGTGCACCTCTTGATCGGACACGAACGCGCCGTGCACGCGCGTCGGGATCGAGGTGCCGGGCGGCAGGTACAGCATGTCGCCGTGACCGAGCAGCGACTCGGCGCCACTTTGATCCAGGATCGTGCGCGAATCGACTTTCGCGGACACCTGGAAGGCGATCCGCGCCGGGATGTTCGCCTTGATCAGCCCTGTAATGACGTCGACCGACGGCCGCTGCGTCGCGAGAATCAAATGGATTCCGGAGGCGCGCGCCTTCTGCGCGAGACGGGCGATCAGCTCCTCGACTTTCTTGCCGACGATCATCATCAGATCGGCGAGCTCATCGATGATGACGACGATGAACGGCAAGGTCGCAAGGTAGGGCACGTCTGCCGCGACGATGCCGGGCACGCCTTGCGCGATTTTCTGCAAACGGATCGGATCTTGGATCGGCCGGCCGACCTCCGCCGCATCCTTGACCTTGCGGTTGAAGCCGCCGATGTTGCGCACGCCGAGCGCCGACATCAGCGCATAGCGCCGCTCCATCTCGGCGACGCACCAGCGCAAGGCGTTCGCCGCTTGTTTCATGTCGGTGACGACCGGCGACAACAGATGCGGAATCCCCTCGTAGACCGAGAGTTCCAGCATTTTCGGATCGATCATGATCATGCGCACGTGTTCGGGCGTCGCCTTGTAGACGAGGCTCAAAACCATCGCATTGATGCCGACCGACTTGCCGGATCCGGTCGTGCCGGCGATCAGCAGGTGCGGCATGCGGGCGAGGTCCGCAACGACCGGCACCCCGCTGATATCCTTGCCGAGCGCGAGCGCGAGCGGCGAGCCGAGATCATCGTAGGGCTTCGATTTGATGATCTCGCCGAGCGTGACGATCTCGCGTTTCTCATTCGGGATTTCCAAGCCGACGACCGATTTGCCGGGAATGATCTCGACGATGCGCACGCTGATGGCCGACAGCGCGCGCGCGAGATCCTTGGCGAGATTGCTGATCTGGTTGACTTTGACGCCGGGCGCCGGGCGCAGTTCGAAGCGCGTGACGACCGGGCCCGGCTGCACGGCGACCACTTCGGCCTCGACGCCGAAATCCCGCAGCTTCAGTTCGACCAGGCGCGACATCGCCTCCAAGGCCTCATCGGAGTACGAGGGCTCGCGCGCCACCGGCTCATCGAGCAGCGCCAGTGCCGGTAATTCGCTCGATTTCGGCGCATCGAACAACGGCACCTGGCGTTCTCTCTCGAGCCGCTCGCTCTTCGGCACGGCGGGCGGCGGCGCCTCGATGCGCGGCGGCCGGCGCTGCGCGGTTTTCTTCTGCTCCTCGCGCACCACCTCTTGGCGGGCCTGCTTGCGCTGCTGGCCGAAAGCGAGTTCACGGCGCTGCGCGGCTTGCGTTTGCACCCAGTCGAGCATCCGCAGGACCGCGGCGCCGAGTTTGTCCATGATCGTGAACCACGAGACACCGAGGAACAAGGCGACGCCCGCAAACCACAGGCCGAGCAGCAGCAGCGTCGCGCCGAGGAAGCGCAGGCCATGCGCGGCGCTGGTGCCGACCAGTGCGCCGACCACGCCGCCGGCGCTGTTCGGCAATCCCGCGCCGCTCCAATGCAGCGTCGCCAACCCGCAGCTGGTCAGCACCGTCAAGAGAAAGCCGCAGGCACGCAGCAAGGCATTGAGCCGCGAGCGCAGGTCGGGGGGCGTCGAGTCGCGATGCACGAGCCAGCCGGCGTAGCCGAGCATGACCGGAAACAAATACGCCGGCCGGCCGAACAGGAAAAAGAAAAATCCCGATAGCCACGCGCCGATCGGTCCGATCCAATTGCCGACCGCACCCGGTTCACCGGTATCGGCAAATCCCGGATCGTGGGCGTGATAGCTCAGCAATGCCAACAGCAACAGCAAGGCGACGGCGCCGAGCACCCACAACGTGCCTTCGCGCAGCGAGCGGGCGACCGCCGCCGAGACCTTGGCGTTGGGCTTGGCCCGCTTGGTTTGATCGGCGGCGGCTATCTCAAGACCTTTAATGATATTTCCTTTATAACTATTTGAATATTATGTAATAGTAGACCAAACCATTAGGGTGCGCCAATCCCTGTACACGGTCTGGCCGGCGGCCGGGTCGGAACTGGCTGGAGCCGCCGGATTTACATACCATGGCCCCCCGTCAGTCATCGGGAAAATTGTACATGAGCGACGTCAAGGCGAATCGTCTAATCATCCTGGGGTCGGGTCCCGCCGGCTATTCGGCGGCCGTGTACGCCGCGCGCGCCAATCGCGCGCCGCTGCTGATCACCGGACTCGCGCAAGGCGGCCAGCTGATGACGACGACCGACGTCGACAATTGGCCGGGCGATGTTGAAGGTCTGCAGGGGCCGGCGCTGATGGAGCGCATGCGCCGCCATGCGCAGCGGTTCAACACCGAGATCCTCTTCGATCACATCAACCGCGTCGACTTGCGCGAGCGGCCGCTGCGCCTGTACGGCGATGCGGGCGCGTACCACTGCGATGCGCTGATCATCGCGACCGGCGCCTCCGCCAAGTACCTCGGTCTGCCGTCCGAAGAGTTGTATCGGGGCAAGGGTGTCTCGGCGTGCGCGACCTGCGACGGTTTTTTCTTTCGCGGCAAACGCGTCGCTGTCATCGGCGGCGGCAACACGGCCGTCGAGGAGGCGCTGTACCTCGGCAACATTGCCGCGCACGTCACGCTGGTCCACCGCCGCGACAAGCTGCGTGCCGAGAAGATCCTGCAAGATCGGCTGCACGCGTTGGTCGCGGCCGGCAAGGCCAGCATCCTTTGGAATCATGCCGTCGAGGAGATCGAGGGCAATGCGGCCGGCGTCACCGGCGTGCGCCTGCGCGCAACCGCGGTCCGCGCCACCCGCACGCTCGCCGTCGAGGGCGTGTTCATCGCGGTCGGTCACCAACCGAACACCGAGCTGTTCGAGGGGCAGCTCGATATGCACGGCGGTTATATTATCGTGCGCGGCGGCACTGCCGGCGATGCGACGGCGACGAGCGTTGCCGGCGTGTTCGCCGCCGGCGATGTCGCCGATCATGTCTACCGCCAGGCCGTGACCTCCGCCGGCACCGGCTGCATGGCCGCGCTGGACGCGGACAAATATCTCGAATCCTCGGCAGGCGCAGCGCTGCTCGCACGCCGCACAGCCAGCGCGTGAAGGGGCGCGCCGCCGCAGCGCCGATGCACGGCGTGCCGCAGCGCGCGCGGTTCTTGGCGAGCATCACCGATATCGGCGCCGCCGCGTGGAACGCGCTCGCGGGCGAGGCGCAGCCGTTTCTACGGCACGAGTTCCTGGCGGCGCTGGAGGAGTCCGGCTGCGTCGTCCCCGAGAACGGCTGGGCGGCCCGCCACCTCGTGCTCGAGGATGCGGCCGGCAGCGCCTTAGGCGCCGTGCCGCTGTACGCGAAGAGCCACTCGCGCGGCGAGTTCGTGTTCGATTTCGCCTGGGCCAATGCCTACGCGCAGCACGGCCGGCGCTACTACCCGAAGCTGTTGAGCGCGGTGCCGTTCACGCCGGTCAGCGGCGCACGGCTGCTCCTCGCGCCGAACGCGGCGGCGCCGCTGGTGCGCC
>JAYTQR010000005.1:0-8241 GCA_043746615.1 Gammaproteobacteria bacterium | reverse complement strand
ACGCTGCGTTTCCGCGACAGCAACCTGGAGGCCATCGATTTGGTCAACGCCCCGAACGATTTCGACGGCGTGTTGGCGAACGGCGGCGGCGATGTGCTCGCGCTCTGGTCGAGTTTCGCTTACGAGACGCAAAGCGGCATCGCTCAGGCGAATCACGGCATGCCCGCCGATATCGTCACGGAGATGATCAAGGCCGTTACCGAGAACGAGCCGATCTATTCGATCGACGCCGAATTCGACGTGCAATCGCTGGCGGACGCGCGCCGGCTCGGCATGCCGGAGGCTTGGGCGCTGCGCTTCGAACAGCACGACGAGTTGCGCCGGCAGGTACTGTCGATCGAGCGATTGGCGGCCGGCTCGCCGGCGGCATTGTTCCTCGAACCGGGTGATCTGATCCTGGCGGTCGACGGCAAGGTCGTAAACCGTTTCCGCGAGGTCGAGCGCGCCGTGCAGCGACCGCATGTTGCGGTGACCGTCTGGCGGGCCGGCGCCGAAAAAACTGTGCGGATGGCGACCGTGGCGCTGCATGGGCGGGGGATCGACCGCGTGCTGATTTGGGCCGGCGCCACGCTGCAAGCGCCTTACCGGTCGATGGCCATGCAGCGCGGAATCGCGCGGACCGGCGTTTTCGTGGCGTATTTTTACTACGGCTCGCCGGCGACGCATTACGGCTTGTACGCGGGTCGCCGCATTACCGAAGTCGATGGGCGGCCGACACCGGACCTGGACGCGTTCATCAATGCGGTCAGCGGCAAGCCGGACCGCGCCTCGCTGCGTCTGCAGACGGTCAGTTGGAACGGCCAGGTCGATGTCATCACGCTGAAGCTCGACAAGCACTATTGGCCGGCCTACGAACTCGAGCGGCGCGGCGACGGCAGTTGGTATCGAACTGACCTCGACCCCCTCGATGTCGGGGCGATGCCGGCCTCTTAGCCGACGGCACCGCCTTCAGTCTTGTTATCATACGCGCGTGGTACGAGCGACACAGTCCGAGATCGATGAAGCCGTCGAAGTTTTGCGCGCCGGCGACTTGGTTGCGTTCCCGACGGAAACGGTCTACGGATTGGGCGCCAACGCGGCCGACCCCGCGGCCGTCGCCAAGATATTCGCGCTCAAAGGCCGGCCTGCGGATCATCCGGTCATCGTGCACATCGATAATCCGCGCTATCTGCACCGCTGGGTTGCGAGCATGCCGCCGGTCGCCGAGGCGCTGGCCGCGAAATACTGGCCCGGACCCTTGACGTTGATCCTCCCCAAGGCCGACGGCGTTAATTTTGTCGTCAGCGGCGGCCAAAACAGCATCGGCATCCGCATACCGTCGCATCCGATTGCGCAGCAGTTGTTGACCGCCTTCGGCGGCGGTATTGCCGCCCCGTCGGCGAATCGTTACGGCCGCTTGAGCCCGACGCGCCCGGAGCACGTGCGCGAGGAGTTCGGCGAGGCAATACGGGTCGTGCTCGACGGCGACGAATCGCAGATCGGGCTGGAGTCAACGATCGTCTCGTGCGTGGACAACGCCGCGCGCTTGATGCGTCCGGGTTCCATTACGCGCTCGCAGCTCGAGAGGGTGGTCGGCAAGCTCGCCGTCGGCGGCGCATTGCCGCGCGCGCCCGGGGACCAACGGCTGCACTACGCACCGCTGACGCCGTTGGAGCTCGTCGCCACCGACGATTTGGAAACCAGCGCGGCCGAGCTTGCCGCAGCCGACAACAAGGTCGCCGTTCTCGCTATGCGTCCGCCGCTGCACGCGCAGCGGCACATGACCTGGATCAACGCCGGGAAGAAATCCGAGACCTATGCGCACAATCTATACAATCATCTGCGCGTCCTCGACCGGGTCGGCGCCGTCAAGATCCTCGTACAGACCCCGCCTGCCGATGAGCGCTGGGCGGCGATCACCGACAGGCTGCTCCGAGCGAGCGGTTTGGGCGAACAAACCGAGGACTCCGGTGCCGGCTAGGCCCGTTGTGGCGGAGACGTTTGTTGCAGCATCGTGAGGCGTCCGCCGAACCCCAATTCGAATTCGATGCGGCGCTGGATCCGTTTGCGCCGGAGGCCATCCGTCACCTCGCCGCACGCTACGGATCGCCGCTTCTCGTCATCGACGCGCAGCGATTGCGCCGGCAATATCGCCGGCTGGCGGACGCGCTGCCTAACGTGGATTTGCATTACGCGCTGAAACCGCTGCCGCATGCATCCGTGGTCGCGGTCCTCGCCGACGAAGGCGCATTTTTCGACCTGGCGACGAACGGCGAGGTGGATCTGGTGCGCCGCGCACGGGTCGATGCGCGACGTTGCATTCATACGCACCCAATCAAACGCGACGGCGACATCCGCACGGCGCTGGCATACGGCGTCGACACTTTCGTCGTCGACAATCCCGACGAGTTGCGCAAATTCGTCAAGTACCGCAGCCGCGCGCAACTGCTGATCCGCATTGCGTTCCGTAGTCCCGACGCCGTCTGCGATTTGTCCCGCAAATTCGGCTGCGATCCCGGCGCGGCGCTGGATTTACTGGAACTCGCCGCAGCGCTGGGAATTCGCGTCGCGGGGCTGTCTTTTCATGTCGGTTCGCAGGTGAGCGGTCCCGGAATGCACGTCGAGGCCATCGGCATTTGCAGCGATTTACTGCGGCGCGCGGCATTGCGCGGCCACGCGCTCGGCATCCTGGACATCGGCGGCGGTTTCCCGGTCGATTACGCCGAGCCGGTGCCGCCGATCGATGTATTCTGCGCACCGATACGCGCGGCGCTGAGCGAACTCGCGCCCGGTTTGCGGATCATCGCCGAGCCCGGACGATTCATTGCGGCGCCTGCGGCTGCGGCTGTCGCTACCGTGATGGGGCGCGCGCAGCGCGGCGAACACTGGTGGTATTACCTGGACGACGGAGTGTACGGATCATACAGCGGTCGAATGTACGATCGTGCGCATTATTCGACGACGGCCCTCGTTCCAGACGGCGCAACCTATCCCTCGGTGCTCGCCGGACCGACCTGCGACAGCATCGATGTGATAGACGAGAATGTGCAGTTGCCCAAGCTCGATATCGGCGCTTTGATCATGGGCCGCTCGATGGGCGCTTACACCTGGGCAAGCGCGACGGAGTTCAATTTTTTTCCGAAGGCGACCGTGCTGGCGATCGATCGCGGCCGCCTGTGGCGTGATCCGCCGCCTCGATGACGATCGGCCGCCGCCGCACCGTGCATCCAGACGCCGGCGCGTGGGGAGCGCCGTCGCCTCGTAGAGGGGGTCATGCGCCGCCGCGCGGATGCCGATGGCTGGCGACCGTCCTCGCCTGCGGTCTGGCAGCGTGCACGCCGCACTCCGTGGCGCTGGCGGCTTGGATCGACGACGACGTGCGCCCGCCGGCGTTCGCACAGTAGCCGAAATCGATGCCGGCTCCGACCGCGATACATCGAATCGTCGACCGCTGCCGCGCCGCGGATTATCCTGCGGCGATCGGCCGGCTGGACTCGGGTTGGGTCGTGCTCGGCGAGCGGCAGGTACTGCCCGGCTATTGTTTGCTGTTGCCGGATCCGGTCGTGCCGCATTTGAATGCACTGAATTCGGCCGAGCGCAGTCGGTTCTTGTCGGACATGACGCAGGTCGGCGACGTATTGATGCAAATCACCGGGGCGATACGCATCAACTACGCGATGTTCGGCAACGCGGAACCGGCTCTTCACGCGCACCTGTTTCCGCGCCACGCGTCCGAGCCGGATGCCTTACGCGGCGCTCAACCGTGGGCGCTCGATTGGAATCTGGCGTCCCCGTACCGCGACGCCGAGCATGGAACATTGAAACGGCACATCGCCGCGGAGCTCGAACGCACCGGCCGATTGCGCCGCTGAGCAGCGATCTTTATGCTGGGTTCGAACATCGGTTCGTGTAGTGCGGAGGTATCCACATGCGTTTGACCATCGCCGCGTTGAGCCTCTGTGCCTATGCCGCCGCGGCACCCGCGGCACCGGCGGCACCGGCGGCACCGGCGGCACCGGCGGCAGCGCCCTGCGGCGATCATCCGGTGCTTGCCGAAATCGCGCACCGCGTCGACCCGCAGGCCTTGCGCGCCGTTTTGGTCCGCTTGGTCGGGTTCGGCACGCGCCAAACGGCATCCGAGACGGCGTCCGCCACTCGCGGGATCGGCGCCGCTCGCCGGTGGGTGAAATCCCGTTTCGCCGAGATCGGCCGCAACTGCGGCGGCTGTGTTCGCGTGGAGACCCCGGCCGCGACGGTCAGCGGCGAGCGCTTGGCGCGGCCGACGCGCATCGTTGATGTGCTCGGTGTGCAGCGCGGTAGCGGCGATCCGCACCGCGTCGTGGTGATTTCGGCGCATCTGGATTCGCGCGTCAGCGATGTGATGAACGCGACGGCGGATGCGCCGGGGGCGGACGACGACGGCTCCGGGGTCGCCGCGGTCATCGAGGCCGCACGTGTGCTGTCGCAGTATCGTTTTCCGGCCACGATCCTCTACGCGGTATTGTCCGGCGAGGAACAGGATCTTTACGGCGGCAAATTGCTCGCGGCGACCGCCGAATCGCGCGGTTGGCAGGTCGAAGCGCAGCTCAATAATGACATCATCGGCAACATCCACGGCCAAGGCGGCGGCATCGACAACACGCACGTGCGGGTATTCTCCGAAGGCACTCGCAGTACCGAGACGCCCGCGGAAGCGGCGCATCGCCGCTACAATGGCGGTGAAGTCGACAGCCCGGCGCGCAATTTGGCGCGTTATATGGCTCAGTTAGCGCCGCAGGTGCTGACGAATTTCCGGGTGCGCATGATTTATCGGACCGATCGATTTCACCGTGGCGGCGATCAGCTGCCGATGTTGGCGGCAGGCTATCCGGCCGTACGCGTGACCGAGGCCGAGGAGAACTACACGCGGCAGCACCAGGACGTGCGTGTCGCGGACGGTATTGCCTATGGCGATGTGCTCGCCGGCGTCGATTTTCCGTATCTCGCGCAGGTGACGCGGCTGAATGCGATCACGCTGGCGAGCCTCGCCTGGGCGCCGCCGCCGCCCGCGCGAGTCGAAATCGCCGGCGCCGTGACGCCCGACACGACGGTGAGCTGGACGCCGGTCGCGCACGCCGCAGGCTACCGAGTCTGGTGGCGGGAGACGACGGCGCCGCAGTGGACCGACAGCCGTTGGGCGGGGGATGCGAGTATTCTGCAGCTTGCCGGCGTCAACATCGATGACTTTTTCTTCGGCGTCGCGGCGGTTTCGGCCGATGGTTTCGCGAGCCCGATCGAGTTCCCGGGCGCGGCCGGAGCATTCGCCCGACCCGCGGGCGCCGCGGCGGCGGCGCCAAGCCGGTAATCAATCGAGCGCGCTCGCGGTGCGCCGCGTCGGTTAGAATGCGCGCCACCTTGAGCGAAGTGCTTTCTATGATGGACACCGTCACCGCGGCGCAATTGCCCGCGCTGCGCTTGAAGCGCAATGAAGATCGCCGATTACAAGCGGGACATCTGTGGGTGTTCAGCAACGAGGTCGATACGCAGCAAACGCCCATGGCCAAGTTTCGCGCGGGCGATCTGGTGCGCGTACTGGCGCACAACGACCGGGCATTGGGCCTTGCCTACGTCAATCCGCAATCGCTGATCTGCGCGCGATTGCTCGGATCGTGGACGCCGCCCGGCCGGGCGTGGTTCGCCGCGCGGATACGCCGCGCGCTCGCCTTGCGCGAACGCTTGTATTCGACGCCGTATTACCGCTTGGTGTACGGCGAATCCGACCGCCTTCCTGGCTTGGTGATCGACCGTTTCGGATCGACCTGCATCATTCAGATCGGTACTGCCGGCATGGAACGCTGGAAGACGGAAATCTCGCAGGCGCTGATCGAGGTTCTGGGGCCCCTGCGGCTGGTCTACAAGAATGACAGCGCGGCACGCGCGCTCGAGGGCCTGGAGAGTTACGTGGAAGAGCCCTTGGGGCCGGTCGAGCCGCTAGGCTTGGTCGTCGAGGACGGCCTGAATTTTCACGCGCCGCTGCTGGAGGGACAGAAGACGGGATGGTACTTCGATCAGGCCGCCAACCGCAGGGCTCTGCCGAAATACGTGCGCCAAGGGGCCCGCGTTCTCGACGTGTTCAGCTATGTCGGCGCCTGGGGCGTGCGTGCCGCGGCTGCGGGCGCGGCGCAAGTGCTGTGCGTCGACAGTTCCGCGGCTGCTCTGGTACTCGCGGCAGCGAACGGCGAGCGCAACGGCCGTGAAGTTCATACGCGCAGGGGCGACGCGTTCGAAGTGCTGGAAGCATTGGCCCGCGATGCGGTAATTTTCGATGTCGTGATCATCGATCCGCCGGCATTCGCGCAGCGCAAGAAGGATCTGCCGAAGGCGCAGGCCGCCTACAAGCGATTGAATCAACTCGCGATGCGCGTACTCGCCGACGAGGGCATTCTCGTCTCGTGTTCATGCTCTCATCATTTGAGCGCCGACGCCATGCAGGAGGCGATCGGCAAAGCGGCGCGCGGCGCGGATAAGCACGTGCAGCTGCTCGAGGCGGGCGGGCAGGCGCCCGATCATCCGGTGCATCCCGCGATTCCCGAGACCCGCTACCTGAAGGCCTATTTTTGCCGGGTCAACGGCGCTGCGCCGTGACGAGGAATTTCTCCTCGCTAAAGACAGTGCGGTAAACTCACAGGCTATGCTCAAATATCCGCACATCAACCCGATCGCGGTATCGGTCGGACCGTTTTTCGGATTCGGTCCGCTGCAAGTCCATTGGTACGGCATCATGTACCTCGTCGGATTCGTTTCGGCGTGGTTGCTGGCGCGGTATCGCGCGCGGCGGCCGGGATCGACTTGGACCGGATTGGATATCGATGACTTGATTTTTTATTGCTCCATAGGGGTCATCCTCGGCGGCCGAACCGGCTGGTGTATTTTCTATGGCCATGATGTCATCGCCGAAAATTGGCTCAATGCGTTTCGCATCTGGGACGGCGGCATGTCCTTCCACGGCGGCATGGTCGGCGTCATCGTCGCAGCGATCCTTTTCGCCCGGGCCAAGGGCAAACGCTTCGCCGATGTGGCGGATTTTCTCGCGCCGCTGCCGTGCATCGGGTTGATGGCGGGCCGGATCGGCAACTTCATCAACAACGAACTTTGGGGAAAGCCGACCGACTTGCCCTGGGCCTTCGGCGTGCCGAACGCCCAGGGCGTGCTGATCGGCAGGCACCCTTCGCAGTTGTACGAGGCCGCTCTCGAAGGCCTGACGCTGTTTTTGGTGATGTGGTGGTTCACGAGCAAACCGCGGCCGCGGTTGGCGCCGAGCGCGTTGTTTTTGATCCTCTACGGTTGCGCCCGCTTCACGGTCGAGTGGGTGCGCTTGCCGGACGCGGATATCGGCTATTTGGTCGGCGATTGGCTGACGATGGGCATGCTGCTGACGATACCGATGATCATCGTCGGGGCCGGCATGATGATCTACGCCTACCGGCGCGACGCGGTCAGCGGCAACCTGAGTGCCGTGAAGCCCTAGCGCATGCGGCAGTACCTCGATTTCCTGCGTCACATCAAGGAAACCGGCACCCGCAAGAACGATCGCACCGGCACCGGGACGCTCAGCGTGTTCGGCTATCAAATGCGCTTCGACTTGACGGCCGGGTTTCCGCTGGTCACGACGAAGAAGCTGCATTTGCGCTCGATCATCCACGAACTGCTGTGGTTTCTGCGGGGCGACACGAACGTCGCATACTTAAGAGAGCACGGGGTGACGATCTGGGACGAGTGGGCAGACACGAACGGGGACTTAGGGCCGGTTTACGGCAAGCAGTGGCGCAGTTGGCCTACCGCCGACGGCCGGCAGGTCGATCAAATGGCGAACGTCGTGCGGCTGATCAGAGCCGAACCCGATTCGCGCCGCATCATCGTCAGCGCGTGGAACGTCGGGGAATTGACGAACATGGCGCTGTTGCCCTGTCACGCTTTTTTCCAGTTCTACGTCGCCGACAAAAAGCTGTCGTGCCAGCTGTACCAGAGAAGCGCCGATGCGTTTCTCGGCGTGCCATTCAATATCGCCTCGTACGCCCTGCTCACGCACATGGTGGCGCAGCAATGCGACCTCGCTGCTGGCGAATTAGTCTGGGTCGGCGGCGATTGCCATTTGTACCTCAATCATTTGGCGGAAGCCGACACGCAGCTCGCGCGCGCGCCGTTTCCCCCGCCCCGCCTGCGCATCCTGCGCAGACCGCCGTCGCTGTTCGATTACGCGTTCGATGATTTCTCGATTCTCGA
>JAYTQR010000004.1:0-6408 GCA_043746615.1 Gammaproteobacteria bacterium | reverse complement strand
TCGGTCGTGAGCTTCCCCTTGGCGTCGACGCCGGTAAACACTCGCGGATGCGCGAATTCCGGCAAGAAGCGCGCGACCGGATCGTCCAAATGAAAACGTCCCTCCTCGTACAGCATCAACACTGCGACTGCTGTGATCGGCTTCGTCATGCTCTGCAGCCGGAAGCGCGTATCCAGCGTCATCGGAACCTGTTGCTCTAAATTCCGATAGCCAATGGCGCTCTCGTGTATCAGTTTACCGTCGCGCGCCACCATCATGACGTAACCTGCCGCCGCATGCCGGGCCGATTCGATCTTGAAGAACTGTGTCATGTATTGCAGACGTGCAGCCGACATTCCGACGCTCTCCGGTCTCGCGCGCGGCAGCGGCGCGGTTGGTGCTGAGGCGCCCTGCGCGGCGGCGCTCGTCGCCGCCGCCGAGGCGCCGGCGATCATCATAACCAGACTTGCTACAGGTCGATAGCGCATGCGGCAGTACCTCCTCCAAAGTCGGAGCTTGGTGTGAAAGTCGGCGAGCGGCCGGAATCCTTACCTAGCCTCGGCCGCCAGTCTGCCCTCGAGATGCGCGCAATACCAGTGCACGAATTGCGTCACCCCCTCTTCGTGGACCGGGGAATAAGGCGCCGGATCGTACGCGGGCGACAGCACGCCCAGCTGATTCTCTTGGCAGATGCGCCGATCCGCATCGTTCGTCGCCAACCAAACCTGCGTCAGTTCCTGCAAATCGTAATCGACGCCTTCGACTGCGTCGCGATGCACGAGCCATTTGGTCGTCAATTGCGTCTCGGTCGGACTGATCGGCAGCATGCGAAAAGAAATCGCGTGATCGCCGAGCACGTGGTTCCAGGTCGACGGGTAGTGATACAACAGCAGCGTTCCGATATCGCGCTCGGCGATCGACTTCGACAGCGGCCGGCGCACGGCCGGCTGCCCGCTCATCGTAAAGCTGACGTTACCTTCGATCAGCGGCATCCGCGTCGTGCGGTATTGGCTGCTGGCCGCGATTTGAAATTTACTCGGCAAGCCGGCCGCCTCCCAATGCGCCCAGCGGGCCGCGACCCGTGGATCGGCGCCCGCGCCATCGGCATAAGTCGCGGTCGGCTCCTCGGGGAACGTGCGTATTAACTCCGGATGATTGCCGCCGCAGTGATAGCACTCGCGATTGTTCTCCCAGACGAGCTTCCAATTGGCGCGCTCGACGATCGTCGACGCGAACGCGATCTTCGCGTCGCGCAGATTGTGCGGCAACAGGTACGGCTCGACGTGTTTGCGCACGACCTCGAAGTCCGGTGCCGCCGCCGCGAGCGATACCCAGATATAGCCGCCCATACTCTGGCAATGCACGGGCTTCAGGCCGTGCTGCGAGCGGTCGAAGCCGCTACCCATGTCGCGGGCAGAAAACAGCCGCCCGTCCAGATGATAGGTCCAGGAATGATACGGACAGACGAGACGCGGCGCCGTGCCGCGCTCGGCCGAACAAATCCGGGAGCCGCGATGTCTGCAGGTATTGTGAAATGCGCGCAGCTCACCGTCGCGGCCGCGCACGACCAGGAGCGGATAATCGCCGACGTGGACCGTCAGGTAGTTGCCGGGATCGGCCACCTCGCAATCATGTCCGACGAACAGCCAGTCGCGGTGCCAGATCATGTCCAAATCGATCTGGTAGTCCTCGCGGCTGCAATAGAACTCCTGCTGCAAAGCCGTCTCCGGTTTGCGCCGGCGCAGTCGTCCGAGCATTGCATCGCGTAAGAGTTTGGAGGTTCCGGTGGTCATGGTGATTCCTGCGGTACGGTTTCCTGATCGATCGGTTGACGATACCGGCAAGTTCAGTGAGTGCGAGGCCCCGATGCGACGTATTCTGCAATAATAACGACAGCACTTTGCGAGCGGAAGATCGTAATTGCACCGATGAACTGCGCCACGCGAGCCGCGCCCACGGCGAAAGCGCTCGCGCGCGGCGGGCGTCGCAGCCGCGCCAGCGCGCGTCGCATCCGGGCCAGCCACGCCGCCCGCGCAATCGGTACGATGCGGCCATGGAATTCCAAACAGGCAATCCCCTTATCTTGACCGCGACGTGCGGGAGCCGCATGGGCACTGCCGCCGCCATCACCGGCTTCATTGCCGCGCACCGGCTGTACATCATGGAGATGCACCAGTTCGACGACGTCCTGACGAAGCGGTTCTTCGTGCGCGTGACCTTCTGCGGCGTCGCCGGCGAGACCGTCGATCAGCAGCGGTTGCGCAGAAATTTCGCCGCGCTCGCCGAAGCCGAACAGATGCAATGGGCGATTCACGACGGCTCGGTGCATTGTCGGGTGATGATTCTCGTCTCGAAACTCGATCATTGCCTCGAGGATCTGCTGTACCGGCACCGGACCGGTGAGCTGCGGATGGAGGTGACCGGAATCGTCTCGAACCACCCGCAGATGCGCCGGATCGCCGACCAGCATGGCATCCCCTATTATCTGCTGCCGGTGACGCCGACCACAAAGGCCGCGCAAGAGGCGCGCTTGCTCGAATTGATCGAATCGACGCGAACCGATCTTGTCGTGCTCGCGCGCTACATGCAGATCTTCTCCGACGATATGTGCATGCGCCTCAGCGGCCGTGCCGTCAACATTCATCACTCGTTCCTGCCGGGCTTCAAAGGGGCCAAACCCTATCATCAGGCGCACGCGCGCGGCGTCAAACTGATCGGCGCGACCGCGCATTTCGTCACTGGGGATCTCGACGAAGGGCCGATCATCGAGCAAATCGTCGAGCGCGTCGACCATAGCTTCACGCCAGACATGCTCGCGGCGGCCGGGCGGGACTCGGAGCGGCGCGCCTTGTCGACCGCCGTGCGTTTGCTGCTCGAGAATCGCGTGTTCGTCGACGACAAAAAGACCGTGGTGTTCAAGTAGCTCAAGCGGCCGGCGCGGCCAGTGCCGCCGCGCAGGCCTCGGCGCGGTGCATCTTGCGTTCGGCGCTCGGCGGATGCCCGAATTGGCTGCGGTAACACTTGGAAAAATGCGGCGGCGACTGGAAGCCGCAAGCGGTCGTGACGTCCATGATGGGCAGCGCCGTCTGCAGCAACAGTTCCCGCGCCCGCCGCAGGCGCATTTCCAGGTAATAGCGCTTCGGCACGCAGTTCAAATCGCGCCGGAACAGCCGCTCGATCTGGCGGCGCGACAAACCGGTGGAGTCGGCGATCTTATCGAGCGACAAAGGTTTCTCGATATTCTCCTCCATTAATTGTGCGACGCGGATCAGGCTGCGGTTCGCCGGGCCGATCTGCGCTCGCAGCGGCACGTATTGCCGGTCGCTGTCGTTGCGCACCCGCTCGACGATGAATTGCTCGGACACCAGTTGCGAAATTCTCGGCCCCAACTTCAACTGAATCAAATGCAGCATCAAATCGATAGGCGCCGTGCCGCCGGAGCAAGTGAAGCGGTCCCGATCGATCGTGAACAACTGATCGCTGATGCGCACGCGTGGAAACTCCTCGCGCAGCGCCGAGAGATTCTCCCAATGAATAGTGGCTTTGCAATGATCCAACAGGCCCGCGCGCGCGAGCGCATAACCGCCCGTGCACAAGCCGCCGAGCGGTACGCGCCGGTCGGCGATCCGCCGCAGGTGCGCGATCAGCGCCGGCGACACCGCGTCGCGCACGTTGATACCGCCGCAGATGAACAAAATATCGACGCTGCCCAATTTGGCGAGCGCTGCGGTCGGCGATAGGGCGATTCCGCTGCTCGCCGGCACTGCTTGGCCATCCATGCTGAGGATCGCCCATTCATAGACTTCGCGGCCGACCAGGCGGTTTGCCATCCGCAGAGGTTCGACCGCGTTCGCGAGTGCGATCAGCGAGTAATTCGGCAGCGTCAAAAAGGCGTACTTACACTTGCGCAGCACGGCGGTGGTTTGCAACGGTCTCTCCAACATGACGAGGTCGAGTCGCCGACCCGCTCATTATGCCACCGGCGGCGCCCTTGCTGTCCCATTTCGGACCTATTAGGTCGCTTTTAAGCTAGAATTGGCGAACCGAATTCGGACCAGAGGGCGCCGCTCTGACGCATTTCGATCCGGCCCTGTCGCAATTGGCGTCTTGTTTGCCGGCCCTGTGGTTACACTGCGGCTCAAACTCACCGCCGGAGATCCGCGTAGATGAAAACTCATGCCCGCGTCGTCGTGATCGGCGGCGGCGTGGTCGGCGTCAGCACGCTGTACCACTTGACCCACAAGGGGTGGTCCGACGTCGTGCTGCTGGAACGCTCGGAACTGACCGCGGGATCGACGTGGCATGCGGCCGGCTTGTTGCCGCTGTTCAACATGAGCTACACGGTCGGGCAGTTGCACAAGTATTCGGTCGATTTGTACACGCGCCTGCCGGCCGAGACCGGCCAGGACGTCAGCTTCCACGTCACCGGCAATTTACGCTTGGCGACCAGCCGCGACCGCATGGACGAGTATCAGAAGTACTGCGGCACCGCCAACACGATCGGCGTGCCGTTTCAAGTCATCGGACCGAACGAAGTACGCGATCTATGGCCGCTCGTGCAACTCGGCGACGGCAAGGAGACGCCGAACATCATCGGTGCGCTGTATCACCCGAATGATGGGCACATCGCGCCGGCGGATCTGACCATGGCGCTGCGCAAGGGGGCGCGCAGCCGCGGTGCGGAAATCTACGAACAGACCGAAGTCATCGGCGTGCGGCAAAGCGCATCCGGCGAATGGCTCGTGACGACGAACAAGGGCGAGATCGTCGCCGAACACGTGGTCTGCGCGACCGGCAACTACGCCCGCCAGACTGGACGGCTGTTCGGCATCAGCGTGCCGTCGATACCGGTCGAACATCAATACATCGTCTACGATGAATCGGCCGAACTGAAGGCCTACCGCGCCGCCGGCGGCCGCGAGCTCGCCGTGCTGCGTGAATCGGACCAGTCCTATTACCTGCGCGAAGAGCGCATGGGATGGATCTTGGGACCCTATGAGGCCGGCGCACCGGCGCGGTTCGCCGACGGCGTGCCCGAGTGGTTCGGCAAGAACCTGTTCGAGGGAGACTTGGAGCGCCTTCTGCCGCACGTCGAAGCCGCGCAGCGCCGGGTCCCTGCCCTCGTGAACTGCGGCATCAAGGACATCGTCAATGGTCCGATCGCCTATACGCCCGACGGCAGCCCGTTGATAGGTCCCGCTTGGGGCGTGCGCAATCTGTGGCTCAACGAAGGGCACAGTTTCGGCATCACGGCCGCCGGCGGATCGGGCTGGCAGCTCGCCGAGTGGCTTGTCGAGGGCGAGCCGAGCATCGACATGGCGGCGGTCGATCCGCGCCGCTTCGGCCCCTACACGAGCAAGCGCTACGTCATGCAGAAGAACGTAGAGACGTACCGTAACGTGTTCGTCATTCACTTTCCGGACGAAGAGCGGCCCGATGCGCGCCCGGCCAAAACCAGTCCGATCTACGACAAGCTGGCGCGCCTCGGTGCGGTGTTCGGCCAGCGCTACGGCTGGGAGCGCGCGAATTGGTTTGCGCCGCCCGGTGTCGCAGCGCAGGACCGCTGGAGCTTCCGCCGTTCGAATTATTTCGAGCACGTCGGCAACGAAGCGCGGCGCCTGCGCCGCGGCGTCGGCATCATCGACCTGACGCCGTTCACGAAGCACGAGGTGTCCGGCCCCGGCGCGGAAAGCTGGCTCGACGGCCTGGTCGCGAACAAAGTGCCGGCGAAAATCGGCCGCATTGCGCTGTGCCACGCGCTGACGCGCCGCGGCGGCATCCGCTCGGAATTCACGATCACGAAGCTGGGCGATGAGCACTATTACGTGGTCAGCGCCGGCGCCGCCGAACGCTACGATGGCGACTACCTGCGCAAGATGCTGCCGCCCGACTCGGGCCGCGACATCAGCTTGCAGAACATCACCATGAGCCGCGGATGCTTCGTACTCGCCGGTCCGCGCGCGCGGGATGTCCTCGCGAAGCTCACCGACTCGCCGCTCGACAACGCAGCCTTCCCGTGGCTCACCGGCCGCATCGCCGAGGTGGGCCTCGCGGCCGACGTCTATTTGCTGCGCGTCAACTTCGTCGGTGCCTTGGGCTGGGAATTGCACTTTCCGATCGAATACGCGCACCATCTGTTCGATGCGCTGATCGCCGCCGGCGCCGAGTACCAGATCGGCATGGCCGGCATGCGCGCGATGGAGTCGCTGCGGCTGGAAAAATCCTATCGGATGTGGGGTACCGATCTGACGCCGGACTACACGCCGTTCGAGGCTGGGTTGGACCGCTTCGTGCGGATCAACAAGGGACCGTTCATCGGCAAGGAAGCGCTCGAGAGGCAGCTGACGGCCGGCGTCCCGCACCGCTTCATCACGCTCGAGGTGCAAGATGTGGCGGATGCCGATCCGCTCGGCAACGAACCGCTGTACG
>JAYTQR010000003.1:0-10883 GCA_043746615.1 Gammaproteobacteria bacterium | reverse complement strand
AGCACGTCCTCGAAGACCTTGAAGCGAATGTGGGCAATCATTATCGGTAAATGATACCGCAGACCAAGCGCGCGCGGCCCTTTGCAATGCGGTTTGCGGCACTCTATATTGGCGGTCTATGAACGAGAATGCAGCGAAGTCGGCCGTTGAACTCGAGCTGAAGCGGCTCGAAAAACGCCTCGACGATTTGATCGCGACGGTCGGACAAATCAAGGAAGAAAACCGTGCGTTGCGCCAGCGTCAGGATACCTTGACGGCCGAACGCGCCAGCTTGCTGCAAAAAAACGAGCAGGTTCGCGCACGCGTCGAGGCAATGATCGGACGGCTCAAATCCATGGAGCAGGTATGACCGATAATCTCGCCCGTGTCAGCGTACGGATACTCGAGAAGGAGTACCAGATTACCTGCCCGCTCGCCGAACGCGCGGATTTGCTGGATTCGGCTGAATTTCTCAATTCGAGAATGCGCGAGATTCGCGACAGCGGCAAAGTCGTCGGCCTCGACCGCATCGCGGTGATTGCGGCGCTGAACATGGCCAACGAACTGCTCGGTGTGCGCAAGAACGACGGCAATCACGAAACGGAGGTTGGTGGACGCTTGCGTATCTTGCGCGAGCGCGTAGAGTCGGCGTTGGAGAAGGGACAGCAACTCGAGCTTTGAGCGGCCCTCCTCGCACTGTCAAGTTTGGCGCCGCCTGCGGTGTTCGATGCGGATCGGGTTACCTCTCGACCCTAATTTGTAAACCCCAGGGGCCTTTGCTTGCTGGCAACATTGTGCAAGTCCGTCTCGAACGGAAAGCCTTAATTGCCGCAGTGAGCCCCACCTGTTGCTCAGGTCGGGAGCAACGGTCCAAAACGGCACATGCGGGTGGCGCCATCTCCTGTCCAAGGTATTCATGAACGCCCACAAAGCGGCCCTGCGCAAGGAACTGCGCGCGCGCCGCCGCGGCCTGTCGGCGACGGAGCACGCACAACGGTCGAATCGCGCCGCCCAGATGATCGCGCGGCTGCCGCAGTTCTCGGCCGGTTCCCGCATCGCGCTTTACTTGCCGTTCGACGCTGAAGTCGACACTGCCGGATTGATCGCCGTTGCATGCCGCCGCGGCATCCGCTCGTACGTGCCGGTGGTCAGCGACGCCCGCCACGGCCGCATAGGCTTTTATCCCCTCGCAGGTCCTACCCGCCGCGGCCGCTACGGAATTTTGGTGCCTCACCGCAACGTCGGCCCGGTCGACCCGCGCTGGCTCGATCTAGTCGTCGTGCCGCTGGTCGGAGTCGACGCCGCCGGCAAGCGGCTGGGGATGGGCGCCGGCTACTACGATCGAGTCATGGCGTTTCGCCGCGGGCGAGTCGACTGGCGGGGACCGCGTTTGATCGGCTTGGCGTTCGACTGCCAACGTGTGGAGTCCATTTCCGCCGAGCCTTGGGATCTTGGCCTCGATTATCTGGCCACTGAAACAGGGCTATTGCAATACCACGGAGGCGGATCGTGCGTCATTGGCTGCTGAAGTCGGAACCCGCGGCGTTCGGCATCGATGATCTCGCCGCCTGTCCCAAAAAGACCACGTCCTGGGACGGTGTGCGCAATTTCCAGGCTCGCAATTTCCTCCGCGACGCGATCAAGAGAGGCGATCAAGCCTTCTTCTATCACTCGAGCTGCGCGCAGCCCGGCATCGCCGGCATCGTCGGCATCGTCCGGGCGGGTTATGTGGATCCGACGGCGTTCGACCAACGGCATGCGCACTATGACGCCGGCAGCACGCCGCAGAATCCGCGCTGGTACGCGGTCGACGTGCAGCTGATCCGCAGGTTCGACCCGCTAATTACGCTCGATGCGCTGCGCGCGCATCAGTCGAGCGCGCTCGCCGAACTCGCGATCCTGCGGCTAGGCAATCGTCTTTCCGTAACCCCGGTGACGCGCGCGCAGTGGCAGTTCGTTCTCGCCCTTCAGTGAACTCGCGCACACCGCTAGCACATCGGCACTCAAGAAGCGTGACGTATTGCTTGTAATTTGATTATTCGTGTATATACTCGGACCCTGGACTAACCCGACAACGGAGTTTCTATCATGGCAGCGAAAGCAAAGAAGGCGAAGAAGAAGGTAGCTAAGAAAAAGGCCGCTAAGAAAAAATAAGCCTTCGAAAGTAATCAACTGTGCCCGCATCTGCGGGCACAGTTGTTTCTGAGGTAGTGAAATTTTGCAAGGGCTGGAAAAAAAGCGCCGCGCGGCCGAAGCCGCTTTGCAATATGTCGAGGAAGGAATGCTGCTCGGCATCGGCACCGGATCCACGGTCGACGAATTCATCGCGGCGTTGAAAGACTGCAAAATACGGCTCCGGGGCGCCGTCTCCAGTTCGCGTGCGACCTCCGAACGGCTGCGCGCCGCCCGAATTCCGGAAATCGACCTGAACGCCGCCGTCGATTTGCCGCTGTACGTCGACGGCGCCGACGAGGCGACGCGCCACGGCGCTATGATCAAGGGCGGCGGCGCGGCGCTGACCCGCGAGAAAATCATTGCCGCCGCATCCAAGCGCTTCGTCTGCATCATCGACGACGGCAAACTCGTCGACGTCCTCGGACGGTTCCCGCTGCCGGTCGAAGTGATCCCTATGGCGCGCACCTACGTTGCCCGCCAGCTCGTCGCGCTCGGCGGCCAGCCGGTTTGGCGCGACGGCGTCGTCACCGACAACGGCAACGTGATCCTGGACGTGCACAATCTTCGGCTCGTCGACCCGGCCGCATTCGAAACCGCGGCGAATCAAATCGTGGGCGTCGTGACGGTGGGCCTGTTCGCGCGGCGCGGCGCGGACGAACTGATCGTCGCCGGCGACGAGGGGGTACGGAGGCTCGTGCCCTGACGGCGGCGCCTTGCGCCGCTAGATTTCGAGGCGCGTGCCGATCTCGACGACCCGGCCGGGCGGCAAACCATAGTAATCGGCGACCACTTGGGCGTTCCGCGTCATCTGCATGAACGCTTTGCGGCGCAGCGGCGGCAAGTCGGAGCGGCGCCCACGAATCAATTCCTCGCGGCTCAGAAAGAACGTGGTCCGCTCCGGCTCGTAAGGCACCCCGTAGGCGGCAGATTCGCGGAGAATTTCCACGATGTTGGGTTTGTCCATGAAGCCTACTTGCGCGACGATCCGCACGATCCCCTCGCCGACCGGCGTCACGGTCAAACGTTTCGAGGCCGGAATCCGCGGTTGCTCGCGGGTCACAAACGTCAGCAGCACGACGCGCTCGTGTAAGACTTTATTGAATTTGATGTTGTTCAAGAGCGCGCGCGGGATGCCGGAGGCCTTCGCATCCAAGAAGATCGCGGTACCCGGCACGCGCACCGGAGGGTCCCGCTGCAAATCGTCGAGAAAATCCCGCACCGGCTTCTGTTCTCGCAGCAAGCGGGCGAGGACCGACGCACGGCCGCTCTGCCAGGTCTGCATCATCCAATAGATGATGAACCCGGACAGCAACGGCAGCCAGCCGCCATCGCCGAGTTTCGTCAGATTCGCGAGCAGGAAGGCGATGTCGACGACGAACAGCAGGGATAGGCCGGTCCGCAGGGGGAGGCTCTGCTTGCCGGACCGCGACTTGATCAAGCTCAAGGTCAGCGGCGTTACGATCGTCATCGCGCCGGATACCGCCAGCCCATACGCACCGGCCAACGCGGTCGAACTGCCGAAACCCAGGACCAACGCCAAAGCCGCGATCATCAGCATCCAGTTCATCGACGGCACATAAATTTGACCGGCGTTGTCCGCGGAGGAATGCTCGACCCGAAACCGCGGCAACAATCCGAGGCTGACCGCTGTCCGGGTCACCGAGAAGACGCCGGATATGACCGCCTGCGATGCGATTACGGTCGCCGCCGTCGCCACGACCACCAGCGGCAACAAGGACCACGCAGGCGCCAACAAATAGAACGGGTTGCTGATCGCGGTCGGATTCTCGATCAACAACGCGCCCTGACCGAAATAATTGACCACCAACGCGGGCATGACGATCGCGATCCAGCCAATGCGAATCGGCGTCTTGCCGAAATGACCCATATCGGCGTACAAGGCCTCGCCGCCGGTGACGGTCAGGAACACGCCGCCGAGCACCGCCAGCGAACCGATCTTGTGCTGCGCCAACAAGCCGAGCGCGTTCGATGGATTGATCGCATAGAGCACGCGCGGCTCGCGCACGATCCAGGACAGACCCATGATCGCCAAAATGACGAACCACCCGAGCATGACCGGCCCGAACACGTTGCCGACCGAACCGGTTCCGTAGCGCTGAATGATGAACAGCCCCAGCAGCACCAGCGCCGTGATCGGCAGCACCGGAATCTGCGAGGTCGGCGCAGCGACCCGCAGACCCTCGACCGCGCTCAACACCGAGATCGCCGGCGTGATCGCCCCATCGGCGAAGAACAGCGCGGCGCCGAGGATTCCGAGCGTGCCGTAGAGTTTACGGCGCGGGCTCGCCCGCTCGGTGTTGATCACCAAGGCGGTCAGCGCCAGCACGCCACCCTCGCCTTTGTTGTCGGCATTCAACACTACAAAAACGTACTTCAACAAAATCACCAGCACGAGGGACCAGAAGATCAGCGACAGCACGCCGAGTATGTGGTCGGGCGTGACGGGAAGATGGCCGTAGGTGAAACAGGCCGGCACCGCATACAGCGGGGAGGTGCCGATGTCGCCGAACACCACGCCGAGCGCGCCCAGCGCCAAATACGCCGTGCGTCCACCCGAGTTGCGTTCGACCGACATGCTGCGTGCGCTCTCCGACCGGGGAGGGGCCCACGAGCGTGGGCCCCTGGTATGGCTGGGGGACTAGGATTCGAACCTAGGTAAACGGTGTCAGAGACCGTTGTCCTACCGCTAGACGATCCCCCAATACCGATCGCATAGCGAAAGGCCTTCCCGCGCTTAGCGTTTGGAGAACTGCGTTCCGCGTCGCGCCTTACGGCGGCCGACCTTCTTGCGTTCGACCTCACGTGCATCGCGAGTGACGAAACCGGCTTTGCGCAGCGGCGCGCGCAGGGATTCGTCGTAGCACAGCAATGCGCGAGTGATGCCGTGGCGAATCGCGCCCGCCTGGCCGGTGATGCCGCCGCCCTCGACGTGCGCGTCGATATCGAACTTTCCGTCCAGCTGCACGGCCTGGAACGGTTGGCGCACGATCATCCGGCCGGTTTCTCTGCCAAAAAACTCATCCAGCGTACGCCCGTTGATCGTTACCTTGCCGCTGCCGGATTTCAAATAAACCCGCGCGCTCGAGGTCTTGCGGCGGCCGGTGCCGTAATAGGAACTCGCGGCTGTGTTCTGTGCCATTGATTGGTGTCCTGCAAGCTCTTAAGTAATCACCAGCGGTTTGGGCTGCTGCGCCTGGTGAGGATGCTCGCCGCCGCCGAACACGTGCAGCTTCTTGTACATGCGCCGGCCGAGCGGTCCCTTCGGCAGCATGCCCTTGACCGCATATTCCAGCACGCGCTCCGGATGTTCCTGCAACAGTTTGCCTAAAGCGATGCTCTTGAGATTGCCGACGTACCCGGTGTGCTGATGGTAGAACTTGTCGGTGAGTTTCGCGCCGGTCACGCGCACGGTGCCCGCGTTGATGACGACGATGTGATCACCGAGATCCTGATGCGGAGCGTAGTTGGGCTTGTGCTTACCCTTCAGGCGGTGAGCGATCTGCGAAGCCAGCCGGCCCAGCGTTTTGCCCGCAGCATCGACGACGAACCAGTCGTTGTGCGTTTCTTCGGGTTTGGAAAATACGGTATACATCGGATTACTCTGGAAGCTTTGGGTCTTCGACGAAAGGCGCGAAAGTGTACAGAAGCGCGCGGCCCGTTACCAGGCCCCGCTGTCCTCGCGGCTCGAGTCCATTATATAATGTGTCGATGGAACCACGCGTGTTCAGCTTGCTCGACCGCTTTCTTGGAGAAATCGACAAGGCAATCAAGGTCTTAGGTTCACCGGTACGGGCGGCTCGCGCGCTGCCGGCCGGACCGCACGGCGAGCTCGTTCTCGCCCGACCGGAACGCCTGGAGTCGTGCCGGCTGATGCGCGTCAACCACGCCGGCGAGGTCGCCGCGCAGGCACTTTATCGGGGGCAGGCACTGACGGCGCGGGACCCGGCGGTCACTGCCGCGATGCGCAAGGCCGCTGGCGAGGAGAGCGATCATCTGGCATGGTGCCGCGAGCGGCTGCGGGAACTGGGCGGGCGAACCAGTGTGCTGGACCCGATCTGGTACCTCGGCTCGTTCGCGCTCGGCGCCCTGGCCGGTGCGTGCGGCGACCAGGCGAGCCTGGGCTTCGTTCGCGAGACCGAAAAACAAGTGGAGTCGCATCTGCGGGACCACCTCGAACGTTTGCCCGCCGCTGACCAGCGCAGCCGCGCGATCCTAGAACAGATGAAGCACGACGAAATCGAGCATGGCGCGACGGCGGCCTTGATGGGCGGCGCGCCGTTGCCGTGGCCGCTGCGGATGGCCATGCGCCTCACCTCGCGCCTGATGACGCGCAGTTCGTACTGGGCGTAGGCGTCTCGTTGCGGCTTGCGGTTCCGCGGCTTATGTAATAAAACGTCGGCCAGCATCGGCGGTTAAGCGACGCGATATCAGTATTCAGGGAGTTACCATGGAAGAAGGCGCCAAAGCCTTAAGCGATATCCCGGCGATCAATCGTTTCTTGAGCTACTGCCGGATTCGGACGGTTCCGTCCAAAACCGTGATTATTCATGCCGGCGATTTGCCCGACATTCTCTACTACATCATCAGCGGCTCGGTCGAAGTGATGATCGAGGATGAAGACGGCAACGAAATGGTGCTCGCCTATCTGAACAAGGGTCAGTTCTTCGGCGAAATGGGTTTATTCTACGAGCAGCCGACCCGCAGCGCCTGGGTGCGCACCCGCCAACAATCCGAACTCGCCGAAATGACTTACCCGCGCTTTCGGCAAATTGCCGCCGAGAGTCCCGGATTGATCTTCGAACTGGCGACGCAGCTGGCGACGCGCCTGGATCGAACCAACCGCAAGCTCGGCGATCTCGCGTTCGTCGATGTCACGGGTCGCGTCGCCCATGCAATCATGGATCTGTGCGGCGAACCGGACGCCATGACCCATCCGGAGGGCATGCAAATCAAGGTCAGCCGCCAGGAATTGTCGCGATTGGTCGGCTGTTCGCGCGAGATGGCCGGCCGCGTACTGAAGGTTTTGGAGGAGCAAGGCTTGCTGCGCGCGACCGGCAAGACGATCGTCGTCTTCAACGCACGGCCCAAAGTCAAGACCCGGCCGTTGATTGTCCCCGTCAGGGCGGCGGCCGGCGCGAACAAAGTCGCGCGGCCCGCATCGTCGGATGAGGTCGATGACGACGACGATGACGACGAATAAGCTAGGCTAGGGCCCCGTTTTTAACGCAAGGGCGTGTTGCGCCGCCTAGTCGGCCGAACAGGCCGCCGCGCTCGAGCGAATTCCCCGCCGCTTTCTATCTGCGAACGCATCGCCGCGATCGTCGCTACATAATCGCCGCTGCCGAAGATCGCCGAGCCGGCGACGAACGTATCGGCGCCCGCTTTGGCAATTTCGGCGGCGTTATCGACCTTGACGCCTCCGTCGATTTCCAAGCGAATCTCACGGCCGCTCGCGCGAATCCGCCGGCGCACCGCGGCGAGCTTGGCGAGCGCGCTGCCAATGAATTTCTGGCCGCCGAATCCGGGATTGACCGACATGATCAGGATCAGATCGAGCCGATCGATGGCGTAGTCCAGCCAATCGAGCGGTGTTGCCGGATTGAACACCAGCCCCGGTTTGCAGCCGGCCTCGCGAATCAGCTGGATCGTGCGATCGACGTGCAATGTGGCTTCGGGGTGAAAGCTGATGTAGGTCGCCCCGGCCTTGGCGAAATCCGGCACCAGCCGGTCGACCGGGGAAACCATCAGATGCACGTCGATCGGCGCGGTGATGCCGGCCTTGCGCAATGCATCGCATATCAGCGGTCCGATAGTGAGGTTCGGCACGTAGTGATTGTCCATCACGTCGAAGTGAATCCAGTCCGCGCCGGCTCCGAGCACGGCACGCACTTCATCGCCGAGGCGCGCGAAGTCCGCGGAGAGAATCGACGCGGCGATGACGGCTGCCATGGCTTCGAATTCTATCATCGCATGCCGCGGGCCGCGCGGATCTCCTCGTACGCCTCCTGAATGCGCTGCGTCTTTTCCTTCGCCATTTGCGCCATCGATTCCGGCAACCCGTTCGCGACCAGCTTGTCCGGATGATGCCGGCTCATTTGCCGCCGATAGGCCTTGGTCACTTCCTGATCGGTGGCGCTCTGTTCGACCTCGAGTTCAGCGTAGCAAGCCGCCAGCGGCTTCCCGCGGGATCGATCGCCGGCCGCTGCGCTGCGAGCCTGACCGCGCGCGCGCAACGCGGCCTCCATGCGTGCAAACTCGAGTCCTGACATGCCGAGCCTCTCGGCGACGCGCGTCAATATCGTACGTGCCGTCGGCGGCATGCCGTTGCCGGCAAGCGCCGCGCGCAGCTGCAGCTCGATGAACGCGCGCAACAGGTCGTGGCGTAATCCGCAGACCTCGCGCAGACGCTCTATCGCGAGCTCGACGTTGTAACTCGCAGCCTTGCCCGTGCGGAAGCAGGCAATCGCATGGGCAATTTCCGCCGAGCCGAGATTCAGCTCCAGCATCAGGCGCCGCGCCGCATCGATCTCCGACTCCGACACCCGGCCATCCGATTTGGCGACATGCCCCATCAATTCGAATGTCGTACGGAAGAAAACCTCGGAAATCGTCGGCGACATGCCCGCCGCGCTCGATGCCGCCGATCCCTGATCGAATAAATGCCCGATGCATGCGCCGATCACGGCGCCCCATAGGCTCCGGGTAGCCAACAAGCCGACCAGCGCACCGAAAAATTTACCTTTCCAAGCCATCCGCGTTGACCTACCCGATGCGCACCGCCACAATTGCCGATCTTCTACCCCGCAATGGTAGCAGCAGGCAGGCCGGGCACACGTGCAAGAACTTTCGCATTCGCCGCCGCTCTTCGAGTCTCGGTTGAGTGGTTTGAAAAGAATTCACCAGGGAAAGGTGCGCGACATTTATGCGGTGGACGCCGATCATCTGCTGATCGTGACGACCGATCGGCTCTCCGCGTTCGACGTCGTGCTGCCGGATCCGATTCCCGCCAAGGGCTCGGTACTGAATCAAATCTCCAGGTTCTGGTTCGGCAAGACCCGCCATCTGGTCGCAAATCACCTCGCGGACCTCACGATCGAAGACGTCGTTGCGGATCCCGCCGAGCGGTCGCTGGTTCGAGATCGTGCGGTCGTCGTCAAGAGACTCACCGCGCTGCCGATTGAAGCCGTGGTCCGCGGCTATCTGATCGGCTCGGGACTCAAGGACTATCGAGCACATGGAGCCGTTTGCGGGATTTCGCTGCCGGCGGGACTACGCATCGCCGATCGCCTGCCGGAGCCGATTTTCACGCCGGCATCGAAAGCGCCGGCGGGGCATCACGACGAGAATATCGACTACGAAGCGATCGTAGCCCTGGTCGGCGCCGATCATGCGGCCGCGATCCGCCGCGCCTCGCTGGAACTTTACCGATTCGCCGCGGCGCACGCGCGCACGCGCGAGATCATCATCGCCGACACCAAATTCGAGTTTGGGCTGGATAAGAGTGGACGCCTGACGTTGATCGACGAAGTACTGACCCCCGATTCGTCGCGGTTCTGGCCGATCGCCTCGTACCGGCCCGGCATCAATCCGCCGAGTTTCGACAAGCAATTCGTGCGCGACTATTTGGAGTCCCTGCACTGGGACAAAAAACCCCCGGCGCCGCATTTACCGCCGGAAATAGTGGCACGAACCAGCGCGAACTATCGGCAAGCGCTGCAGCTTTTGACCTGCTGAATGTCCGCTTCATGCTGCTGCGGCTGAAATACTTGGCGGACGTGTTGTTCGTGGACTCGCGCGCAATGCCGCCGCCATATGGGCCGGTGCTGCGATTGCTGCGCTTTCCGACGGCGTTGCTGCGGGACTGGTTCGCGGGCGAACTGGCGGTGCGTGCGATGAGTCTGGCGTATACGACGCTGTTGTCGATCGTGCCGCTGATCGCGTTCAGCTTCGCAATCCTCAAGGGTCTCGGGGCTCGCGCCGACATCGCCGGCATCGTCTACGAATTCTTCCGCCCGGTAGGCTCTGCAGCGGCGGAACTGACGGCGAGGGTCATGCAATTCGTGCAGAACATGCGCGGGGACGTGCTCGGATCGATCGGCCTCGCGTTCCTGATCTACACGGTCGTCACGACGATCCAAAAGGTCGAGGCGAGCTTTAATTTCGTCTGGCGGGTGGAACGGCCGCGCAGCCTCGCGCGAGTGTTCAGCGAATATTTGGGCGCGATGATCGTCGGCCCCTTGTTGCTGGCCGCCGCGCTGGCGCTGGCGGCATCCGCCCGAAACAGCCCCGTCGCGCTCTGGATCGGTGCGATCGTGCCGCTCGACTGGACGGTATCGTTTCTCGGAAAACTGGTGCCGTACGCGATTGTCGCTGGCGTTTTCACGGCAATGTACGCGCTGGTCCCGAACACACGCGTGAAAATCTCCGCGGCGCTCGTCGGCGGTCTCAGCGCCGGTGCGCTGTGGGCGCTGGTCGGCAAGCTATTCACTGCATTCATCGCGTACTCCTCGCGTATGCTGGCCATCTATACAGGGTTCGCGGTCGTATTGACGACGCTGATCTGGATCTATTTGAGCTGGTTGATCCTGTTGATCGGCGCGCAGTTGGCTTTCTACGTGCAGCATCCGCAATATTTGCGCCGCGGCCTGCAGCCGGTCGACCTCACCGGCAGCGCGCGCGAACAGGCGGGTTTGTCCGTCATGTACTTG
>JAYTQR010000002.1:0-4612 GCA_043746615.1 Gammaproteobacteria bacterium | reverse complement strand
GCGAATGCCGAGGCGACCGGCGAACGGCGCCCTGACGATTTTCTCATCGACGAGGGCCTGTTGCGCGCGCACTTGTGCGCCCGCCACCTTCAGCTGGGCTGCATCCGCATCGACGGCCGCCTGGCTGACGGCCTGAGCGGCCAACTGCCGCAGATCGCGCTTGTATGTCACCGCCGCGAGGGCGGCTTGCGCCTGCAGCTGCGCGAGCTTCGCCGGATCATCGTTGGGCCTGAGCTTGAGCAAGGTGGCGCCGGCGCGCACGTCCATGCCGGACTCGAAGTCGATCTCCTCGACGATGCCGTCGGCTTGCGCCGCGAGATCCGCGCCGTGCAGCGCCCGCACCGTGCCGATCGCCTGCGTTTGCGCTTGCCAGCTGGTCATGACCGCCGTGAAGGTCGCCACGGTCTGCGGCGCCCGCCCGCCCGCGGCCATGAGCTTGCCCATCATCTTGCCCATGAAGATCTGGAAGCCGAGAATCCCGCCGAGCACTACGGCGGCCACGATCAGCAGGATCACGATCGGTTTGATCAACGCCGAGCGTTTGACGCGCGAGTAGTCATCGTCGGCACCGCCAATGTCGATATTGCTCACAAATGCCCCTTGCAGCAGTCGGTTGAATTGGCGTCGATGTCGCTGCGGTGCCACCAGCCGCCGCCGAGCGCCTGGAACAACGCGGCCGTGTCGGCGTAGCGCTGCGCGCGCGCCTTGACGAGCACTATGGCAGCGCTCTGATCGCTCTGCTCGGCAGTGAGGACTTGCGGGTAGCTCGCGGCACCGCTGCCATACTGCACTCGCACGAGCGCGAGGCTGGCCGCCGCCGCCTGCTCAGCCGACGCGTCGGCCGACAAGCCGTCGGCATCGGCCTGCAGGGCGAGCAGAGCATTCGACACGTTTTGGAACGCGGTCAGCACTGTGGCTTGATAGTTCGCGGCCGCCACTTGCGCGGCGGCGATCGCGGCACGGCGCTGATGCCACAATTGACCGCCTTTGAAAATCGGCTGTGTCGCGGCGGCGGCCAGGCTCCACACCACCGAGGCAGGCGAAAACAGGTCCGCGAACCGCACCGCCGTGTGGCCGTAGCTGCCGGACAGGGTGATTTGCGGCAGCATGTTCGCCGTGGCGACGCCGACCTGCGCGGTGGCCGCGTGCAGCAGCGCGGCGAATTCGCGTACGTCGGGCCGCTGTTCGACCAGCTTCGACGGTAGGCTGACCGGTAATTCGAGCGGCAGGCTGATCGAGTCGAGCGCGAAGTCGCGCTCGACGTAGTCGGCCGGCAGTGCGCCGGTGTAGGCGGCCAGCTGGTTGCGTTCCTGCGCGAGTTGGTTGCGCAGCGCCGGCAGCGCCGCGAGCGTCGCGGTAAGCTGCGACTGCTGCTGCAGCAAGTCGGCGCGGGAAACGCCGCCCGCCGCCACGCGCTCGCGCACGATGCGCAGTTGCACTTCTTGCGAGCGCACGATGGACTCGGTCGCCGCGATTTGCGCGCTCAAGGACGCTTCGCTCACCGCAGCCGTGACGATATTGGCCGTCAGGCTCAGATAGCTCGCTTCGAGCGCGAAGCGCTGATAGTCGCGCTGCGCGCGCAGCGCTTCGACTTCACGCCGCAGGCCGCCGAACGCATCGAGTGTGTAGGCGACGTTCACCGACGCGTTGTTCAGCGTGTACAGCAGCGGACGCGGATTGCCGAAGGCGGCGCCTGCGGCGCGATCGCGCTGCGCGTTCAGCGAGCCGGTAATGCTCGGGAAATAACTGCCGCGCTGCGCGGCGAGGTTTTCGTTGGCCTGCCTGAGCGCGGCTTGCGCCGCGGCCAGGGTCGGATTGTGCGCGAGCGCGCGTGCGATCAGGGCATTCAATTGCCGGGAGCGAAACAGCGTCCACCATTGCCCCGGGATGTCGAGTCCATCGACGAAGCGTTGCGCCTCGCCGCCCGCGGCATCGGTCGATGCCGTGGCCGCGGGCAGGCCGCCCGGCGTGTAACCGGTGCTCGCCGGCGGCGCCGGCGGCTGGAAATTCGGACCGACCGCGCAGCCGGCCAGCACGCACAAGGTCAGCATGCACAAGGTTCGCATGCACAAGGTCCGCATGCACGCGGCCAGCGTGGACGGAACGTTCGCGCGCGGGGCGGTATCGCCGGACGCGCAGCCGCAGCGGGTGTTCTGAATAATGTGATGCATCGGTCAGATCATTACAGCAGCAGATCAGTATTCGCGGGAACTTGTTTACGCACGGTATATTCTATTGATATACTATACCGCACTGAATAATTAGATTACAAGTTGATATGGCGCAGCCACGAATCGATATGATTGCAGCGAGTCTCGAACGGCTCGATGCCCGCCTGCCCGACGTACCGGTCGATCAACTATTGATCATGCGGCTCATCTTGCTGCTGGCACACGATTTCGACGTCATGTTGGTGCATCACATTCGACCGTTCGGCCTCGGCGAAGGAGAATTCCGGGTCTTGACGGCGTTGTTCTCGCAGCCGCAAGGCATCGCCCATCCCACCGAGCTCTGTTCGCGGGCCTCGCAGAGCCCGGCGAACATGTCGCGAATCGCCGATGCGCTCGTCCAACGCGATCTGATTACGCGGGACTCGAGCGCTCTCGATCGCCGGCGCTTGGTGCTGCGGATTACCGCGCATGGCGAACAACTCGTACGCAATCTGCTGCCAAGCATATTTGCGGCCGTACGCCGGATTTTCGACACGATGGCCGCCGCGCAGCAACAAGAAATGATCGCGCAGATCAAGAGCCTCGCGACGCATCTCGATGCGGTTACGAAGGCGACTGCCGCAGAGCCGGGCATATGAATCGCGCGCGCGCGCAGCCGGCGATGCCGGTGTTGTCGCTGTGCCTGGGACTGCTCGGCGGTTGCGCATGGCTGCCACCGGCGCCTGCGCCGGTCGTGCTGCCGGCCGAGGCGCCGCTCGCGGCTAGCGGTGGCGGCGGTTCGTGGCCGTCGGCGCGTTGGTGGCAAGCGTATCGAGATCCGACGCTCGACAGTTTGATCGACATCGCCGTGGCCTTTGCGCCGACGCTCGCCACCGCCCACGCGCGCTTCGATTCGGCGCGGCAATCCGTGCGCTTGGCCGGCGCGGCGGCCGGCGCCCACGTCGATCTGAACGGCAGCGTCGAACGCCAGCGGCTCAGCGACAACGGTCTGTTCTCGCCGCGATTGCTGGGATTCAGTTGGTACGACGAAGCGGACCTCGGACTGCAGGCGAGGTACACGTTCGATTGGTGGGGCAAGCAGCGCGCTGCGGTCGAAGCGGCGGTCGACGAGGCGCGTGCGGCCGACGCGGAACGCAGCGCCGCGGCGCTGGTCTTGGCGAGTTCGGTTGCCGATGCGTATTTCGGCTGGCAGGGCGACGAAGCCCGGCTCGCCCTGGCGCGCGAGCGCCTCGCGACGGTGCGGCGCGAGGCGGCGATCGCCGTGGATCGCATGCGCACCGGCGTGGATTCGGCTCAGCCGATCCATCGGACCGATGCTGCGCTGGCCGCGGCGCGCGCAGCGATGGTGATGCTCGAGGGCTCGGCGAAATTACGGGTCATTGCCCTTGCCGCGCTCGTCGGCCGATCGACCGCCGATTTGCCTCGCTTGACCCCGAGGCCGTTGCCGGTGGTCGCCGCGGCGTTGCCCGCCGACGTGCGCATCGATTTGATCGCGCGTCGCGCCGATATCACGGCGAGCCGCTGGCGCGTCGCCGCCGCCGCGCAGCGGGTGAAGTCCGCGCGCGCCGACTTTTTTCCCGACGTCAGCATCCGCGCGCTCGCCGGCCTGTCGAGCATCGACGTCGGCAAGCTGCTCGAGTACGGTAGCCGGGTGCCGCTGGCAAGCGCCGCCGTGCATCTGCCGTTGTTCGATTCGGGGCTGCTCAAAGCGCGCTACGGGGCGAGCCGCGTACAGCTGCGCTCGGCCGTGGCCGCATATCGGCAGACGCTGGTCGACGCGGCCCGCGATGTCGCGGCCCAGGCCGCCGCGCGCGAACAAGTGTCGGCGCAGCGCGCACAGCGTCTGCTCGCGGTTGATGCCGCGCGGCAGATCGAGGCCGGCGCCGCGGCGCGGGTCCACCAGGGAATCATCGATCAGCGCGCGGAACTCGCCGCGGCCGAATCGTGGATCGAGCAGCGAGATGCCCTGGTGCAGCTCGATGTCGCGGCGCTGACGGCCGACATCGCCCTGCAGCGCGCGCTCGGCGGCGGCTACACCAGCGCGCCGCACGTTGCGAATCTCGACTCGATGGCGCAAAAAGCAACACCATGAACGCATTCGGCGACGGCGAAACTCCACCTCCGGCATACGCCCGCCGGCGCAAAATCATGACGCTGATCGCCGTCGCGTGCATCGCGGCCGGCATCGTCTGGGTCTTGTATTGGCTCTTCTTTTTGGCGAATCGCGAGGAGACCGACGATGCCTACGTCAACGGCGACAAGGTCGAGATCTCCGCGCAAGTCCCGGGAACCGTCGTCGCGGTGCTGGCGGACGACACACAGTTGGTCAAAGCCGGCCAGGTGTTGGTGCGCCTCGATCCCACCGATGCCGAAACCAAATTTAGCCGCGCCGTCAGCGTGCTCGCGCAAACCGTGCGGCAAGTGCGCCAGCAAAAATCGAC
>JAYTQR010000001.1:0-5661 GCA_043746615.1 Gammaproteobacteria bacterium | reverse complement strand
CGTCCCGGCTTTATCCGCATCGACAGCGTGCATCAGGGCGATCTGGACGGCACCAAAGGGCTGTATCACATCAACGCGGTCGACTGCATCACGCAATGGGAAGTCACCGCCTCGGTGCAGACGCTCTGCGAGACGCATTTGCTGCCCGTCATTGAGCAAATGATCCGGCAATTTCCCTTCAATATTGTGGGTTTTCACGCCGACAACGGCAGCGAATACATCAACCATCGGGTCGCCGAGATGCTCGAGAAGCTGCGCATCGAGTTCACCCGCAGCCGCCCGCGTCACAGCAACGATAACGGCCTGGCGGAAACCAAAAACGGCGCGATCGTGCGCAAGTTATTCGGCTACAGCCACATTCCGCAGCGTCACGCGGCCGCTTTCAATGCCTTCTGCACCGAGTTTCTCAATCCGTTCCTGAACTATCACCGCCCGTGCCTGTTTGCCACCGAGGTGCCCGATCCAAAAAAACCCGGCCGCATCAAACGCAAATATTTACCCAAGGACGCGATGACGCCGCTGGACAAGCTGGTCTCTCTGCCCAACGCCGCCACGTTCCTGCGCGAGGGCCTCAGCGTGGAAATGCTCATCCAACGCGCCTGCGCGCTCACCGATCTGCAGGCCGCTGAACTGCTCTCCACAGCTCGCTCCAAGCTGTTCGCCGGGCTGCGCCGTCGCGCCTGACCACCGACCGCATTGCCCGTGCCACTGCTCCCTCTTCACGGGTGACTGCGTGACGAGCGCGATGCACGCCATGCAGTCGCAGAGAACGGTTTTCCGGGGGTATGGCAGGTAGCGGGTACCTCAAGATCTTCGCTCATATCGCTTCCTATGCGTTCGCTCTTTTTGACAAAGCAAAAAAACCCGAGCTTCTGCCGCTGCAGGCGGCAGACTGCGTTTGGGGTAGACTAAAAAAAGAGGAAATCGAGGATCAAGAGGCAACCGATCGATTCGCTCAGCTCCACCTACTTCTCCGCCCCGCCCAGGCTCATACCTGAATTGGAAAAGACTCACTCACTCACTCACGGCCGTCGGCGGACGGCCCTGGCGATCTGCTGAGCGGCTGCCATGCCGAGCGTGCGCCGTCAGCTGCACGCCGCCTTCCGTTGCCGGCGGCGCGCGTGCAGGATCGTCTCGGTGTAGCCGTTGGCCTGCTCGCGGCCGGTCAGCACCAGATCGCAGGCGGCTCGAAAAGCGGTATTGTGTTCGAGATCCGCGCCCATCGGCGCGTAGCGGGGGTCGTCGCTGTTCTGCCGGTCGACGACCGACGCCATGCGGCGCATGGCGTGCATGAGCCGTTCCCGCGTACAAATACCGTGCAGTAGCCAGTTCGCGCCGTGTTGGCTCGAGATGCGCAGCGTGGCGCGATCCTCCATCAATGCGACGTCGTGAAAGTCCGGCACCTTCGAACAGCCGATGCCGAAATCGATCCAGCGCACGACGTAGCCGAGAATGCTTTGAGCGTTGTTCTGGAGCTCCTCGTCGATCTCGGCCTCGCTCCACGCGGGTAAGGCCGCAAGCGGCGGGGTCAAGATGTCCGCCAGCGACTCGAGCGGCCGCCCAGCCAAATCACTTTGCACGCGTGCGACGTCGACGGCGTGGTAATGCAGCGCGTGCAGCGTCGCCGCGGTCGGCGAGGGGACCCAAGCGGTATTCGCGCCGGCCTGCGGCTGCGCGATTTTTTGTCGCAGCATGTCCGCCATCAGGTCCGGCATCGCCCACATGCCTTTGCCGATCTGCGCGCGGCCGCGCAGACCGCAGGCGAGCCCCACATCGACATTGCGCCGCTCGTAGGCATCGAGCCACCGCGTGTGCTTCAAGTCGCCCTTGCGGGCGACCGGGGCAGCCTCCATCGAGGTATGAATTTCGTCGCCGGTGCGGTCCAGGAATCCGGTGTTGATGAAGACCACCCGGTTGCGTGCCGCATGGATGCACGCGGCGAGGTTGACGCTGGTACGGCGCTCCTCGTCCATAATGCCCATTTTCAAGGTATCACGCGGCACCGCGAGAAGATCCTCGATGCCGGAGAACAGATGCTCGGCGAGCGCTACTTCGGCCGAACCATGCATTTTCGGTTTGACGATGTAGATCGACCCGCGGCGCGAATTGCGCGTGTTGCCGTGCGCGCGCAGGTCATGCAGTGCGGCGAGCGCCGTAACCGCGCAGTCGATGATCGTCTCCGGGACCGGCCCGCCGTCCAGCGTAACGGCGTCGGACAGCAGGTGATGACCAACGTTGCGTGCCAACAGCAAGCTGCGGCCCGGCAGAACGATCTCCACGCCGGCAGGCGAACGGTACGCCCGATCCGCTTGCAAGCCGCGCACGAACTGCCTGCCGTCTTTCGCGACGTCCGCCCGCAGTGTTCCCTGCATCAGCTGCAGCCAATTGCGGTATACCAAAAGCTTATCGTCGACGTCGACCGCCGCGACCGAATCCTCGAAATCCTGTATCGTCGAGACCGCCGATTCCAACACGACGTCGCTGATACCGGCGGCATCGACTGCGCCGATGAAATGGGTGCGGTCGAACTGAATTTCGACGTGCAAACCGTGATGTACGAGCAACAGCGCGCTAGGATCGAACGGTGCGCCTTGATACCCGGCGAAGGCAGTGCGGTCCCGCAAACGCACCGTCCGGCCGTTCCTCAACTGCGCTTCGAGTCCTTGCGCGCCGACGCGATAACCCACGGTATCGCGGTGTGAACCCTCGTTCAGGGTAAAGTACCGATCCAGAAATTCGCGCACGAACTCGATGACCCGCGCGCCGTGCACTGCGCTATACGCACCACCGTGGCCCGCACCGTCGCCGATCGCATCCGTGCCATACAGCGCGTCGTACAGGGAACCCCAGCGGGCGTTGGCGGCGTTCAGGGCATAGCGCGCGTTGTCGACGGGTACGACCAGTTGTGGACCGGCGATCAGCGCTATTTCCGGATCGACGTTCTCCGTGCCGATGTGAAATTCCGCCGCATCCGGCTCCAGATAGCCGATCACGCGTAGATGTTCGCGGTAAGCCGTTATGTCGAAACCGGCGCCGGGATTGCGCCGATGCCACGCGTCGATCTGGGTCTGCAGATGATCACGATGCCTCATCAGCGCGGCGTTGCGCGGCGCCAGACGGCGCACGAGCGCGGCAAAACCGAGCCAAAAATCCCGTTCGACGATACCGGTCCCGGGAATCGCTTCCCGGCCGACGAATTCGTACAGGCGCCGATCGATCGCGACATTATCAAAGTCGACGGTCGGCCTCACGGATCACTTCCTGTATGATTCTGCTGCGGGAGAGTGTAATTGCGTTGATGAAGATTGGCCAATGGTCGATGGCATGAAATCGATCGAGCAGCAACGGGGAAATCACAAAAACATGACATCTGAATCCGCTACCACCGCGGCTGCGAGTGCCGGCCACGCGAGCAATGGGTCCAGTTCCTATTCTCTCGACCTGCGCATCTTCGTGTTCGGCTTATTTTTCATTTTCGGCGGCATCACCAGCTTGAACGACGTGATCATTCCGAAGCTCAAGGCATTGTTTACGCTGACTTACGCCGACGCGATGCTGGTGCAATCGGCGTTCTTCGCTGCGTATTTCATCATTTCGCTGCCGGCCGCCGCGATCGTCGAGCGCTTCGGCTACATGCGCACGGCAGTCATCGGTCTGGTCTTGATGACGGCCGGCTGTCTGTTGTTCGTGCCGGCATCGGCATCCGGGCTGTTCGCGATGTTCCTGTTCGCGCTGTTCGTACTCGCAGCCGGCATCACGACCGTGCAAGTCGTCGCCAATCCCTTGATATCGATGCTGGGAGTGCCGGCCACGGCGCACAGCCGTTTGACGTTCGCTCAGGCCTTCAATTCACTCGGTACGACGATTTTTCCGTATGTCGGATCGATCCTGATCCTGGGGTCGCTTGCCACCGTCAATCCTGCGGCCTTGTCTGGGGCCGCGCTCAATGCGTTCCACGTCGCAGCGACGCGCGTCGTCGAGCACACCTATCTCGGTCTCGCGGCCGCGCTGCTGGTGGTTGCGGTACTCGTCTGGCTGCGCCGCAACCGCCTCGCCGAGACCCAGGCCGAGCCCAGCAATATCCTCAAGGCCTTCACGCTGCTCGGGCGTCCGCGTTTCGGTTTTGGCGCGCTGTGTATTTTCCTGTATGTCGGCGCCGAGGTATCGATCGGTTCGGTAATCGTCAGTTACCTGATGCAGCCGAGCGTCATGGGAATCGCGGCCGAGGCGGCCGGCAAGCACGTGCCGTTCTATTGGGGTGGCGCGATGGTGGGCCGCTTCATCGGTGCCTATTTCCTGCGTGTGTTCTCACCGGGCAAAGTGCTCGCGTGCGTCGCCACACTGGCAATCACATTGATATTGGTATCCACCAATACCACCGGACTGTTGTCGGGCTGGGCGTTGCTCGCGATCGGACTTTGCAATTCGATCATGTTTCCGACGATTTTCACGCTGGCATCCGAAGGCTTGGGTCTGCGTGCGGCCGAGGGGTCCGGCATCATCTGCATGGCGATCGTCGGCGGCGCAGTCGTGCCGCTCGTTACCGGTCATGCGGCTGATATGGCGGGCTTGTCGATCGCGCTGGCGATTCCCGCGATCTGCTACGCGGTCATTGTCGCGTTCGGCATCTATGCACGCCGGCCGGCGTTATCCCGCGGGCCCTGAGTTTCCCGGCGTACAAATACGGCGCACCCGGTTGGGAAAATGGTATGGTAGGTTCCGAATGCCAGGAACCGGCCCGATCGCATCCATTACCGCAATCCCCGTGCTCGACGCCGCTCGCAGCCGCCCCGCAGGCTGTGGCAGCCGCCTGCACGCAACGTTTCTTGCGGCTTTTGCGCTTGGCGTTTCTCTGTTGAGCGCTTGTTCGACCGTGATGCCCGGGGCCGATTACCAGCGGATCGCCTCGGTCGCGCTCGTGCATCCGCAAGATACGCGTCTCGGCCAACACTTCGCGGCGCTGGCGGTCGGCCATCCGGGCCAATCCGGTTTTCGCATCATCAGCAGCGGAGTCGACGGCTTCCTGATGCGCGTGCAAATGATCAACGCGGCCGAGCGCACTCTCGATCTCCAATATTACATTTTCCGGGGCGACCAAACCGGGCGGCTGCTGACCGATGCGCTGGTACGTGCGGCCGCGCGTGGCGTGCGCGTGCGCGTGTTGGTCGACGACGCCGATACCGTGCCCGGGGACTCGCAGCTCGCGGCGCTCGACGGACGTCCCGATATCGAGATACGCGTGTTCAATCCATTCAGGTACCGGGGGCATTTTCTGCTATTGCGCGCTCTCGAGTTTGCGTTCAACGCCAATCGCCTCGACTATCGCATGCACAATAAACTGCTGGTCGTCGACAATTCGATAGCGCTCGTCGGCGGCCGCAATATCGGCAATCAATACTTTCAAATGGACCCCGTGTCGCAGCTTGCGGACGACGACGTCTTCTCGGCTGGGCCGATCGTCACGCAGCTGTCGGCGACGTTCGACGAATACTGGAATAGTCGATTCGCGATTCCTGCTCGCGCACTCGAACACGGCACATTACGTCCGGGGGAATTGGCCACGCATCACACGCGGTGGCACCAACGCAAAGAACTGCAGACACTGGCCTCCCCCGGCGTCGACTACACCGCGAAGATCGCGAGCGGCGAGCCTTATGGTGG